>JBBDWZ010000203.1:0-19761 GCA_040902615.1 Gemmatimonadota bacterium | reverse complement strand
TGGTGATGGTCGAGAAGAAGAGTGTGTCGTTGCGCAGCGCTATCCCCGATCCACCCGCCTCGCCAAAGCGGACACGCAGGTCGGCGCGGCCGTCACGGTTGGTATCGCGCAGCGCAAGCACGCCGCCGCGCGCATTGTCACCCCGGATTTTCGTGGTCCCCGCACTGGCATGGCTTGCATCCTCCAGCGCGACGAAGACATCGCCGTTTTCACGTACTACCAGGTGACGCGCGACGCCGACTTCATCCGCGAACACGCGAGCGCAAAAGCCTTCGGGCAGCGTGATACCGCCGTTGTCGGGATCACAGTCTGCCGTCGGTGAATTGCCCGACGAACATGCCGCAGCCAGCAGGGAGGCGGTCAAGGTTTTGCGCATCAACGGCGGACCACCTCCACGTTATTCACTCCTCAACGCCACGATCGGCTGGATCGACGCTGCACGACGTGCCGGCCCCACACACGCCAGGAGTCCGACCGCGGCCAATGCGCTTACCACAATCGCAAACGTGATGGGATCGTTGGGCGTGATGCCGAACACGAACCCGCTCATGAAGCGAGTGAGCAGGAGCGCGCCGAGCACGCCGATGACAAGGCCGGCGCCGATCAGCGCGCCGCCCTGACGCAGGACCATTCCGAGTACTTGTCCGCGATGGGCGCCGATGGCCATGCGCACGCCGATCTCCTGAGTACGCTGACTGACCGTGAAGGCCAGCATGCCGCCCATGCCGACCGCGGCCAGGGTCAAGGCGAGTCCGGCAAACAGCAGCAGAAGCGTGGCGGTCAGACGGCGGGTCGCCATTGAGTTGTCGCGGACCTGGTCGAGTGTCTGGATCTTGTCGATCGGCACGGTTGGATCGATGCCGCGCACCATGGCAATTGCGGAACGCGCCAGGCTGGCCGCGTCACCTGATGTCTTGAGCATGAGGGTCCCGCCGAGCAGCCCTGATTGGGTGAACGGCCGATAGATCTCGTCGACCGGGTCGCGATCCAGACCGTGCTGCCGTACGTCACCGATCACACCGATCACGGTTGCCCAATTTCTGCCGCCATCGCCGGAGAGTCGCGCGCCGATCGGATCGCCATTCTGCCCCAGTCTGCGAGCCAGTGACTGGTTGACCAGAATGGCCGGTACGCCGTCTTGCCGATCCTCGGCATTGAACAGCCGGCCGCGAATCAGCGGCACGCCGATCGTGTTGAAATAGTCCTGGCTGACGATGCGATACTCGGCTCGCGGCAGCGGCTCGTTCGGGACGACCGGCCGGCCTTCGATCTGGAACGACTGAACGATCGGCTGGCCATCATTCATTGGGAAGGTGAGCGATAGCGACGCGGCCGTGACACCCGGCAACTCGCGGGCGCGCTGCAGCAGCTGCTCTCCGAACCCGCGCGAAAGTTCGCCGGTCGTGTATTTGTCGCGACTGGGGGTGAGCCGCATGGTAAGCACCTGTTCGGCGCTGAACCCCGGCGAGATCTGACGGAGCGCGAACAGGCTGCGCGCGGCCAGACCGGCCGCCACCAGGAGCACGACCGATACCGACAGTTGTGCGACCACGAGTGTGTTCTCGATGCGACGGCGGCCGGTCGTACGCTGCGCTGCGTGACCGCCGCGCGTGCGCAGTCCATCGGCGACGTTGCTGAGGCCGGCCAGCACGGGCAGCGTGCCGAAGGCGATGCCGGTCACGATCGAAGCCGCCGTAGCAAACCCGAGTACAGCCAGGTCGACTTCGATCTCCTGCGCACGCGGTGTGAAGCGCGCCGCAAAGGACGCCAGCATCCCGCGCGTCGCAAATGGGATGATCAATCCGATCGCGGCACCGGCCAGCGAAAGGATCGTGCTTTCGGTAAGCAGTTGCTGGATCAGACGACGGCGCTCGGCACCCAATGCGCTGCGCACGACCAGTTCGTTCCGGCGCCGAACAAATCGCACGAGCATGAGGTTGGCCACGTTGGCACAGGCGATGAACAACACGAAGCCGGCGGTCGCGATCAGCAGGATCAGTGTAGGACGCGCCGTAGCCGTCATCTCCTCGCGCAGCAGCGTGGCGCTGGTAGTCAGGCCTTGCGACTCCGGATAATCCGCGGCGTGCTCGGCGTGCAGGCGGCTGGCCACGGTTGCAAGATCGGTCTGAACCGCTTCCACACTTGCACCAGGCTTGAGCAGACCGAACACCGTGACCATGCGCGCGTTGTACGTGTTCCGCACAAAGTCGCTCGAACGGAACGGACAGGATGACACCGGCATGAAGACGTCGTTTTGATTCGGGAACTGGGGCAGCGGTGGCAGAATGCCGATTACGGTGTGCAGCCGATCGGTCATCTCGACCGTCTGGCCCACGATACCGGGATCAGCAGCTAGCCTGGTCTGCCAGAATTCATGACTGAGCACCAGCACGGGCGCCGCGCCGATGGCATCCTCGCCCGCACGGAAGGTACGGCCGTGCAACGGCGCAATGCCAAGCACGTCGAAATAGTTGGCCGAGACGACGCCGGTCTGCACGCGATACGGCTCGCCTTTGCCAATCAGATTGAATGACATGGTGTGGTATTCGACCAGCTGCTCGAAGCTGCGGCTCTGCGCGCGATACTCGGCAAGCTCGAGCGGCGAAAACTGGACGTCGGGCTGATCTGCGCGAGTCGCGGGCTGCTGCACGTGCACAATGCGCTCGCCGTTGGTGAACGGCAGGGGCTTGAGCAGCACACCGTTGATCACGCTGAAAATGGCGGTATTGGCACCAATGCCGAGGGCCAGCGTGAGGATCGCGATGGTCGAGAACACCGGCGCCTTGCGCAGTGTGCGGATCGCAAAAGCGACGTCCTGGCCGAATCGTTCGAGCATCTGGCTCATCCTGTAACGAGATGGGGGCGAAGGTACACTGGCCGTCCCGAGCGGAGCACGGTTCCGCAGCGAACCCGCCAGTCGTTGCAGCCAAGCCACTGCTGGTTGCTGCCAGTCGGCGGCTCGTGAGTTGCAACGTCGCTGATTTCTAACGAGGAGGCAGCAAAATGATACGTCAATCTCTGATCCTGATCGCCGCGGGCGCGACCGTTTTGGGATGCGGCGGGCCCCCAGCCCCCGAGCCCGTTTTGCCCGCGCCGGGCGGGGTTGTGTGTACCATGGAAGCGCGGCCCGCAATCACGGTCGAACCGGTGGATGCGACCACCGGCCAATCGGTTTCGCAGAATGCTACCGTGATCGCAATGGCGGGCAGTTATGCCGATACCGCGTCCGTGCATACCACTGGCGTACCGAGCATTTCCGCGGCCTATGAACGGCCGGGTACGTATACGGTCCTGGTCCGGCACCCCGACTATCGCGAGTGGCGCCGAAGCGGGGTCGTGGCCACAAAAGACGAATGCCACGTCCAAACGATCCGGCTCAGGGCGGAGCTCGAAAAACGCTAAAACCGCGTCGGAGGCCGGGTTGGGAGTCGCCGGGGCTGTATAAATCGTGCCTGCGGCGCTAGATTTCGGGAAAGCCCGCAGCGTGAGGTCACCGCTGACCCCACACTGCGGGCGATGTATTGCCCTCCCGAAAGGCCCCACATGGCAAATTTTAACAACTCGAAGCGGATCCGGCCGGAACAGCTCCAGGTCGATAACACTGCCTATCCTGATTGGGTGAGTGGCGCCACCACCGCACCAGTCATTGGTGATCGCGTTTACTGTGCGGCTGGCCTGGCCCAGGTCACCCGGCTGGCGGGCAAGGCCAGTGACGGCAACCGAATCCTCGAGCTCAAGCTCATCGACATCGTCGCCGCACCGTTCTTTGCCTCATCCGCCAACGTACTGGTCGCACCCCGCGTGGCGGTCTGACAAAAAAAGCCGGCCACTCCAATCGGAATGGCCGGCTTCTTTTCTTCACCACCAAGTGCGCGATTAACGCACCTTCGTCACATTCTCAGCCGAGGGACCCTTGGCTCCCTGCACGACATCGAACTCGACTTTTTCGCCTTCAGCCAACGTCTTGAAGCCGTTACCCTGAATGGCGCTGTGGTGAACGAAGCAGTCCTTGCTGCCGTCGGCCGGTGTGATGAAACCGAAGCCCTTGGCGTCATTGAACCACTTCACTGTCCCGCTGGTACGCATACCGTACTCCCTTTGAAAGTTGGTGTATCGGGGGTGCCGGTAGTCCGTACCGCTCGATCACCTGTATGGCGCGGAGAACCGTTCTCCACGCAGTAGCGAAAACAAAAAAAGCCCCGGAGCAATACGCCCAGGACCCTCTGTTCTTGGTGCACGGGAAGACCCGCTTGCTCGCTAATCACAAAACTAATTAGCCGTAATCCCCGGGTCAACCCGGTTGTGGCCGGGGGGTGCTTCCGGGATTACCGGCGACGTCGTTGCGAGGAGCCGTTCGGCGTTCCACCGACCCAACGGGGTCGGTAGTGCCCATCGGAGTGCGTGCCCATGTACGCCGACCAGGTCATGGTTTCGGGCGGCTTGGCGTTGAGATCCAGCCGCAACAGGTGCCACTGCACGCCCGTCCATTCCGGAATCGTGTCCGCATCCTGCAGCCAGGAGAGCCCGATCAGCTCCAGGCTGCCTTTGCCGCGCGCGTCGGCGATCACCGGCGTGGTCCAGTAGTTAGTCGGAAGATCGTAGGTAATCAACATCCTCGTGGCCGCCTGCAATACGTGAATGCGCGCGCCCACGCCGTTTGGAAACTTCACGCTGAAGAAAAACGGCTCGTCGATGTCATCACCGTTCAGATCGACGGCCAGCGGCGCACCGCCCGGAGATGATGTGTTGCGGTACTCGTAAAGTACGCGCCCGTCGGCCGCATCATGCAGCCGGTGCACGCTGCCGGTGTAGCGTGGGAAGCTGCCGATCCCGCGCGAAATCATCAGGCCGGGACGGCTATCCGGCGCCACTCTCGCGACGGCAGCCGAGTGATACGATTCTTCATCGGCCTGGTGTTGCTGCCAGAGTAGCCTTGCGTTTGCTCCATTCACGGCAGCGAGCCGGCCATCGAACGTGCTGATCACGATGTCCAGTTCGTCATCACCGTTGAGCTCGAGGAGCGTTGCGGGTGCCAGCACGCCTTTGGTTGCACTGGGCGCAATCAGCAGTTCACAGCGCTGAGCGAAGGTGCCGTCCAGCAGCGCCGACACCGGCACGCGGTAGGCGGCGCCACCATGCGTCTCGCCGCCGGTGCCGAAGATGACCCAATCCTGGCCATCCGGCCGCTCGTACACGACGACTGCGGAATACGTCTCTTTTCCATCCGGCGTCCGGTGGCTCGCGAGGATTTTCCCGTCGATTCCGGAAACGACGACCAGGTGGCCGGCGTCGCGCGCCGCGCTGGGGAGCCGCGTATCATCGCCGCCATACGCGACCACCAGGTCCGCAACACCGTCGCCGTTGACATCACGCACAACCGCCGGCGTGAAGAAGTTGTAGGGGACCGGCGTGCGAGCCACCTTCTGCGGGTCGACGCGCCACAGCAAGGCGCCATCGGTTCCGCTGAACGCGCTTAACGCAGCCTCTCTGCCTCCCATGATGACATCCAGCACATCATCGTTATTGAGCTTCGCGAATTGCGGGGTCGTGAACGCATCTCCCGTATGCGGAGCTTTCCAGAGCACGCGATTGGTGGTGCCGTCGACGACCTGCACGAAGCCGGGTGGATCCGGTGTGTTGGTAAATACGAACACGCCGTTTCGCGGCTGCACGCGCGGCACGCCGATACCAAATACGATCTCGGAAGCCGCATCGCCATTCAGATCTACTACGCGCGGTGATGAAATGGACATGAGATCGCCGGTCAGGGCGGGGAAGACCGAATCGAAGCTCGGCCTTGTGACCGGTGCGGCTTCCCGTGATTCGCTGCAGCCAAGGGTTGCGATCAGCGCTGAGGTGAGTAACACGCGTAGCCGGGCCGAGGAACGAAGTTCAAATTCAATTTCGAATTCAAATGTCGAATTCAAATTCAAATTAACGGCCTCAGGTTCCGGGTTGCGCCGCGGTGTGCCGCGGAAGTTACTGCGCGGCTCTGGCTGGCGAACGGTACTTCCCATCGGTGTGAGTGCCCATGTATCCAGGCCAACCCAGGAACGACGGCGTTTTCGCGTTCAGGTCCATGCGATGCAATTGCCAGCGCAGGTCACGCCAGGTCAGACTGTCTGCCCCCGGCTGCAGCATCCAGGATGTCATGATCAGCTCGAGGGTGCCTTTGCCGCGCAGGTCCGCAATCACGGGCGTACTCGTTGAATTGAGGGGAATCTCGTGCGCGATCAATTTGCCTGACGTCTGGAGGATGTAAATGCGTCCCCCTTCCGCGTTCGGGAACCGCGTCGTGAAGAACATGGGCTCATCGAAGCCGTCACCATTCAGATCTACCGCCAGCGGAGCACCGGCTGGATAGTAGACGTCCTTGTACTCGAACAAGGCTCGTCCATCCTTCGCGTCCAGCAGACGGTGCGCTGTCCCCGCATAATTCGGGAACACGCCGATTCCGCGTGAAAGGAAGAGACCTAATCGGCCGTCGGGCGCGAGTCGCACCACCGCGGGCGAGTGATACGCTTCCTC
The DNA here is from genome assembly GCA_040902615.1 of Gemmatimonadota bacterium. Taxonomy (GTDB): domain Bacteria; phylum Gemmatimonadota; class Gemmatimonadetes; order Longimicrobiales; family RSA9; genus JBBDWZ01. Next base: position 13,233 of record JBBDWZ010000203.1, on the reverse strand, counting down.
GTTCCTATCGTGACGCTGCCAGAGTGCATTCCCGGTGAGCCCGTCCAGCACGATCAACCGACCATCGAAGCCGCTGATCACGATATCGGGCTCGGTATCGCCGGTCAGCTCGACCAAGGTGGCCGGCGCGATGACACCTTTCTCGCCCCGTGGAACCAGCCGCTCGATTCTGGAGGCGAACGTTTCATCGAGCAGTGCGGCCACTGGTACGCGGTACGCTGCTCCGGGGAGCGATTCTCCGCCCGTACCGAAAAGCAGCCACTCGGCGCCATCGGTGCGCTCGTATACGACCGGAGAAGAATAGATCTCGCCACTGTCCGGTGACGGATGGACGTGCAGAACCGCGCCGTCCACGCCCGAAATGACCGCGACATAGCTCGGTCCGCGCGGCTCTTTTGGTTTCTTGAGATCGTCGCCACCATAGACCGCGATCAGATCTGCAATGCCATCCCGATTTGCATCCCGAATCAGCGCGGGTGTGAAGAAGTTGTACGGAAATGATGACGGAGCGATAGACTCGGGTGTCACCCGCCACAGCAGCGCGCCATCCTTGCCGCTGAATGCACTGAACGCGCCCTCGCGTCCACCCATGACGACATCAGCGGTGCCATCGCGGTTGAGATCACTGAACCGTGGGGAAGTGAACGCGTAGCGGCGATTCGGTACCTGCCAGAGCACCGCGTTGGTTGCACCGGAAACCGCGATCACGTATCCGGAAATCTCCGGTTCCGGAGTGAACACGAATTCACCATTCCGGATCTGCACGCGCTCGTACCCGCTGCCGAAGACAATGTCAGACACACCGTCGCCGTTCAGGTCTTCCAACGTCGGCGAGGAGATCGTCATCAGGTTGCCCGTGACCGGCGGAAACAACGGTGCAAAGCTCGGCGCTATGGTCTGCTTGGCGTCCGTACAACCCAGCAGCAACAGCGGAATGGCGGAAGCTATGCGAATTTGTTTTGCGCTTTCTAGCGCCAGGTGTTGATCACGATCACGCCACCCGCGCCACGCAGGCCGTAGATCGCAGTGGAAGCGACATCCTTCAGGACGTCTACCTGCCGGATGTCCTTATGTGTGAGACCTGCGAGGGCCACGTCCAGATCAGCGGATGACATGGGTATACCGTCGACTACGATCAGCGGCGCCTGCTGCGACATTAGCGAATTCGTGCCCCGGATTCGCAGCCTGCCCTTCACCACCTCGAGACCGGGAACACGCCCCCGAAGGAATTCTTCCATCTTGATCGGTCGATCGCCGCCGAGCTTTTTTTCATTCAGCGACGAGATCGAACCGGTCACCTGCTTTTCGGGCCGTGTCCCGTGTCCCACTTCGACCTCGCCGGGTCCAGGGCCCGCGGGTGGCAAACCGGGCGCAGCGCACCCTGTCAGCAGGGCAACGCACTCACTCGCCATTACCAGCCTGGTTCTTCGAAAGAGCGACATCCCGACCGCCTTCCGGGCCGATCGCCCGGTGAATGGTGGTTACCGCCGTTTTGTGTTGATGAGAATGACACCAGCCGATCCACGGATTCCGTACATGGAGGTGGACGCGACATCTTTCAGGACGCTCACCTGCCTGATGTCGTCCGGGGTCAATCCGGAGAGCGCCGCCTTGAGAGTCGAGGCATCGGTCGGCACACCGTCGACCAAAACCAGCGCATCCTGCGAGGTCTCACCTTCCATCAGCGTCGTATTGCCGCCACGGACACGGAAGGCATAGTCACCATTCGGCTTGGTGATGACCTGAACGCCGGAGAGTTTGCCTTTGAGCAGTTCCTCGATGCGATGAGGAGCGGAGCGTCCAATCTTGTCGGCCTCTACGCTGGTCACCGCACCCGTCACCTTGCCCTCGTGCTGCGTGCCGCGGCCGACGTCGACGTCGCCCGGTGCAGGGCCGGCGGGCGGAAGTCCGGGGCTACCGCACGCACCGATCAGGAACGCGCAGGCTCCGGAGAGTACCAATGTTTTCGCAGTCATCATCGTAGCCTTTACCGGCGCGGCGCCGGATGCGGGTATCCAAAGCTCGTTTTCTTCACGGGCAGGATGGATGCTGGCGCACCCTTCCAAAGGAAAGAGCGCGCCTGCAAAAAATGGGGCATATCCTGGGCTGCCGCGCAGCCCGGATCACGGGACCGGGTAACGTCCGCGTCAACAGACGTTACCCGATGCGTTCGATTTCCGGAAGACTAATACCCCGGGTTCTGCTTCATCTTGTTGTTCGTGTCCAGACGATTTTGCGGGATCGGGAACAGAATCCTGAAATCCCCATTTGGCGTGTGGTTGAACCACGTCTTCTTGGTATACACACCGAAGCGGATCAGCTGCTGACGCCGTTGCCCTTCGATGGCCAATTCCCAGCCCAACTCATCCAGGAAACGACCGTACTGAATGTCCGCGCCACCGTTGGTTGTCGGCGTGCCGCCCGGGCCGGTCTTGACCACGCCATCGACGTCATACCAGCCATAGTTGTATCGGCTGCCCTGCATGAGCTCAGCTCCGGTCACCGTGGCCTTGGCCGCGGCCGTACCCTTGAAGTTGCGCTGTCTGACCTGGGTGACCAGCGTTGCGGCCTCACCAGCGCGACCGGTGCGCAGGAACGCCTCGGCGCGCATCAGGAGCACGTCGGCGTAACGGAGCGCCGGATAATCGACGTCGGACGCACCGGTCTGCCCGTTGTAGATCTCGTATTTGCGAACCGGGAATCCCTCGTAGAACTGGACAATCCGGCTCGGCTTGTCGTGGCGCATACCGGATACGTGCTTCTGGAACGTGTAGCCGCACCGCCCCGGGATTTGTGAGCTCGGGCAGCGGCCCGAATTCGTGGCTTCGTACACCTCGCCCATGAGCCAGGTGTCCGCCAAACGGCCGTCATCCGGATCGTACGTGTCAACGAATTGCGGGTTGCCGGCGCTGCCGCCCCAAGGACCGGTGGTCAGGCCCAGGGCGAATCGGAGATCGGGCTTGAGCGTCTTCATGTGGAAATTGCTTTGTGTGGCATTCACGGCATCGTACGGAACGGCGAAGATGAGTTCGGGCGAAAGGTGATTGTTTCTGGCAAACGCGCCGCGATAGGTGGCGTCCAGCTGGAACTTGCCCGAGCTGATCAGTTCGTTGGTCAAGGTCAGCACCTTTTCCCATTGCGCCGTCCCCGTGTACACCTGCGCATTGAGGTAGATGCGGGCGAGGAGCCCCTTGGCCGCAAACTGGTTCATACGGCCATGCATCGCCGGGTAGCCCGTGGCGGTCGACAGGCCTGGAATCACGGCCTCGAATTCCTTGGTCACGAAATCGAAGACTTCGGCGCGGGTCTTCTGCTCGGGTACAGTCTGGTCGGTATAGTCGGTGACGATCGGGACATTGCCGAAAAGATCGAGCAGCAGCGAGTAGTAGTACGCACGCAGGCCACGAAGCTCGGCGATGGTGCCGGTCTTGGTCGCCGCATCCACCGGAATGATGTCGTTCTCGAGCTGGTAGATCACGCGGTTCGCGTGCAGGATGCCGTTGTAGAAGTTCCCCCACTGGCCCGTCGCCATCCCTGGACCTACCGGGGTCCAGGCGTGTTGATGGTTCTGGTAATAGATCTGACCATCATCCCACCCGTTCGGACGCTCCGGCGTCAGGAACGCGTCCGCGGTTTCTTCCTGCCAATCCACCATGCCGTACCAGCTCATCCAGCTGTTACGGAGCGGCGCGTAGGCGGGCGCCATCAGCAGCGGCAGATCCGCGGCTGTCGGGTTGAAGTTTACGTCAGTGATGGCCGTGTACGGATTCTCGTCGAGATTCGTACAGGAGATGCTGCCGAGTGTTGCAGCCATCAGGACCGCAAGACTCAAGTGCTTTGCCGTAAGGACTCGCATGGATTTATTTCCTTTTGGCGCTCAACGAGCGCGTTAAAAGTCTGACGTCGCCTGAGCGTTACTTAAAACGTGAACGTCGCACCCACAGTGAACGTGCGAATCGTGGGATACCAATCGCGGTTGTCGTTTCCGGGTGAAAACGCCGAAGAGGTATCGACTTCCGGATCCAGGCCCTTGTAGCCCGTGAGCGTGTACAAGTTGCGGCCGGAAACATAGAAGCGCACGCCGGACAACGCGCTGGACAATTTGCCCAGTGAGCCCCTGGGGACCGTGTAGCCGAGCGTGGCGTTGTCGAGCTTGATGTAATCGCCATCCTCCACGTAGTAGCTCACGTACACGAGCGAATTGCTCAGCTCGGTCTTGCCGTACACTTTGTGGAAGGCGCTCCGCAGCATGTTGTACTGCGTGATGCTCGGATTCTCGTAGTACATGCGCAGGAAATTGAGGACCTGGAAGCCGGCCGCTCCGCGCATGTTCACGCTGAGGTCGAAATTCCGGACCTGGACATCGTTGTTCCACCCGAAGTTCTGCTTCGGAATGCCATTGCCGAGCACGCGCCGGTCGCCAGACCGGAACGCCGAGGTGAGGCTGTCGTCCGCCGTCCGCACGATCCATTTGCCTTCATCGGTGATGTCGACCGACTCCCAACCGAAGAAGTTGCCAACCGGGTCACCCACGCACGTGCGGTGCGTGCTCTGCTGAATGGGCTCGCCCGTGCCGCCGCCATTGAAGCAGTCGGCAGCCTGGAATACTTCACTCGAGAGCGACACCAGCTTGTTGGTGTTGTGCGACCAGTTTGCGTTGGTGGTCCAGCGTAAGCCGGGCCGGTTGACCAGGTCGTAGCCCAACTCCACTTCGACGCCATTGTTCTTCATTTTGGCGACGTTGGCCGTAATGGACGAGAACTGGAACGGCGGCACCGGCACGGACGCGTTATAGAGCATGTCGTTGGTCTCACGCTCGTACACGTCGATCGCGCCATTCAGCTTGCTGCCGAACAGGGCGAAGTTCATACCGACGTTGATCTCGGTCTTTTCTTCCCACTTCAGGTTCGGATTCGCATTGCGGGTCGGACGATAGCCCTGAACCCATGCGCCATTGACCAGCATTCGGTCGTTGGTATAGCTGTAGGTGTTTAGCGAATTGTAGGAACCGTTCGGGGCAATCCCGGTGACACCCCAGCCGGCGCGCAAGCGCAGGTCATCAATGAAGGAGAAGCGGTTCATGAAGCTTTCCTCACTGATCCGCCAGCCCGCCGAAACGCCGGGGAACACACCCCATTTGTTGCCGGCACCAAACTTCGAGCTGCCCTCCCGGTTCACGCTTACCATCAGCAGGTACCGGTTATTGTAGTCGTAGTTTAGGCGGCCGAAGAAGTTGATGAGCTTGGAGTCCGATTTGCCGCTGCTCGGCGGGCCATTCACGCCGTCGCGGACGCCCGTCCCGGTCTGCAACGAGTTCCAGTCGAACTGGTCGGTCGTGAACCGCGAATTGCTCGCGCCGAAGTTTTCGTCCATCTCATCCTGGTACCCATAGCCACCTAACAGCGTGACATTGTGGTTCCTAAAGTTGTCGGCGAAGGTAGCGGTCAATTCTGCAATACGATCGCGCTCCGATTCGACCGAGCGTGACGCGGTCCCGCCGCTTGCGCTCACGGTGTTGCTGGGGTGCTGGAACGTAGTTGAGCTTCCGCGCAGCTCACTCGCCCGCGTGCTCCCAGCCAGCAGAGACAGGCTCAGTTGAGAGATGGGCCGGAGCGTCAGGCGTGCGTGCAGGCGCTGCACACGCCCTTCGAACTCACCATTGGCCTCTTCGATGGACTGAACGGGATTGGTGTACATGTAGCCAGCCGTTTCCTGCCATTTCCCCTCGTCATTGCGTACCCGATCGGTGGGGTTACGAATGAGAGCTTGCCGCCAGATGCCGTTGAAGCCGGTACCATCATAGGCGGTTTCCGTGCGATTCAGGAACGTGCCTTCCGCCTCGAGTTTGCCGTTGAACATCGAATGCCGGATGTTGGCCCGGGCCGTCAGCTCCTGATTGTCGGATCGGTTGAATATGCCCTCCGCATCGTCGAAATCGAGGGCGGCCGTGTAATTCGTGTTGAGCGCGCCGCCGCTGATTGAAAGGTTGTGCCTCTGGCTCAACGGCTGGCGCAAGACCTCGTCCTGCCAGTTCGTGGTAAACTTCAGGTCATCGAATCCGCGTCCCTCAGCTGCGAGACGGCGATAATCCGCCGCCGTCAGGAAGTCCGGTGTTCGATAGAGCCGCGATTGGCTGATATAGCCGTCGTAGCGCAGCGTGGGCGCACCGCCCATATGCCGCTTGGTCGTGATCAGGATCACGCCGTTGGTTGCGCGTGAGCCGTAGATCGCCGCGGCGGAGCCGTCCTTCAGTACGCTGATCGATTCGATGTCCTGCGCGGGCACGGTTTCAAGAGAGCCCGGCACGCCATCAATCATTACCAGGGGTTCGGAGGAGGCGTTGAGCGTGGTTGTTCCGCGCAATCGAATCTCGGATTCGCCACGCGGGTTGCCGGTGGGCTGGCTGATCTGCAGACCGGCAATCTTTCCCGCGATCAGGGCGGCGGCGTCACGCGCCGGACCCGCCACGAAATCCTCGGAGGTGACCGACGCCACCGCGCCCGTGACCTGCTCGCGGCGCTGCGTGCCGTAGCCGACCACCACGATTTGCTTCAGCGCGATGGCCCGGTCTTCCAACCGGAAGTTGGCGGTGACGGTCGAGCCGGAAGTGACGTTGACGACCTGCTCGGTCGAGGCGTAGCCGAGTGAAATGGCCTGTACAGCGCGAGGACCGACCGGAACGTTGGCGATCGAATACCGCCCGTCGGCGCCGGTCACCGCTCCCAGCTGTGTCCCAAGCACCGTGACCTGGACCCCGGCGAGGGGCTGTCCGGCGGTCGATGTGACGACTCCAGCGACTTGCCCAGTCGACTGAGCCACACCGGCAACCGGCAGCAGGCCCAGAAGGAAGAGCGCACAACAGAGGATCTTGGTTCTCATGGCAGAACTCCGTGATACGTGAACGAAAAAGGCACGGCAGGAAGGCCCGGCCGGGGGCCTGGGATACTCGTCAGGTTACCAACTACGCCCCTGCGGAAAGACTCTCCAGGTTGCATCGGTGCAGGGGATTGGTGTTTTGCAGCAACCGCCGGAATCGGCTTCGGGCGGAACGAAAATGCAATATTGTATAAAGTATCCAACCCTTCAAGTGCCGCCGGCTGTTCCCACGCCCATTGGTGCGGACTGCCGGCTGAGCCGGACGTTCCCATTGAGCGGATTGGGCGGGTTGGACGCCCATTTGAGCAGCCTGCAGATCCGCTCCCTGCCCCGTGTCGCGCCGAAGTCGTGGACGGCCGCCGGAATGGTGGTGCAGACCTCCACGTGCGATATATCGTGGATAATCCATTCTGGCATTCGAAAAGCGAGTCGTCATGCGCCCAATCCTGATACTCACCGCCGTGCTTTTTCCTCAGTTGACGGCTGCACAGTCCAAGACCGTTTCACTGGTGGATGCGCCGAAATGGGAATCACTCGGGGCGAGCTCGTTATCGAGCGACGGCAAGTGGATCGCATATCAGATCGCGCGTGGCAGCGGCGAGAATGAGCTGCGTTACCGCCTGCTCCGGGAGGACTCCACGCGCGTGGTCAAGATGGCCGATCAGGCAAACTTCTCGCGCACGGCAAACTGGCTGGCCTACCGGATCACGGTCACGGAAGCGGAGCGCACGCGTTTGGTTCGACAGAACCAGCCCGTGCGTGACAAGATCGGACTGGTCGATCTGCGCAGTGGTCAGGCCGTAACCATCGACGATGTGCAGTCGTACAGCTTCAACTATCCCGGCACCCATCTCACGTATCGCAAGTACGCGCCGACCGGACGGCGGAGCAGGGGAGCGGACGTGGTTGTGCGCAACCTGGCCAGCGGCATCGAAATGTTGTTCGGCAATGTGGCGGAGTACGCCTGGCAGGATCGAGGCACCATGCTGGCGCTGGCGATTGAGGGCGAGACGCAGGCCGGAAATGGTGTGCAGCTCTACGACCCGGCTACCGGCGCGTTGCGCGTGCTCGACTCACAGCAGACTCGGTACAGCGGGTTGACCTGGCGCCGCAAGTCCGACGACCTGGTCGTGATGCGGGCGCGCGTCGACACCGCATTCAGCGATACCGCGCAGACCGTGCTGGCATGGCGCGGCCTCGGCTCGCCGAAACCGCAGAGCTTCACACTGGCAGGCGCTGCCGGCACGCGGGTAGTCACCTATCGACGGCCGCGCTGGTCCGATGATGGCTCCATGATTTTTGTCGGCGTGAAGAAGCGCGAACCGAAGTTGCTGGCCAAGGCAGCGGCGGACTCGGCGGATCGGCCCGGAATCGAGGTCTGGCATTATCGCGATGTGAGGCCGCAATACGCGCAGAAGCTTAACGTCGCGCGCGAGCGCGAGCGCAATGCGCTGACCGCGTGGACACTCGCGACCGGCAAACTGCAGCAGCTCTCGGATGAGCGAGCGGACGCAATACTGCTCGAGGGCCAGAAGACCGCCATCCTGATGGACGACCAGCCGTACGAATTCGATGGCATGTTCGGCCGCCCGTCGTACGATCTGCATCGCATCGATGTCACGACTGGGACCCGCACCGCGCTTGCGACCAAAGTACCCTTCGGCATCGGCAGCTCGAGCCCGACCGGCCGGTACGCGGCGTTCATCAAGGAGGGCCAGTGGTGGGTGCAGGATCTGACCGCGGCCACCACGACCAGGATTTCCGTCGCGATCACGGGTCCGATCCTGGATGAAGATGACGATCACCCGGTTCATCACCGACGTGCCTGGGGCGTTGCCGGATGGACGTCAAACGATCGCAGCCTGCTGGTCTACGACAAGTACGACATCTGGGAAGTCACGCCGGATGGATCGCAGGCAAAGCGGCTCACGCGTGGCAGCGAGGACCAGATCACGTATCGCTACCTGCGGCTCGATCCGGAGCAAACTACGATCGATCTGAGCCAGCCTCAGTATCTGACCATGTCACACGAGCGTACCAAGCAGAGCGGCATTGCGTGCCTCTCGCCGAAGGGAGTCGAGAAGCTGGTCTTCGTCGATGCAGCGATCGGTGGGCTCCGCAAAGCAGAGAATGCCGAGGTCTTTGTCTACACGCGGCAGTCGTACCAGGACTCGCCCGACCTGTTCGTGGGCGGAGCCGCGCTTGCCGATGCGAAGCAGGTCAGCAACACCAATCCGTTCCAGCCGGAGTATGCCTGGGGCAAAGCCGAACTGATCGAGTACGCCAATGGCCGCGGTGAGCCGACCCAGGCGATTCTGTACTATCCCGCGAACTACCAGGCCGGCCGCCAGTATCCCATGGTGGTCTACATCTACGAGCGCCTGACCAATGGATTGCATCAATACACAGTGCCATCGGATCGGCAGCAGTACAACACCACCAATTTCGTGCAGGACGGCTATTTCGTGTTGCGCCCGGACATCACGTACGTGCCGCGCGAGCCCGGCAAGTCGACCATCGAGTCCGTGGTTCCCGCGATCAACAAGACCGTGTCGATGGGCCTGGTCGATGCGAGACGAGTCGGTGTGTTCGGCCATTCCTGGGGCGGCTACGGCAGCGCATTTCTGGCCACACACACGAATGGTGTGTTTGCGGCCGCTATTGCGGGTGCGGCTTTGACCGACCTGATCAGCTTCTATGGTTATTCATCGGACAACAGTGGCATGCCCGAGCATGGTCACTTCGAAGTCGGACAGGAGCGCATGCAGGTTTCGCTCTGGCAGGATCCGGAAGCGTACATCCGCAACTCACCGGTGTTCACGGTCGACAAGATGACAACGCCGCTGCTGATCGAGCATGGTGACAGGGATGGCAACGTGGATTTCGGGCAGGGCGTAGAGCTTTACAATGCGGCCCGTCGCAACGGCAAAAACGTGGTCATGATCGTTTACAACGGCGAGAACCACGGTCTGGCCCGGAAACCAAACCAGCAGGACTACGTGAAGAAGCAGCTGGAATGGTTCGGCCACTATCTCAAGGGCAATCCCGCGCCGAAGTGGATTACCGACGGAGTGCCCTACATCCAGCGATGAGCAACGCTCGTCGGGCGCGGATCCTGCTTCCGGCCGCGGGCGATGGTGCGAATACGCAAGCTGGATCCAGGACCCCGCCTCGCGGATTACACCGCGGTCTCGCACCTGCAGGCCGCGGCGGCTGCACTGCAGAGCGAGGCGGAAGCGACGGTCAGTGCACTCCAGGGCGGCACGGTCTGGATGCTCAACTCGACCGCGGCTGGCGGTGGCGTCGCCGAATTGCTGCCGACTCAGATAGCGCTGCTGTGTGACCTCGGCGTCGATGCGCGCTGGATCGTGCTGGAAACCGAGCTTCCCGAGTTTTTCGTCTTCACCAAGCAACTCCACAACCTGATCCACGGCGGCGCGGAGCCGCATCCCACCGCGAGGGATCGGGAGCTGTACGAGCGGGTCAGCCGCGAGAACTGCGCGGCGCTGCAGAGCATGATCAAGCCGGATGACATCCTGATCGTGCACGACCCTCAGCCACTGGCGGTTGGCTCAATGCTCGTGCAGGAAGGCTTCCGCGGAACCACGATCTGGCGTTGTCACATCGGTCTGGACGAGGAGACAGAACACACGCGTGCGGCGTGGGATTTCCTGCAGCCTTACACCAAGCCTTACCAGCGCGCGGTTTTCTCGCTGGCCGACTACGTTCCGGAATTTCTGCGCGATCGCGCTACGATCATTCATCCAACCATCGATCCGCTCAGTCACAAGAATCGCGATCTCAGCCTGCACAAACAGGTAGGGATTCTGTGTGATTCCGGTCTGGCGGTCGGGCACTGGCCGGTTCTCGACCCGCCCTTCGAGCACCGCGCCCAACGTCTGCAAGCGGATGGCTCTTTCGGTCCAGCTACCGAGCCCGATGACATTGGCCTGCTGGCGCGTCCGATCATCACGCAGGTATCGCGCTGGGATCGGCTCAAGGGGTTTGGGCCACTGCTCGAAGCGTTCGCGCGTCTGAAATTGAATCGCGGGCAATGGAAGGTCGTTGATGAGCGGCACGGACGGCGCGTAGACCTCGCACGGCTGGTACTGGCCGGACCGGCCGTCGATTCCATTCAGGACGATCCCGAAGCGCTGTCCGTGCTGGCTGAAATCCGCGCCCAATACCTTTCACTGGACGAGTCAGTACAGCGCGATGTTGCCGTGATTGCGCTGCCCATGCAGTCGCGCAAGGAGAACGCGATCATGGTCAACGCGCTGCAGCGCTGCTCGGATATCGTCGTGCAGAATTCCCTGCGCGAAGGTTTCGGATTGACCGTGGCTGAAGCCATGTGGAAGCGGGTGCCCATCCTCGGCAGCGCCCGAGCGGCTGGTGTGCGGCTGCAGGTACGTGACGGAATCGATGGCCGGCTGGCCGAGGATCCCGAAGACACCACGTCGGTTGCGCGGCTGGTGCACGATATGCTGAGCGATTCTGACCGGCTCGATGAATGGGGCCGCAATGCGCAGTTACGAGTGCACGCCGAGTTTCTCGTGTTCAGCGGGCTCAAACAGTGGCTGCAGCTTCTGAGCGAAGTAGCCACAACGGGTAACCGTGATGGAACAGGCAACGAACAATCCCGCGCGCGTTAGCGTCCCTCGACCTGACCTGAGCTGCGTCAGGATGCGGGTACGGTTACCGGCCCCTTTCTGGCTCGCGTTGACAGCTGGCTGTGCGGGCCCGCAATCGGCGTTGCAGCCCAGTGGCGAGGGCGCCCGCGCGATTCATTCTCTGACCATGGCTCTGCTTCTGGTTTCTCTGGCGGTGATTCTTGCCGTCAGCGGAGCGCTACTCTGGGCCACGCTGCGCCGACGGACCGCGCCCGTGGATTCGGAGATCGTGGATCGCGGATCGGGGACCGCGGATCGGGGATCGACCAATCCTGAAGAGCGCGCGACACGCTGGGTGTTAGTTGCCGGAGCGGGCATCCCTGCCGTAGTGATCACCGCGATTTTTTTCGCATCGGTTGCACTGCTGGCTTTCCTGGCGCGACGTGGCGAGCAGACCGATTTCGCGATCGAAGTGACCGGAAACCGCTGGTGGTGGCGGGTGAATTACCTCGATCCGCGAGCAGAATCCGCAATCATTTCGGCCAACGAGATCCACATTCCCGCCGGCCGGCGAGTGCGCATCCATCTAATCTCGACCGATGTCATCCACAGCTTCTGGGTGCCGCGACTCAACGGGAAGGTGGATTTGATTCCGGGCCGCGTGAATGTGACCTGGCTGCACGCAGATCGGCCGGGAGTCTATCGCGGACAGTGCGCGGAGTTTTGCGGATTGCAGCACGCGCGCATGGCCCTTCACGTGGTTGTGCACGAGCCCACTGCGTTCGCCGCCTGGCTGGCCCACGAGCGTGAGCCGGCGCAGCTGCCTCCGGCAGGCGGTCAGGCCGAGCTCGGTTATCGCGCGTTCCTGGTTCGATGCGCCAGCTGCCACACGGTGCGGGGCACGCCGGCCCGCGGTGTGAGCGGTCCGGATCTGACGCACCTCGCCGCGCGTCGCTCGCTGGCGGCAGGCACGCTGCCCAATTACGTCGGCCATCGCGCGGCATGGCTGACCGCGCCACAGGTGATCAAGCCCGGCAACCTCATGCCCAACCCCGAGCTCGACGCTGGCACGCTGCAGCATTTGAACGCCTTTCTGACCACGCTGCGTTGATGTCCACCGATCTTTCGATCTTCCGGCCGCCGGCGGATCTGACCGAGGCAGAGCGCAACCGATTCGACGCGACCTGGAGCAAGGCCCGAGGCGTGTGGGGCGTGATCCGGGAAGTCAACAACATCCCGATCGCGACGCGTTACATGATCGCGGGCTTCGCGTTCTTTCTGATCGGTGGCGCACTGGCGATTCTCATGCGCATTCAGCTTGGCCGCCCGGAGAATACGTTCGTCAGCGCCGAGACCTACAATCAGCTGTTCACGATGCACGGAACGACGATGATGTTCCTGTTCGTCATTCCATTCATCGAAGCGCTGGCCAACTACCTGCTGCCACTCCAGTTGGGCACGCGTGACATGCCGTTTCCCCGCCTGACCGCGTTCTCGTTCTGGACCTACGTGTTCGGCGGCATCTTCCTGTACTCGAGCTTCCTGTTCCAGCTAGCGCCCAACGGCGGCTGGTTTGCCTACCTGCCACTCAACAACGTCGAGTGGTCGCCTGGACTCAACATGGACTTCTGGGACATTGGTCTCAGTGTGGCCGAGATCGCGGCCATCGGCGCGGCGGCGGAAATCGCGGTTGCAATTCTGCGGATGCGTGCGCCTGGAATGACGCTATCGCGTATGCCGCTCTTCT
>JBBDWZ010000202.1:0-19762 GCA_040902615.1 Gemmatimonadota bacterium | reverse complement strand
CTCGGGATCAACCGCGAAATGCGCAAGGCAGCGCCCGTACGAAAAGAGCGGCTCGCGCGGATCGCGGTCTCTCTTGTACTGCCGGATCGCGTCCTCGACCCGCTGGCCAGTCAACGGATTTTTCAGCTCCGCCGTGAAGATCGGGATGCCATTCAGGAACAGAACAATATCAGGACACTTCTCACAGGTCTCGCTGTACTTCAGCTGCCGAACTACGGAAAACAGGTTGCCGGCGTGCAGCCGGCGCGTTTCCTCGTTCAAACCGCTCGCAGGCCGGAAGTACGCCAGCGCGAATTTCGTTCCGGAATCCTTGATGCCGTGACGCAAGACATCGAGCGCGCCGCGCCGCTCGATCTCGTGCGCCAATCGCTTCAGAAACTTTTCGCGCAGCGCCGACCCGTGTTGCTGCTCCAGCTTGTTCCATTCCTTCGGCTGCGTGGCGAGGATGTAGTCAATGACGTCACGCGGCAGCAGGCAAAGCGCGCGATCGTACTCATCGGGAGCCCGGCGCCGATAGCCGCCCGGAATCGTATCGCCAAAGGGTGCCCGCGCCTCATGCAGCTTCTCGTCTCCTGGGCATGCGTCCGGCCCGTACCGCAGCAACGCACACTCGACGGCGGCCTCCAGGCTGCGTTCCGAGACTTCGGTCATTTCATTCCTTTCCTCCCTCAGCTGCCTTGAAAAATGGAGGATTGGCTTTCGATTTTCGAGGTAAGGAGTCCTCGATTCCGGCATTGATCGCGTCCCGGTCGGCCGCCCCCGGGATGTTCCATTGTAAGGCTGAGGTGTAGAATTCGGGCATGATCGATACCCTCACCATAGTTCTGGATGGCCGCGTGACGCTGAGTGACTTCGCGGAGGCCGTCAAACACGTGAGCCGGCTGCTCGGGTCGCTGGGTGGTGAACTTGCGCCCGGGGTTGGTATCGAGTGGGAGATCGATAACCTGCAGTCCGGCAGCGCAATCGCCAGCGTAAAAGGAATCGGCCCGGCTCCCGCTGTGGACGCCGTGATTACCGCGTACGAAAAAGTGGGGGCTGCGCTCGGCCATGGCCAGCCGATTCCTTTTTCACCCAATGTGCAAAAGGAAGCGAAGTCGCTGGTCAGCCTGATCAACGGCAACATCAGTGCGATCCGGTTCGAAACCGAGCGGGTTGACTATATCGTGCGCGGCGCATCGCTCGCACCGGTCTCCGTGCCCCAGTTTGTATCTCCTGAAGACACGTACGGCGCCGTCGAAGGTGAGATCGATACGCTGTCGCGTCGCCGCGGGCTTCGTTTCACTCTCTATGACAGCCTGAGCGATCACGCGGTCTCTTGTTACCTAGCGCCAGGATATGAAGAGGTGATGCGAAACGCGTGGGGCAAACGAGCCATCGTGATGGGACGTGTCAAGCGGGATCCGCTGACCGGCAAGCCATTGAGCGTGCGCCGCGTGACTGCCGTGGAAGTCATCAATCCGCGCAAACCCGGCGATTGGAAGCTGGCGCGCGGCGCCAGCTCGGCTATCAAAGGCGATCCGCTCCCGGAAGACTCGATCCGCAAGAGCCGCGATGCCCGATGATATCGAGCGTTATTACTGGGACTCCTGCGTATTTCTTTCCTATATCCAGAATCTGGCGCACCGAGCGGGGGAAATAGAAGCTCACCTGCAGAAAGCCGCTGACGGCAAACTCGAGATCGTGACTTCAACGGTAAGTATCGTCGAGGTTGCATTCGATCAGCAGGAGAAGGCGGGAAAAGTTCTGTCCGTGGAAGCGGAAGAGAGAATCAGAAACCTCTGGCTGCCGCCGTCGCCGGTGAAACTGGCCGAGTTCCACGCGTTGATTGCCGAGAATGCCCGGCAGTTGTTGCGAGAAGCGATGGCCAGCGCGTTAGGCCTCAAGCCGATGGACGCGATACACCTCGCCACCGCCATTCTGCTCGGGATCGATGTGTTCCATACCTACGATTCGGGGTTGAAGAAATTTGAGAGCATGACCGGGTTGAAGATCAGGGAGCCTCTCCTGCCGCAGCCCAGTCTGGATTTGCCGCCCGGCTAGAGTTCGCGGACGTCAATCTGCCCGGTGACGGCTGCGGAAATCAGGGCGATGCGCTTCTCGTTGAGATCTTCTATTGCAGTCCGCACCGCCATATCCAGTGCGCGCAACCGGTCCTCTTGCTCGCGTACTGCATCGACCACCCGGTGCTGCTCTTCAAGTGATGGCACCGGGATTTCCTCGTTCAGGAATTGCTTTAACCGGATCGTTTTGTTGCGTCCAGCCGCGCCCGGAGAGTTGATCGCCATTATCGAACGGCCCGGCCCGCTCTGCAGCACTAAGAGTAGATAATCCAAATTCACTTCGGGTGAATGAACGAACGTCGGGAATCTGTGCGACGCGATCATACCTTCCTCGGAGATGCCCGCTACCGCAACGGCGCCTTCCCAAGCAAAGACGATATTTAGGACAAGATCACCGGGCTTGATTCTGAAAACATTTTTTTCTTCTAATTGCGATCCCTTAAGCAGATCCTTATGAAAAATTCCTTTGCCCCAGGAACGAATCCCTATTTCGTGGTAATCTGTTTCAGGTTCTACTTCTACAGGGCGCTTCACCTGCGTGATTATTCGACGAAGTTTTCTTAGTTCCCAATTCTTCGGGATTCTGGTGAAGAATGGTGACGTCGTGGGCTTCAGATGAACCGTCCCGTTTAGACCATTGTTAACCGCATCTGATATTGCACACAAACGTCTCTCAACGATCAGATCGATCAGTTTCTGGTTTTCCGCAATCAACCCGTCAATCCGCGCGGTTTCACGGTCGAGATACCGAGCTATGGAACGCTGCTCTCCGATTGTGGGGAACGCCACTTCAAAAGTTCCTAGCTCGGCTTCGCCAATTGCGGGAAAACTAACTCCGGTCGATGAGGCGACGACTCGATCGATGAAGTAGGGTGCACGTAACGCATAGGCCAAGAAGGTCGAATCAACTTCAATTGTTCGTGGACGCAGCACGGCGAAGGCGGTCGACACAGTCAGATTGGGTTCCGCCCTTCGAATGTGAGATATCGCACGTAGGTACGTGCGAATCGTTGATACTATCACGTCACCGTCACGAACCGAACGGCGAGCTCGTGACGGCGCATTTCCAAACGTAAGAATCTGCTTTTCCAGTATTGCTCCACAACTGTCAACGCTACCTACGTCGACGTAAGTTATCTCCGTTGTCGGGGGAGTCGTCTCTGACAAAGACTCAGGATTGATCCGCGCCAAATATTTCAGGCGGCGGAACTTCCAACTGTCAGGAACCCTCAGCCACGAGTCTGGCTTCACGAATCTGCTCCTATGTAATTGGATGCTTTGTAAGCAAAACATTACGACGCTGACGCGGTAACTTGCGCGAGCAGCCGTTGGATTTCTCCTTCTGTTTTTCGAAGGTCAACGTTAATCTCTTCCAAAGAGCGTGGCGCCACATACTGATAGAACTGTCGCTCAAAGTTGATCTCATACCCAACAAAACCAACCTCGCCATCCTTCTCGTCCCGCTTGGAAGTATCAATCCACGCATCTGGCACGTGCGGCCTCACCTCGCGGTCGAAGAACGACTGCACCGTCTCAGATAACGGCACGGTCTCCGTATCGCGCAGTTCCGGATCGGGCTCGGGATTGGCATCACTGTCCCGACAGATTGCCGCCGTTTCATCGCGGTCAGACAACGCGGACAGAACCGCCTTCCCGACTGGCGCAGCCAGCTTGATGCCCGCCTTGCGCGCGGACTTGTCGAACATCAGCCGGAATTCGCCGCGATCCTTGTAGAGCGTGTCCGGCAGCGAGCGCAGGAACCCGCGGATCGCTTCCTGCTGCGCCAGCCCCGCTTCGATTTCGAGCGCGGCGGCTTCGCCTTTCTTCTTCGACTGGGCGAGGCCCTGAAACGCCTTCTCGGATTCGAGGCGCGCGATTCTTTCGGGCGATGCCTGGAAGTTAAGCCGGAGTGGACGCTCGACCGTGATCTTGCGGTAACCGAAATGCGTGGCCGAAAAGATCTTGGAGTGCTCGGTGTCCTGGAATGAGCGCAGCAGCTGCACGATTTCTTCCGCCTTCTCCGGCGGGATTTCGCGCCGTTTGTCGCCCAGGCTCTTACGCATCGGGACCCAGAACGAGGTCGCGTCGACCAGTTGGACTTTGCCTTTGCGTTCGGGCGCCTTGCGATTGGTCAGCACCCAGACATAGGTCGCGATCCCGGTGTTGTAGAAGAGCTGCTCGGGCAGTGCGATCAAAGCATCCAGCCAGTCGTTTTCCAGGATGTAGCGGCGGATTTCACTTTCGCCGCTGCCCGCATCGCCCGTGAAGAGAGGTGACCCGTTCATGATGATAGCGATGCGCGACCCGCCATCGTCGGCAGTGCGGCGATGTGCGAGCATGTGCAAAAGGAACAGGAGTTGGCCGTCGCTGATGCGCGGCAAGCCCGGCGCGAAGCGGGCGGCGGCGCCCAGGTCGTGCTCGGCGCGCACGGCATTCTCATCGCGCTTCCAGTCCTTGCCGTAGGGCGGATTCGCGATCAGGTAATCGAAGCTGCGGTTGCCGTGCTTATCGCTCGAAAGCACACTGCCGTAGGCGATGTTGTCGGCATCGCGGCCCGTCGGGTCCTTCATGAAGAGGTCCGACTTCGACACGGCCCAAGTCTCCGGATTCACTTCCTGGCCGAAGAGATGAATGTCGGCATTCGGGTTGATCGCGGCGCGGCTAACCTTGCCGTTGCGCCGGGCTGCCCACGTTGATGTGTTCCTTAGCGATCATCAGCATGCCACCTGAGCCGCAGCACGGATCGTAGATCGACACGATGGCGCCTTTGCGGCCGATAGCCTTCTCATCGCCGGCCAGCATGAGATCAACCATGAGGTGCACGACGTCGCGCGGCGTGAAGTGTTCGCCCGGGTTTTCGTTCAAAGCTTCATTGAATTTGCGGATCAGCTCCTCGAAAATTGTACCCATGGTCGGGTTATCGACCTTGTCCGGATGCAGATCGACCTTCTTGAACCGCTCCATGACCTGGAACAGCAGCCGGGCCTCATCCAGCTTGCTGATCGTATTGTTGAAATCGAACTTCTCGAGCACTTCGCGCATGTTGTCGCTGAAACCGGCAATGTAGTTGCGCAGATTCGCGGCGAGGTGCGGCGCATCGGCGAGGAGCTTGTCGAAGTCGTAGCGCGAGGTATTGTAGAAGGCGAAGCCGGAGGCGCGGCGGAGTTGCGGGCCCTGATCTTCGATTTTGCCGTGGAGCCTGGCCTGTGTTTCCAGCACCTTCCTCTTGGTCGGCGCCAGGACGCAATCCAGTCGACGCAGAACGGTCAGCGGCAGGATTACATCCTGGTACTTGCCGCGCTTGAACGTGTCGCGAATGAGATCGGCGACGCCCCACAGCCAACTGACGATTTCGCTGTGATTCATACGAGCACTTGTACTCGTTGAGCGCTCGCTTCGCAACTGAGCGGCACTTCCCGATTACTCGTGGCAGCAACGAGCGCGGCGTTTGTGGGACGGACGTTTCCAGCCGACGCCTTCTGATGTGACGGTCTTGCCGGCGTCATGCCGCTAGCTCCAATATCAGGCAATCGCCCCGCCATTCGTTTCCAGGAGCCAAGGGAAAGTCCTATGCCTCGTCATGCGCAACGTTTCGGCATGCCTGCTGGTGCGCTCGTGCTCGTCACGATGGTCTTGGGTTGGAGTGCGGAGCGCGCGCCGCGATCGCTCCCCTACGCCGCCATCGACACCACCCTGCTGAAGTCGTATCGCTGGCGCGCGGTTGGTCCCGACCGCGGCGGCCGCTCGATCGCGGCGAGCGGCGTGAAGGGCCGCCCAAAGGAGGCCTATTTCGGCGCGACCGGCGGCGGCCTCTGGAAAACCATGGATGGCGGCCAGACCTGGGCCGCAGTCACCGATGGGCAGATCCGCAGCGCGTCGGTCGGTGCCGTCGCGGTGAGCGAGACCAATCCGGACATCGTCTACATCGGTATGGGTGAGACCTGCATCCGCGGCAACATCATGGCGGGTGACGGCGTGTACAAGTCGACCGACGCCGGGAAGACCTGGACCAACGTCGGCTTCGCAGCCTCCGAGAACATCTCCAAGATCCGGATCCACCCGACCAATCCGGAAATCGTATACGTGGCCGCATTCGGCAAACACAGCGCTCCAAATCCGGATCGCGGCGTCTACAAGACGACCGATGGCGGACGCACCTGGCGCAAAGTGCTGTTCCGTGACGACAAGACCGGTGCGATCGACATCTCGATGGATCGCAACAATCCGAACGTGCTGTATGCCGCGCTCTGGGAAGCGTTCCGCAAGGAATACACGATGTCGAGTGGCGGTCCGGGCTCGGGCATGTTCAAGTCGACCGACGGTGGTGAGACCTGGACCGAGATCACGCGCAACACCGGCCTGCCGTCCGGCGTGGTCGGCCGCATCGGCGTGGCTGTGAGCGGCGCAAACTCTAATCGCGTGTACGCATTGGTCGAGAATGAAAAGGGCGGACTCTTCGTCTCGAACGATGCTGGCGCGACCTGGACGCTGGTGAATACCAACCGCGCCATCCAGCAGCGCGCATTTTACTACACGCACGTCTTCGCCGATCCGAAGAACGCCGACGTCGTCTACATGCAGAACGTATCGCTCTTCCGTTCCACCGACGGCGGCAAAACCACGTCACAACTGGGCGGCACCCACGGTGACCATCACGACCTCTGGATCGACCCCGACGATCCCACCCACCTCGTCGACGGCAATGACGGTGGCGGCGCGGTCTCGACCAACACCGGCCAATCCTGGAGCGATCAGGACTTCCCGACCGCGCAGTGGTACCACGTCGTCACCACGAAGCACATCCCGTATCACATCTGCGGCGCACAGCAGGACAACTCGACGTTGTGCACACCCAGCGATTTCGGACAGGGTGGCGGTCGTGGTGGACGCGGTGGGGGTGGGGGCGGGGGCGCGGGCGGCACTGCCGGGCCGCCGGCGCTCTTCACACAAGCCGGCGCGGCAACCAGCGAACCGACTCGCGGTGCAATGGCTGTTTCGTATCAGGCTGCCGGTGGCGAGCCTGGGTACATCGCGCCGGATCCGCGCAATCCGGACATCTTCTTTTCCGGTACGAACAATGGCGGCTGGATGGATCGCTTCGACCGGCGCACTGGCCATCGCCGGGAAGTGAATCCGTATCCGTGGATGTATCACGGTGAGCCCGCGCGTGAGATGCCGGAGCGCTGGCAGTGGACCTATCCGATCCTCTTCTCGCCGGTCGATCCGACCGTGTTGTACACGTCATCGCAGCGGCTCTGGAAGACCACGAACGGTGGCCAGAGCTGGACTGCGATCTCCGGCGATCTCACGCGCCATGATCCAGCCACGCAAGGCCATTCCGGTGGACCGATCACGGGCGATATGAATGGCCCCGAGATCTACGGCGTGATCTTCTCGATCGGTCCATCCAAGCGCGATGCCAATGTGATCTGGACTGGCTCCGACGACGGGCTGGTACATGTGACGCGCAATGGCGGGCAGACCTGGACCAATGTCACACCGCGAGAGCTGCCCGATTTCGGCCGCGTGAGCCAGATCGATGCATCGGCCTTCGATGTCGGCACTGCCTACATCTCGGTACGGCGCCCCCTGCTCGACGACAAGTCGCCCTACATCTTCCGCACCCGCGACTTCGGCCGCACCTGGACCAGAATCGTGAACGGCATTCGCCCCGACGATTGGGTGCACGCCATCCGCGAGGACCCCACGCGCCGCGGATTGCTGTACGCGGCCACGCAGCACGGCGTTTACATCAGCTACGATGATGGCGGCAACTGGGAATCGCTGTCGTTGAATCTGCCCGATGTGCCGGTCACCGATCTCATCGTGGAAGCCAATGATCTCGTGATCGGTACGCATGGACGCGGGTTCTACGTGCTCGATAACATCGGTCCGCTTCGGCAGTACAATCCGGAAGTCGTAGCTGCCGCCGATGCCTGGCTCTTCACGCCGCCAACCGGCATTCGCAGTGCGACACCGGTCGGCATCACCTATTGGCTCAAGCACCCGGCGCAGCGCGTCAACGTCGAAGTGCTGGACAGTGCGGGCAAAGTGCTGCGCACGTTCACCAGCGATACCACTCTACCTGCAACCGGCCCGCGCCCGGCGATCGCGGCCGGCATCAATCGCCTGGCCTGGGACCTTCGCACCGATAACGCGGTGACTTTCCCGGGCATGATCCTGTGGGGTTCGAGCACTGCGGGCCCACACGTGCCGCCCGGCCGTTACACCGTCCGGCTGAACGCCGACGGCCGTACGCAAACCAAAGCGGTGACGGTCCGCCGCAATCCGCGCTTCGCCGACGTGAGTGATGCCGATCTACGCGCGCAGTACGCGCTGGCCACGCGGATTCGGGACAAGGTGAGCGAGGCGAATACAGCGGTGATCGAGTCGCGGCGCATCAAGAAGGAAGCCGACGATCGCATGAAGCAGAACGCGGACGCGAAACTGAAGGAGACCGGCGCCACACTCACGACGAATCTGAGCGATGTCGAAGACGACATCTATCAGGTCAAGAATCAGAGCGGCCAGGATCCGCTGAACTTCCCGATCAAGATCAACAACCGCCTGGCCAACCTGCTGCGCGTGGTGACATCCGGTGATGGACCGCCGATCGCGAATGCACCCGTGCTGTTTGCCGAATACACGAAGCTGCTCGCCGTGCAGACCGCGCGTATGGACGCAGTGATCACGCGCGATCTTGCTGCGTTCAATGCTGAACTGCGTCGTCTCGGACTAGCGCCGATCACGCCGAAGTGCCCGGCTACTGGCTGCCGGCCGGTGACCTGATCGAATCCGAGCCTGCAGCAGCTGGCGCGTCCTTCCTGAGAATTGCCGCAATTGCCGATTCCAGGACGTGGCGGCCGCTGCTGATCGTGCAACAGGGCTGTCCGCCGGTCTGTGCGCAAGCGACGAAATGCGCCACTTCTTCGCGCTGCGCTATGTAGTCGTGTGAGGGTGTGACCCATTCCGGTTGATGAGGCACAGTCAAGGCGTCCCCATCATCAATGGCGCTTAGCAAAGCCCGGCCGCGAGGAGTCCGGCCGGTCCAATCGAATTCGATATGGCTCCAGGCCAGATTGCTGTGCTCAATGCCGATCTGAAGGGCGGTTCGTCGGCTCACGGTATGAATCGCCTGCATCTGGCCATTCAAGCTGAAAGCCAAATCGAATTCATGAATCGTCTGCTCCAGCCGGTCGCGCGCTCGTGGCTGACTTACGGCCAGGCGCAGTGGTAGTGGCTTCGAGCAGTTCATTTCGAACAGGGCCCAGCGCACCCGTGGAAAATTGTAGGCGAATCTCAGCTTGCAACCGGTCATCGTGATAGCATCGGCGCACGCCTGCTCGAGCGCATCCAGCCGGGCCGTGTCAATTGCCATGGGCTGCTCGACAAAAACAGCCGGTACTCCCAGATCGAGCAGCTTGATCGCATGGTCGACGCGCGTATCGACGGGTCCACAGACCAGTGCAATGTCCGGCAGCGGAAAGCGCCCTGAGTCGAGCGCCTCGGCGCGCGCGGGACGATGACCCAGCGCAGTGAGAATGGAAGCTCTGCGCTCCGCCTCGCTGCCGTGGCCCACGACCAGCGCGTGCATGTCAGACCGTCGAAGGCTGAGAATGGAACGGCAGGGTCAGGAACTCATCGGCCCAGCGGAATACGGTGTTCTTGCGCACGATTCGCCGCATTTCTCTCATGCGCCTGCGCTGCTCCGCGACCGACATGTGCAGCGCCGAGTACATCGCCGCGCTGAGCTGCAGCAGTCGATTCGGGTCGACCTGGATAGCATCCTTCAGCTCGTTCGCGACGCCAGCAAACTTGCTGAGCAGCAATACGCCGCACCGATCGACACGACTGGCTACGAACTCTTTTGCAACGAGGTTTAGCCCATCCCGCTGCGGCGTTACCAGCATGACGTTGGCGGCCCGGTACAACGCGATCAGCGTTTCCCGGTCAACCGAGCCGAACAGGCAATCGACCGGCAGCCAGCCACCGGTTGCGAACCGGTTGTTGATCCGATCGACCAGCCGCTCGACCACCTGCCGAAGATCGCGGTACGCCGAGATTTCGCCGCGCGTGGGGACTGCGACCTGCAGCAGGCCAACGCGGCCGCGCAGATCCGGATGCGTCTGCAACAAATGCTCGAACGCGAGCAGGCGGTTCGGAAGTCCTTTCGTGTAGTCCAGCCGGTCGATTCCGAGCATCAGCATGGGCGCAGCGCTCGATTTCAACCGCTCGACTTCATTCGTCACCCGGACACTTCGAGCCATTCGGGTGAATTCCCCAGCGTCGATTCCCATAGGCCAGGCTTTCACACGCGTCGCGTGGGTTGAAGTCAGGACTCGATCGTCGTCCACCGTGTACCCGAGCAGCCGCGCAGCCTCGAGGAAATTCCTGAGATAGCCATCCGTGTGGAACCCGACAGTATCAGCGCCCAGTAAGCCTTCCATCAGAACCTGGGCGTGCGGCAAGGCGAGAAATGATGATGGCCGGGGGAATGGCGTGTGCAGGAAAAACACGATGGGCGCCGATGGCGCGCGCATCCGGATCAGATTGGGCAGGAGCAGCAGGTGAAAATCGTGGATCCAGATCAGATCGTCGGCGGCCAGGCGACCGAGCAGCGCGTCCGCATACCGCGCATTCACGCGGCTGTACGCGGTCCAGTCCTCCTCACCTACGGGTCCATCGATCGGCCAGTCGTGCAGAGCAGGCCAGAGCAGTGAGTTGGCGAACCGTTGGTAAAAGCGCTCGACTTCTTCGGCAGTCAATGGGATTTCGACCAGGTCGCCGGAATCACAGCAACCGATTCCTTCGCCCCGGGCGGCCATGCCGTTCCAGCCGAACCAAACCGACTGCGTGTGCCGGATGAGCGGTCGTAGACCCGAGGCCAGACCACCCGAACTCGGTTTGACCTGGATCTCGCCATTATGAAGGGAAGTGGTGACGGGCAATCGGTTCGCGGCAATCAGAATGCGTCCGGTACGAATTGGCTCCATGATTGATTCCTCTGCCAGGGCGTCCTCATCGGCGGACGGGTGGTTTGGCTCCACGCGGTCAGCCGCTAGTTTCCGATTCGTCGAGCTGCTGACCGGCAGGTTCGTCGTTGAAGCTACGAAGAGGTGAACACGGATTTGTCACCAGATTGTCAAACCGGGTCTAAAGGTCTCAAATGCTTTGGTTGCAAACGTTTGGTGGTCCAATTGTCTTCGACGACGAAGGTCAGCCAAAGCTCGCGGCGGCGCAGCGCAGGAATCTGGGATTACTGTCCGTACTGGCAGTCGCCGGCTTGGGAGGACTTTCGAGGGATAAGATCATCGGACTGCTCTGGCCGGAGGTTTCAGCGAAGCGGGCCAGACACTCACTGACACAAGCGTTGTACGCAGCGCGAAAAAGCCTTGGCAGTGACTACCTCGTCGAAGGCATCGAAGATCTCAGACTGGATCCTCAGGAGATTCAGACCGACCTGGCCGCATTCGAAGCAGCCATGCAGCAGGGCGATGATGAAGCTGCCGCTCGCCTTTACCGCGGTCCATTTCTAGATGGATTTTTCCCGCCGACCCCGGTCTTCGAGCGTTGGCTCGACGGTCAGCGTGCGGGTTTCGAAGAACGGGCCGTAAGCGTACTCAAGCGGCTGGCCGAGTGCGCCGTACTCGCGGCGGATCACGCTAAGGCCGTGGAATGGCTGCGCGAGCTGGCGGCAATTCGGCCGGGCAATTCAGCAATCACGGTGCAGTTGATGCAAGCGCTGGCTGCCAGCGGAGATACGCACGCGGCGCTGCAGCGCGCGCAGTTGTACACGAAAATTCGCCGCGACGATTTCGAATTGGATGCCGACCCGGCGGTCGTCAAATTCGCCGAGGGTTTGCGAAAGAGCGCGTCGAGAGTTTTGGTTCCGGACCCACCCGCACCGGCGTCAGAAGTGTTTCACCTTTCGGCCGCGGCGTCGTCAACGCCTGGCGAGGCTCAGGGCGCCGATCCGAATCAGCAGTCCGGCGCGATCGTGCTGAAGACCGAGGTGACTGGCTACCGCTACCGCGGTCAGAGCCGGCGCCGCCGGGTTTTAACTCTGTCGGCCACTGTGCTGGCTGCCATGGCCATCCTCCTTTTCAACCGGCAGTCATCGCCTACGCTGCCGGTTTTTTCCTCGTCGATTCTGGTTGCGCCGTTCCGTGTGATCAGTGAAGACCCTGCGCTGGCCTACTTGCGCGAGGGTATGGTCGAGTTGCTGTCGACGCATCTGGCCGACGACTCGGCTGCGCCCGCTGTCGATGCCGGCGCTGTGCTGCAGGCCTGGCGGCGAGCCGGGCTGGGTGGTCGCTCGGCCGAGCCGGTGCGTGACACCGTGGTCAGCGTGGCCGCCCGGCTGGGTGCGGAACGCGTGATCGTGGGCAGCATTGTCGGGACCCAAAAGCGCGCCGTTGTGCGAGCCACGATTGTGCGAGCGGCTTCGGGCGCGGTGGACGGTGAAGGGCAGGTTGAAGGACCGATCGACAGTCTGACCATCATCGTCGATCGGCTGGCCGCGCAGCTGCTGGCAGCGCAGGCCGGACTCCCGACCCCGCTCGCCGAGCGCACCACCAATTCAGTGCCGGCGTTGCGAGCCTATTTGTTTGCGGCGGCCGCGTATTCAATCGGCGATTTTGCCATCGCAGCCGACCGCTTCGAGCGGGCACTGCGAGTCGATTCGACTTTCGCCATTGCCGCCCTGCGTCTGGGCCTGACTGCACGCCAGCTGCATGACGATCGCCTGGAACGTCACGCTCTCGCATTGGCCTGGCGGCATCGCAATGCGCTTACTCAACGAGACTCGGCTCACCTCACAGCGCTGATCGGCCCGCGTTACCCGGAGCTTTCTTCGGACGCGGAATCGCTGATTGCCTGGGAAACCGCCGTCCGTGCGTTGCCGGCCCGGCCAGAAGTGCTCTTCGGGTACGCCGCATTCCTGGCCGAACGCAGCGGTTATCACCTCGCCGCACCCCAACGTGAACGCGTAATGGCCGCACTCGATCGCGCGCTCGCGCTCGATTCGGTGTTTGTCCAGGCGCATCAACTTCGTCTGGAGTTGGCTGACAGCGCGGTCGAACTGCCGCCCGCGACACCGTTCCTGCGCTGGCGTCTGGCCGTGGCACGAGCCGACACTGCCACGCTTGCGCGGCTCGCCGATTCGCTCTCTGCAATGGGACCCGCGAATCTGCGCGCCCTGATCGCGGCATCGCAATTCGATGGGATACAGTTGGAAGCGGGAACCCGCGCCGTCACGGTTCTGCGCAACCGGAACCCGGCCGCCGATGCTGCGATGGATCACCTGCTCGCAGCCTACAGCTTCGCCACGCTCGCGCGCGACACCGCCGCGTCGAGTGACCTGGTCCGTGCGATGCAGCGTGCGAGCCCGGTGACGCGCGTGCATTTGCGGCTGGACGTGCTCGATGCGCTCTACAGCGATGCGGACTCCGTGAGTGCCGCGCAGGCAGCACACGAGCTCGAACGTGCGATTGCGACCGGCGAATCCATTGATCTGGCCGCCGATGCCTGCGTCGTCGGTCAATGGCAAATCACCGGGAACGACACCAGTGGATACCGCACAGTCCTGAACACTCTGCAATCGGCGCCGCCAACGTCGGACGTGCATATCGGGACCGCAGCGGCAGTCTGCGCGCCCCTGTTGAACGCGCAGTACGCGGTCAGCACGTCGCAGCCCAATGCTCGAGATCTCGTGCAGGCACTCGACACGTTGGTCATGACGTCGCCGGCCGCGGGCGATGCATCGGTCTACGCACACATCGCACTCGCTAGACTGCATCGCCAGCTTGGAAATCTTACGCCGGCACTCCAGGCAATACGGCGCAGACCCTATCTGGCGGGCGGATGGCCGCGCTACCAGGCGACCGCGCATCTCGAGGAAGGTTTGCTCGCTCAACAGGTCGGTGATCTTCCCGGCGCGGTCGCGGCGTTCACGCGCTACCTCGCTGTACGCACCCCGGCCGCGGACGCCCGCGTGCCTGTGGTACAGGCCACGCGCGATTCACTGGCGAATCACTTGCACGGTAACGGTCCAATCAAGTGATCCGACGTCCGTAAATGGCAGTGCATACGCTCGGGTTGCGCG
Source organism: Gemmatimonadota bacterium (assembly GCA_040902615.1). Lineage (GTDB taxonomy): Bacteria > Gemmatimonadota > Gemmatimonadetes > Longimicrobiales > RSA9 > JBBDWZ01. The sequence continues at coordinate 5,599 of JBBDWZ010000202.1, read as the reverse complement.
CCGTCCTGTCGCCGGGGTAGAGTGCCTCATGAAGCATGTTATCCGCCGCACCTTAACGATCGTGCTGGCGATGATCCTGGCCAGCCGTGCCGCCGCTCAGCAAACCCGGCCCGCCGGTGATCTCGGTACCAGGATCTCGGCCATCATCAATGACGGCGCGCTGGCGCGTGCGCATTGGGGGATCGAGGTGCGCGACATCGCGAGCGGCGCCAGCCTATACCAGCACAATGCGCAACAGCTTTTCATTCCGGCATCCAACCAGAAATTGATCGTAGCGGCGACTGCCGCGTGGCATCTCCCGCACGACTTCCGTTACCGCACTGCCGTGAAAGCAACGGGTGCAGTCCGGAACGGTACGCTGGAAGGCGACCTGATCGTGCGTGGCAGTGGTGACCCCACCATCTCCGCGCGCTATGAATCGTCCAGGACAACCGTATTCGATCGCTGGGCCGATTCATTGCGCGCGCGCGGCATCACGCGGATCAATGGCGGCATCGTGGTGGATCAGACTCTCTTCGACGCCACGAAGGTTCGGCCCGACTGGCAGGCTTACGATCTCAACTGGTGGTATGCTGGCCCGGTTGCGCCGCTCGGCTTCAACGACAACGCGATCGATTTCCGGGTAGCGCCCGGCGCCGAAGGCGCGCCCGCTGCCATCACCTGGGAGCCCAAGTCGGAGTTCGTCGTGCTGCTGAATCGCACGCGCACGGGCGCGAAAGGTTCGCCGTATACACTCGACTTCGACCGCATACCGGGCAGTGACACGGTGTTTGCTTATGGACAGCTGCCGGTCGACGCCGCAGTCAGAAACGAGAGCTTCGCCGTGCGCGATCCGGGTTATTACGCCGGCTTCGTTTTCCGGGAAGCACTGGAGCGCAAAGGAATCTCGGTCGGAACGCGAGCGGTGCGAGTGATCGTCGCACCTGAACCGACTCCGACCGGCTCTCCGCTCTTCGAGTACGCTTCGCCGCCGCTGCCTCGCATCATCGGTCCGATTCTGCAGACCAGTCAGAACTGGTTTGCCGAAATGCTGCTCAAGACAGTGGCTGCACAAATCAGCGGCGAGGGCAGCTGGACTGCCGGACTGGAGCTGAAGCGAAAATTCCTGGTTGACATCGCAAAGATCGACTCGACCGAGTTCCGTCTGCGTGACGCATCCGGACTTTCTACCGGCAACCTGGTCACGCCGCACGCGCTCGCTCAACTCATCCGATTGATCGCGAATGAGCCGAAGCTGCGCCCCGCACTGGATGCATTGCCGTCCTCGGGCGCGGAAACCGGCTCGCTCCGCACGCGTTTGACTGATCTGAAAGGTCGCGTGCGCGCGAAGACCGGATCCGTCAGCAATGTCGATGCGCTCACCGGGATTGTCGAAACCGCATCCGGCCGTCGTCTCGCCGTCAGCATCATCGTCAACAACACGGGCCAGTCATCCACGCGGGCACGCACAGCCATTGATGAAATAGTGCGTGTGATCGCACGGCTTTGAGGTTACGAATCTGAGAGGAGCGATATGACTACGTTCACCATTCGCACCATGGCATTGAGCTTTACTGCCGCGACCCTGTTCAGTCCGCCCTCGACCGCACAGACCTGGTCCATCTCCGACCAGCCGACGTTGTCGATCGGCGCGATCGAGGGCGCACTCGATCGGCGATACGGATACCACGTTCGTCAAAAGCTTCACCCTCGACGGCAAACCACTCCACACCATTCGCGTAGCTAACCGAGCCATTCCGGTAACAGCTGCGGATTTGAAGTTGATTCACCGCAGAGCCGCTGAGGCCACAGAGCGATGCTCGTGCATCGTCATTTACCAGGCATCGTAGGACATCCATTTCTTGGTTTAACGGATTGAGGGCAGTTTGGATTGGGCGGGGTGTGGATGCTGGTTGCTCATTTACTGTGACGGCAACCTACATGTTTTCGGCAGGATCATTGCGCCACGGCAAGTCCGTAGACGAAAAAAAGATGACGTGGCGTCAGTCTGGAGGATGGACGAAGATCGCTCCGTGGTCACTGGGTCTCTGCGGTGAGTCTACTCTAGTTCCAGGACCTTGGCCGTGCTCGCAGTCATGTGCCGCCGTTCCGTGCCGATGTCACGGATCTTTCCGATAAGCGATCCATTCCTGCCATGGTACCAAGCCGAGCTCGTCATAGTCGTTCCCGCGTGGGCGTATCACGACGCAATCGCCTTCGGCCATTGACCCGCGAAACTTCAATGTCGAGCTCAGTGTCCCGACATGCGAAACGATCAGCCGGTTGCCGTTCTGCACTGGCCGGCTCAGAGCGTTGCGCCGCGCAGTGCGCCGGGCGTCGTAATTGTCACCACGCGTATGCCAGAGTGAATCGAGCACGACCGGACCAGCCATGAGCTCGGCGGTCCGGTGCGCGCGCTGCATTGGACTGGCGATGACTTCCGAGAAGCGGATCCCCAGCCGGCTGAGCGCCGCGCCCACCGCCTCGCCTTGGCGTTCGCCTGCCGGTGAGAGCCGCCGCTGGGTAGACGGATCGCCATAGCGAAGCGTGGTCTCATCCTCCGGGTCCGCCTGGTTGGTAGTCCCGTGCCGGCACGCGATCACGACACCGCCCCTTGCTGCGGCATCGATCGCGGACGCAACACTTTCGGTCCCCTGTGGCGTGGCCTGAAGCGCGATCAGTAGCAGAGCCCAGTTCATCATGCTTTACGATAAGCGAGAAATCAGGCCGATCAACTGCCGGGATGTGCGAGAGTTGTAAAAATGTTTGGTGTCGCTCATGGTTGCTCGGCTTGTGCAGAACGGGTAGCCAATGCTCAGATCGTGAGCCGTAACCTTATTCCTCATTCCGGATTCCCTATTTCCTATTTCCATTCCCCACCTGCTAGCCGCCCGATTTTCAAAACCTGCCGTACCCTGCCCCGCACCCGCGCGCCAGACTGTTGTCCCCACCAGACTGCTATGGGTTAAACCCTATGCTGATGGCCGGCATCCGAATGGCATGATGACTGACCGATTGGGTTCGAGATGACGCTAATTACCGCGATTCGTTCTCTGCTGCGAGCACGCAGCCTTTCTCTGGCCGTGATCGGGACCCTGAGTATCGGCATCGGGGCGCTGGTGACTGCCTTTGTGCTGGTCAATGCCGCGCTCTGGCGGGTGCCGCCGTTTCCGGATGCGGACCGCATCGCGATGCTGTACGTGACTCGCGCGAGCCCGAGCCAGCCGTTCCATCGCGAGCGCTGGTCGTTTCCAGGGATCACGATGATGAAGGAGCAGGGCCGCAGCCAGGCCTTGATCGCCAACTATTCGGGCACCTCGCTTACGTTGACCGGTGGCGATGCGCCCGAGTGGGTGAACGGTGAAATCGTATCGCCGGAATATTTTGCGATTCTGGGCGTGCGGCCGGAGCTCGGTCGAACTTTCGACGCGTCGGAAGATGCGGCCGGCACGGCACAGCCAGTCGTCGTGCTTGGCTACGATCTCTGGCAGCGGCGATTCGGAGCTGACCGCGACGTAATCGGACGCAATCTGCGCGTGAACGGAAAGGCGCTGGCGATCGTCGGCGTGATGCCGCGGGGCTTCCAGGGTCTCACCAACAAAGCTCAACTCTGGGTGCCGACCCGCATGGCACCACAGCTCACGTACCCGCTGTACCTGACATCGCCGCAGAACTTCATCAGCGCGGTGGCGCGCCTTCAGTCCGGCGTGACCATGCAGCAGGCACAGCAGGTGATGGCAGTCATTGGCACGCGCATCGAAGCGGCGCTGCCGAACCAGAGTCCGGATTCGGCGGAAGTCGTGAGTGCGACCGCGGTCTCGTTGAACGATGCGAGAGTAGAACCGAACACGCGGCGATCGCTGCTGATCCTGTTTGCTGCGGTTGCTGTGCTTTACCTGCTGGCCTGTGCCAACGCCGCCAACCTGCTGCTCGGCCGCGCCGCTTCGCGAAGACGCGAGGCTGCGATCCTGTCTGCGCTCGGTGGCACGCCTGCGCGGCTGGTAAGACACTTCCTGACCGAGGGACTGCTGCTGGTGACGGTGGGCGGCGTGATCGGCCTTATGCTCGCGTATTGGGCAACACGTCTGCTGCCCACGCCGATCGATGTCTGGGGGCCACGCAACTTCTACGGCAGCCTGTCCGCCTTTGCCGAGCCGCGCATGGACCTGCGATCCATTGGCTTCGCCGCTCTGCTGACTCTTCTTTCGATGGTGCTGGTTGCCTGGGCAGCCGCGGCTACCGCCGTGCGGATCGATATCAACTCCGATCTGCGCGATGGCAGTCGCGGCGCGTCCGTGCGCACCGGATCCCTTCGACACCCAACCATGCGTGGCATTATCGTCGGCGTCGAAGTCGCGCTCGCCATGCTGCTACTGGTTGGTGGCGGCCTCATGATCGACAGCTTCATGCGCATGCGCCGCACCGAGCTCGGTATCGACCCGCAGCGAGTACTGACGTTCTGGATCCGGCCACCCGAAGTGCGCGTGCCGACCGACCGCGCTCCTGCCTTCATTGCACGAGTGCTGGAATCGATCACGAGTGTGCCGGGCGTCGTGGCCGCGACGGTCGACGGCGGCGCGCCCGTGAGCGGGACCGCGCGCAGCACGCTCTTCATCGCCGGCCGCCCGGTTCCGCGCCCCGAAGACGCACCGCCCGTGCTGCGCCACTACATCGCACCGGACCATTTCCGCGTTCTCGGTGTCCCGCTCCGCCGCGGCCGCATCTTCACAGCAGCCGACAACGCGGCCAGTCCGCGCGTTGCCATCATCAGCGAGTCTGCCGCGCGCCGCTTCTGGCCGAACCAGGACCCCATCGGCCAACGCGTGTGGTTCGGCGGCGGAAGCAGCTTCGACCGGCCCGACTCGAGCGCGCTGATCGTCGGCATCGTCGGCGATGTCGTGCACGAACCGCTCGAGGTCGGCCCCAATCGCAACGAGTTCTATACGCCGTACACCCAATTCACGTACGCGTCGCGCATCGTGATGGTAAAGACCGCCGGCGATCCGATGGCTTCATTGGGCGCGATCCGCCGTGCCGTGAATCGGGTTGACCCCGACCTGCCGCTCGTGGAAGTGCAGCCGCTGACCTCGCTGATCGGTATGTCCTGGGCGCGCCAGCGATTCGATGCCATTCTCTTCGGCGCGTTCGCCGTGATCGCTGTCATCCTCGCAACATCCGGTATCTACGCCGTGGTCTCCTATGCCGTATCCCAGCGCACCCGTGAGATGGGAATCCGCATGGCCCTCGGTGCCGCGCCTTCCTCGATACTCCGCCTCGTCATCCGCGATGGGATGGGGTTTCCCATCGTCGGTGTGTTGATCGGTTTTGTGGCAGCCGTTCTGCTCGGTCGCACATTGCAGTCTGTTCTTTACGAAGTGAAGCCCACGGACCCCATCGTTCTCGGTGGGACCGTCATATTGCTGCTGGGTGTTTCGGTGTTTGCCTGTTTCACGCCTGCATTGCGCGCAACGCGAGAGGACCCACTCAATGCGCTCCGTAGTTAGCCAATACAGGGACTTGCGTTTGGGCGGTGACAGTGGGGAATAGGGGGAATAGGGGAATAGGGGAATTGGGGCACGGCAACTCCACGCGCTTCGGCGATGACAGTTGGGAATGGGGA
>JBBDWZ010000201.1:0-19891 GCA_040902615.1 Gemmatimonadota bacterium | reverse complement strand
CCAGCGCACCGAGCAGGTGCAGCGCGGCCGGCGTCTTGAAGAAGAATACGACCGGAAAGAAATACCACCAGCCGAGCGCGTTGAAGTTGCCCAGCAGATAACCCGGCGCACCGTGGCCCTTGTTCACGTGCATGAACGTGTACTTCATGCCGTAAATGAATTGCGTGAGCACAAAGTCCCCGCGATAGACCAGCACGAGTATGAGATAACCGGCCAGCGCGCCGGCCAGCGTTGCCAGAGCGGCCCGCTTCAGCCAGGTGCGCTCGAAGCGCGCGGAGATCGCGCCGGCGGCCAACAGCAGGACCGCAATCGGCGCCAGGGCGGCCGCGCTGAATTTGATGCACACTGCCAGTGCGGTCAGAACACCGGCGAGCACACCGCGTTTCGCGGTCGGCTCGCGAATCGCCGCATCAATCGCCCACAACGAGACGAATACGAACAGCGCCGTGGGTACGTCGTTGTAGGCTATGCCGCCATGCGCGAGCAGATCGGGCAGAAACGCGGTCAGCACGGCAGCCAGCACCGCCGCCGCCGTCCCCCAGCGCAGCGTGAAAAAGAACACGGCTACGATCAAGGCGGCGGCAGACGCAACTGCACCCAGGCGCCCGAGGAACGCAACCCGCTCAGGATCGTTGCCTACGCGCCAGAAGAATTCACGCGCGTAGCGGTAGCGGTAACCCATGTCGGTCGGCGGCTTGATCTCGGTCGGGTATTTCGCGCCGGCCAGGAAGACCGGCAGACCGTAGAGATACTGCGTGAGTGGTGGGTGCTCGGGCGCGATGTCGAAATTGCCGGTTTCGAAGCCGCGTGCACCGCCCGCGATCATGACGATCTCGTCGAAGGTGGTCGACGTGCGACGCATGGCCAGCATGGTCGTGCAGGCACTCAGGAGCACGATGATGAGCAGCGCGACGTAGGCAAAGCTTCGTGGCCACGCCCGATGCGCCTGGTTGCGTGGCGGTTCAGCGGTGAGCTCGGCAGTGCTACTGGACATGACCCACTCCCCAGAGTGCGCGAATCGCACCGTCGTAGGGCCAAAGGCGTGGCGTGATCTCTGGATCGGCGGGTCCGTACAGCAACGGCACCCGGTCGACGTGACGCGCGAGCAGCTCACGGTTTCGATCGGGACCGAGATCGCGAACGAAGATTGGCCGCGGGTCCGTAGCCGGATTGGTCAGCGCTCCCTGCCAGATGAGCGGCGCTGCATCGACCACACCGGCACGGTCGGCATTGATCTCCAGCGTGCACGACCGGGTCATGCGTTCACCCGGCTGTACCCGGATGCGGTTGCCCTCGGAAATCTGGATTTGCGCCGGCAACGATGTCGGCCGCGGCTCGAAGCTGAGTGCGGGCAGCACAGCCTTGCGTTCGTAGGCCTGCGCAAACTCGTGCACGGCGCAGGTGGAGTTTTGCCGCAGCGCGCTTTCCACCGAGTCCAGCCTCATGCCGGCCGCGGCCAGGCGCGCGGCCAACCGTGCAGTCCAACCACCGTGCACGAAAACCAGGGCACGATCGGGCACTTCGGGCGCGCGCAGCAGCGCTGCACTCACCGGATCCCGCTCATAGCTGAGCAAGCGGCTCGCACCGAAAAGCAGGGGTGAGACAACCAGTACCAGCGCGGCCAGCATCACGACGCCCGAGAAGAGCGAATAGCGGCCCGCCATGGTACGTCCACGGGCCGCGCGCGCCAGCTCGGCAAATGCGAGCACGCAAAGCAAGACCCAGGCAGGCACGACATCGGCAAGCATGCGCGGACCGCGGTAGAGTCCGTGGTGCCAGTAAAACAGATTGGCAATGACCGGCAACAGCGCCCACCCGCCAATCAACGCCTGTACTGGTGTGACCCGCGGGCGAAGCAGCAGTACCACGCCAATGATCGCGACCACCGGAAACGGCGACTCCAGCAGGAACAGGCTGAGGGCCAGCAATTCGGCTGACGTATATGCCAGGGCCTGCGCAATGCCGTACGTATTGCCCCAGGGGTCGACCTGAAAGCCGAGCCCGCCCGCCGGTCCGAGTGCCGCGCTGTAGCCGAAGCGAAACGGAGAATCGAACAGCGTGGCGTTGTACCAGCCGACTGCGATTGCGATCGGCAACGCGCCCGCCAGCATCCAGCCGAGCGCACGCATACGCCGAGCGCGCACCGCGGGATCGAGTGCGATGACCAGCGTTATGAGCGCGCCGATCGTGAGTCCGGTGTACGGCCGAATACTGAAGAGCGTGCCGCCGGCAAAACCGGTCAGGGCGAACCAGAAGTCCGCGCCGGTGCGAGCCCGCGCAAAGCAGTACAACCCGATCGCACCGAATGCAGCCGCGGCCGTGTGGCTCATGAACGAGCCGGCCTGGGCAATCGCAAAGGGCGAAATTGCGGCGAGCAGCGCGCCCAGACGCGCAAGCGCGAGATCGTTCGGGAGCAGCCGTTCGGCGGCCAGCGTGAAAGAGAACACGCACATGCCCAGCAACAGCGGGCCCACCAGCCAGACCGCGCCCAGCCGAAAGCCGAGAGCGAGCAGAACGATGTAGCCGGGTGGATACTGTGAGGCCCAGCCATGCTCGGTGACCACGGTCTGCTGCAGATGCCAGAACGGTGATGTTGTGCCAGTCAATGCGCCTTCGGCCAGGAGGCGAGCGTGTGTGAGCTGGGCAAAGCTGTCGATCAGATCGGGTTGGCCATCCAGGACCCCACGCAGAAACCACGCGGCAGCCGCGGTTGAAAACAGGGCAAGCATGATCGCAAACAGCGTGATTGGCGGCGCAACGATCACACGTGCCAGACGATTCACGAAGTCGCTGACCCGCCGTTCCGGAATCAGGAGCGCAAGCGCAGCGATGCCACCAATCAGTACAGTGCCGAGCCAGATCAGCGCGGCATAATGCGTCATTTGCTCCGCGGTGGCGCTGCCCGCCAGGCCGGTTTCCGGCCGATCGAGCAGCGAATAGAGAGGAACCACGACCAGGCCAACCAGCAGACCGCCCGAGATGCGCAGGATGAGGCTCTTCCAGTTACGCGCTCCGTCATCGAGAATGGTCACGGCCTGCTCGCGCGCGCCTGGTGCTATCGTCACTCGACTCCATAGGCAAGCGCTTCCTGCAGCGCGTCTCGCCAGGGCCGCAGCGGCCCTACGATCGCTTCGGTAGTCGTGCAGTCGAGCACACTAAACGCAGGCCGCTTGGCCGGTCGCGGAAATTCAGCCGACCCGACCCGTTCGACCGTTGCGTCGATGCCTGCAAACTCGAAGGTCGCACAAGCCAGGTCATACCAGGTAGCCTTGCCTTGATTGCTGGCGTGGTAAACGCCGGACGGTGTGTCGCGCTCCAGCAGAGAAATGAGCGTATTGGCGAGATCCCGGGTCCAGGTTGGTGAACCCAGTTGATCCCCCACCACCCGCAGTGACCCACCTGCGCGGGCACCCTTGAGCATGGTGCTCACGAACTTCCGGCCGCACGCGCCGTACAACCAGCTGGTACGCACGATCAGGTGAAGCGGCGCAGACCGGGCGGCCTCTTCTCCAGCAAGTTTCGAGTGTCCATACACATTGATCGGTGCAGTCCGGTCGGATGGTCGATACGGCCGCGTCGCCTGGCCGTCGAAGACATAGTCCGTGCTCGGATAGACAAAACGCGCATCCACGACCGCACACGCGCGCGCCATGGTTGCGGCGCCTTCGGCATTAATGGCAAATGCGCGGTCCGGTTGCGCTTCCGCGGCATCGACCTGCGTGAAGGCCGCACAATGCAGGACTGCAGCGGGACGCACGCGATCCAGCAATCGCCGCGCGGCGCCGGCATCGGTCACGTCGAGCACCGAGCGCGAGGCTGCATGCACGTCGTGTCCGCGCCAGGATGCCGCTGTGGTCAGCGCATGTCCCAGCATGCCGGCCGCGCCCGTAACCAACAGCTTCATCCGCGCTCCGCGGCCAGCACGCGGGGATCCGTCGGCAGGGCCGGCGTCGCCGCGGGACGCGAGTAGATGGGCGCCCTGGGATCGACCACATTCGCGCGGAAGATGTGCCAGAACGCAGCCACACCATCCTTCCAGCTGATCTTCTTCCCTTCAGCGTAGGTTCTGCCGTCATAGCTGATGGGCACTTCGTAGATGCGTGCGCGTGCCTGCGCGAGGCGCGCCGTCAGCTCAGGCTCGATGCCAAAGCGATTGGTGCGCAGCGGCAAGCTCTTCAGGAGGTCGGCGCGCGACATCTTGTAGCAGGTCTCCATGTCCGTGAGGTTCAAATCCGTGAACATGTTCGACATCAAGGTAAGCAGGCCGTTACCGACGCTGTGCCAGAAGTACAGTACGCGGTGCGGACCGCCCATGAAGCGACTGCCGAAGACGGCGTCGGCTCGACCGTCCACGATGGGAACCAGCAAACCCGGCAGATCAGCCGGATCGTATTCCAGGTCGGCATCCTGAATCACAATCACATCGCCGGTGGCGGCCTGGATGCCGGTGCGCACCGCATTGCCCTTGCCACGGTTGGATGGCTGAAAGATGAGCTGGTCGATGAGACCGGCATTTTTCAGGCGAGTCAGCACGTCACGCGTGCCATCCTTCGATCCGTCATCGACACAAACCAGCTCGATGTTGAGCGGCACCGCACGCAGCCGGCGAATCGAGACCTCGACGGTCGGTGCTTCATTGTAAACCGGCATGACCACACTGAGCCGAACTTTCTGCAGTTGTGCCGGCCCGGATTCCCTGCGATAGGTCATCGGGTTCATCAGTCGGCGAGCCCGTAGCGATTCAGCTTGCGATAGAGGGTCGATGGATCGATCCCGAGTACTTCGGCTGCGCGTGCCTTGTTGCCACCCTCGGCCTGCAACACCCACAGGATGTAGGCCCGCTCGATCACTTCGAGCTCCGGGTTGGACGGCGGACGCTCCGAGATCAACGGCGCAGGCTCCGGTGCAATCACCCGCGCCGGCAGACTGCTGACTTCGATGCGGCCGCCCGCGGCCGCCGAGAGAATGCCGGCACGCTCCAGCGCATTCTCCAGTTCACGAACATTGCCCGGCCAGTCGTATTGCTGCAGCGCGGCCAGCGCCTCCGTGGAAAGCTGCAATTGCTCGGCACCTCCATTGCGCTCCGCCGCGACTTTCTGCAGGAAATGCTCAGCCAGCATCGGCACATCCTCGGGCCGTTCGCGCAGCGGTGGCAAGTGCATGGTGATGACGTTGAGACGGTAATAGAGATCGCTGCGGAACGTGCCGCGCCGGATCTCCTGCTCGAGATCGCGGTTGGTCGCGGCAATCACGCGCACATCGATCGGAATCGGCTCGGTGGCGCCGACCGGCACGACTTCACGCTCCTGCAATGCACGCAGCAGCTTGACCTGCAATGCCGGCGACATCTCACCGATCTCATCCAGAAACAGCGTGCCGGCACCCGCCGCAACCAGGAGTCCATCCTTGTCACGCACCGCGCCGGTGAAGCTGCCTTTCACGTGTCCGAACAGCTCGCTCTCCAGCAGGTTTTCCGGCAATGCGCCGCAGTTGATGGACACGAACGGTCCGCCTTCGCGCTCGGACAACTGGTGGATGTAGCGAGCTACGATTTCCTTACCGGTACCGCTCTCACCCGTGATCAGAATTGTGGAGTCGGTCGGTGCCACGGTTTCGGCCAGCTTCACGATGTCGAGAAACACGCGGTTCTTGCCGATTGGACGCACGGCTTTCGAGTGATCGCGCCGGCGGATCTCGCGCTTCAAGGCCTTGTTCTCGCTGGTCAGCTGGCGCGTCTCCGCAGCGCGCCGGCACAAAGCCACCAGATCGGCGTTGCTGAACGGTTTCTGCAGGTAATAGAACGCGCCCTGGTTGACCGCTTTCACGGCCGATTGCAGCGACGCCTGTGCCGTCATCAAAATGACCGGCACTTCCGGGTCCTTTGCGCGGACTGCTTCCAGGATATCCAGGCCGGTGACACCGGGCATCCGGATGTCCGTGACTACAATGTCCGGCAAACCCTTCTGCAGCTCGTCGAGCGCGTCTTTCCCGTTCTGAAATACGAGCGGCTCAAAACCTTCGCTACGCAGCAGGATCTCGACGGTCTCCAGAATCGCCCGTTCATCGTCGACAACCATGATCTTTGCACCCACGCTACCTCCGCTCTGCCTGCGCCGGCAGATAAACCGTGAATTGCGCTCCATGATCCGGGCCGCCATCCACCAGGATCATTCCTTGATGTGCTTCTACTGCGCGATGTACCAGCGCGAGGCCAAGACCCGTACCGCCTTCGCGCGTCGTGAAAAACGGATCGAAAATCCGCGCCAGTGCCTCCTCCGAGATGCCCGGACCACTGTCACTCACCGCCAATCGTACCGGACGCTCGAACTGCACTGCGCTCGGAACATCCCGTTTGGCCAGGATACGGCCAACTTCCACTTTTACCTGTCCATCTGCCCCCGAATGCTGCACGGCATTCAGGACCAGGTTGAATACGGCGCGGTGCAGCAGATCCTCATCGCCGGTGACAATGACCGGCTCCATTGGCGCCCGCAGCTCGATGCGCGCGCTCCCCGCAGTGTCCGGATGCTGCTGCACCAGCCCGATCGCATCCCTGGTGATCTTGCACAAATCCACCGCGCCCCAGCGGCGCAGCTCGATTCGGCTGAACTCCATGAAGTCCGACAACAGCCGCGTCAGCCGATCGGATTCCTTCAACACCAGCGACCGCAGCACGCCACGGTCCCGATCATTCAGGCGCCCAACCGCAAGCTGCTCGACTGCACTGCGGATCGAGGCCAGAGGGTTCTTGATTTCGTGCGCCAGCGACGCGCCCAGCTCGGCAACCGCCTGCAGACGTTCCGCCCTGCGCATCAGCTCATCGATTTGTTTGGTATCCGTGATGTCCTGAAATACCGCGGTCACCCAGGGCGGTGACGCCCCACGCTCCAGCACGGTGGTCCGAACACCCAGGTAGCGGTCCCCATCATCGCCCCGCATCCGGATCTCATATCTGCGGATCGGCGCTCGCAGCGACGCGGTACGGCGGATCACTGTGCCCAAGCCCGGCGCCCGGCGATCCAGCTCGGCCGTCACCTCCTTGCCGTGCCAATCCTGGTCCGGTATCTGCAACGCCGCCTCGGCCGCATCGTTGATGTATACGAGCTGGCCGATCTCATCCACCGTCACCAGCCCGGTGTCGATCGTATCCAGCACATCATCGGTATCGAGGCGAAGCTGCCGAAGCTCGGACTCGACCACTCCCAGGACGGTTCCGGTGTGCCGCAGCCGATCTCCCAGCGCTCCAGTCACCAGCGCCATCACCGCGAACAACGCGCCCTGCAGTGTGACCACCAGCAACCCGCCATCGGGCCCCTGATTCTGGTCGAGCAGCGATACCGAGAAATACAGAATGCTGGCCAGCACACCGATCAGCATTCCGCCCGAAAGCGGCAACAGCAGCGCCCCGGCAGCGATCACCAGGATATACAGCGGCGCGAACACGCTGCCCATCCGGCCTTCGATGGTGATGTACACGACTGCCGTTACCAGCAGCGTGTCGAAAAGAACCTGGCCGTACAGGAAGTTTTTGCCCGGGACCCGCTGTAGGCCGGTCGTATACCACAGACTCAGCGAGGTAGCGACGACCGAAGACAAGAGCGCGAGTGTTGCCCACAACGTGATGGCGGTGGCTTCCGCATCCCGCCAGACGAACAGCGCGCCGAGGAATATCCCCGTCGCCAGCGTCAGCCGGCCGACATACAACCACCGCAACAGGCGGAGTGGGTGGACCATCGCGCGCGTATTCCCCATTAGAGGTAAACCGACCGGGGGAGACGGCGGGTAGGCTCACAGAAGGTAGTATCTGGTTCTCGCATTTTGCAAGAGGAATGACTTGCAGAAATCCGTAACGATTTGATCGTCCATCACTCGTAACGAATTAACGGACGAGAACGACTACGACCACGACCACGACTACGATCACGGCCCAAACCGGCCTGAATTGTCGAATTAAGTCGAATTACTTTTCGTCAGGTTAAACCGGTGGGAGCCCGTTATTCGTAGTCGTAGTCGTGGTCGTAGTCGTTCTCGTCCGTTAATTCGTTATTCGCTATCTACCATGCCTCTGCAATACTATCGGTCAAGGTCTGGAGACCCAAGGGGAAGCGACAGGTGGAACTGGGTCCCCTGTTTCGGGGCGGAGGTCAGACGAAGTTCGCCGCCCAAGAGCTCAGTGAGACGTTTGGCGACTGTCAGTCCGAGGCCGGTGCCATCCACGGTCCGGGTGTGGGATTGCTGGGCCTGCCAGAAAGGCTCGAAGACGCGTTCGATATTGGTCTCTTCGATGCCGACGCCGGTGTCCCAGACGTCGAAGTGAGCATTCGAGTCATCCTGCCAGTACCGAATGCCCACTTCGCCCGCGGGCGTGAACTTGACGGCATTGGCGGCGAGGTTGAGCAGAATCTGCTGGAGCCTGGTGGGATCGGAACGAATGAGGGTCGTTGTGTCGGGCAGTTCACAAACGAGCCTGACGGCATCGGGGTTGATCATCGGCGCGACTCCGGCAGCGACCTCGCGGACGATTGCGTGTGGATCGACCGGTTGAAGATCGAGCCGCTCACGGCCCGCCTCGATTCTGGTGTAGGTCAGGATCTCCTCGATGAGCCGCAGCAGATGGTGAGCGCTGGAGCGAATCCGATTCACGTGGACCTGGGATTCGACGGGTATGGACCTGGGCACGCCAGTCAGCAGCAAATCGGAGTAGCCGATGACGGCATTGAGCGGAGTGCGGAGCTCATGGGACATGACGGCGAGGAAATCGGATTTCACCCGGTTTGCGAGCTGGGCTTCCTGATAGAGCCGAGCGTTATCGGCAGCGATTGCGGCGCGACCGACCAGTTCTTCCGCCAACATGAGATCGCGGTGCTGGTAGACTCGACCGGACTCCGACGAAATGAACGTGATCCGGCCAATTGTGCGGCCTCGGGCCGAGAGTGGCAGGACCATCAGGGATCGGGGTTGGAGAGCTTTTATGGTGTCGAAGTAAGACCCGATCATGCAGGCCGTATCCGAAGTGACGTTCGACACGAGCTGCGGCGTCGGATCGTTCGGTGGTGGAATCGAAGCGGGAGCGGAGTGAACCTGGCTGGCCAGCTCATGGCGGGCCGGATCGGCGGGTGCGACGGCAATCCGTCGAACCGGTCCGTCGCTGTCGACTTCGTCGACTACGACCCAGTCGGCCAGAAACGGCACGGCGAGCTCCGCTAGTGTGCGCAGCGCGTGACTGGCTTCGAGCGTTTCATTGAGTTTGGCACCCACGTCGACCAGGAAGCGGGCGCTCCGCTCTGCGGCTTCGGCTTCGGTCCTGGCTGCCTGCTCGCGAATGAAATCGCGCTGCTGTTGTTCCGCCTTTCTGCGCTCGGTGCAATCGCGCAAAGAGGCAATGCGGGCCGGCACGCCGTCCCACGTGCTCTGGCCGACGCGCAGCTCGACGATCAGGGCACGGCCATCGGGCCGCACCACGTCGAGCTCGGCGGTGTCTCCAACGACGACGGGGAATCCGAATGGCGAGCCGATCAGATCTTCGACCTTGCGGCCGAAGAGCCTTACTGCAGCCGGATTGGCAAACCGAATGATGCAAGCATCGTCCAGGATGAGGATCGTGTCCGTGGTGGTCTGAACCACGGCACGCAGCCGTGCGTTCTCGGCTTCCAGTTCGTACAGGGCGGCGGGCGTCATAGTGAGGGCGCTAGGAGACCAGTTCGGATGCGACCGGGGCTGTTGCGGGCAGTGTGACCGTAAACGTGCTGCCTTTGCCAGGCGTGCTCTGAACGCTCACCTCGCCGCGCAGCATCTTGACCAGGCGCTGCACAACGCTCAGCCCGAGGCCGGTTCCGCCGCCTCTGGCTCGCATCATTGGATCTGCCTGCCAGAAGGGTACGAAGATCTTGTCGATATGCTCGAGTGCAATGCCGACACCGGTATCGCTGATCTCGATGACGATGCGATGATCCTTACCGGGCCGCACGTGGGCTCGGATCTCACCGGCTTCGGTGTATTTCACGGCGTTCCCCAGCAGATTGACCAGCACCTGGCGCAGCTTGTCGGGGTCGGTACGCAGGACGGTTGAACGGTCGAGACCAGCCACCTCGAAACGGAGGCCGCGCTGTTGCGCCAATGGTTCGATCACTGCGGCCACGTCATCGACCAGCACGTTGATGTCGACGTCCTGCAGCTGAGGCTCCTCGTGATGCGCATCCAATCGAGCAAACATCAACAGCTGATCGATCAGGTAGAGCAGATGGCGGGCCGCCGTGCCAATGCGATCCACGCGCTCGCGGCTGCCTTCCGGGATTTGCTCGGGAATGCCCATGTGCAACAGCTCGGCATAGCCAATGATCGAGGCGAGCGGCGTACGCATGTCGTGCGAAAGGACGGCGAGGAAATCCGCCTTGATGCGGTTGGCCTCCTGTGCTTCGTGATACAGTCTGGCATTGTCGATGGCTAGTCCTGCGCGTACGGCAAGATCCTGGGCCAGCGTGAGGTCGTCGGTATCGAAGGCGTGATTCGGGTCGGCACTGACCAGCGCGATCGCACCCAGCACGCGGTCGCGGGCAACCAGCGGCACCAGCATGAACGAGCCGACGCCCAAACCGCAAAGCAATTCGAAATGCGTATCGTCGCGTGCAATCGCGCGCAGCGCAGCATCATCGACCTTGCCAGCCAGGACCGGTGTGCGCTTGCTGAGAACTTCGGACAAAGGCTGGGACTCGTCGGTGAGGATCGGGTAGTCCCGGATCCGGCTGGCGAGCTCTTGCTTGGCTGGATCCCGATGAGCGACCTCGAGCCGCCTTACTGCACCGCTATCGTCGAGCACATAGATCACGGTCCAATCAGCCAACTCAGACACACACAGTTTGGTCAGTGCTGAAAGCGTGACGTTATAGTCCAGTGACGTGGACAGGACGGAACTGCACTCGGCGAGAAAGCGGAAGCGGCGGGCCGCGCGTTCGGCGGTTGCGCGGGCAGTCTGTTCCCGAAATAGTTGTCGGGCACTCTCCTCGGCACGTTTGCGGTCGGTGATGTCGCGCAAGGACGCAATGAATGCCGGCTGTCCCTCCCACGCAGACTCCACCACCCGCATTTCCACCACCCGGTCGCCGCGTTTGGTGACCAGGTCAAGCTCGGTAGTTTCACCCGCAACCACTGGAAAGCCGAATGAAGTACCGACCAGCTGCTCCGCATGGCCGTCGAACCAGCGGACGGCCATTCGATTGGCGAACTGGATCAACCCTTCTCGATCCACGACGATGATCGCGTCTGCGTTCTGCTCGATGACATCCCGGAACCGGGCGCGGCTCTGCTCGAGCTCGGCTTCCAGGCGCGCGCGTTCAAAATCCTTTAAAGCCACAGACTCTTTCATTCCCATCCTTCAAGAGTTGTCTGGGGCCCAGTTAGTGCAAACGCTATTCCCGCTGGATCAGCCGGCTGGCTGGCCGGTTTTGCGCTCGATGTCGGCCTCGAACATCGACCAGATGCGCTCGATGTCGGTGGGTGAGATATGCACGGGAGTACCGGCAAGAATTCCGGTGACGTGCCGGAAGGCCCGCCCGATCTGCATGCCCGCCTGGTCGATGTTGAACTCGCGGATGTCCTTGTCGTGGATCGAGCCGCGCATCTTCAGCACGGTCAGCCCGCGCTTCATTTCGCCGAACATCTCGACGTAGCGCAGAAGGATGATGGAGTCGGTGAGCGTCGAGATGTGTGCTTCGGTAATCGATGTGCCGCCCATCAAACTGGCGGTGGTCGACGTGAAGAGGCCGGTGATCTCCTGCTGTTTGATGAACGATGTCATGCCGATCACGAATTCGCGGAACGGCTTGTTTCCACCGAGGCGTTCGAGCGCTGATAGACTGTCCAAAGCGACCCGCTTCGGCTTGAATTCGGTCACGATCGACTGGATTTGGATCAGCCAATCCTCGAGTCCATTCACTTCCGGGTAGTCACACACCACACGTAATACGCCGTCGCGCTCCATCTGCTCGAAATCCACCCCCCAGCCACTGGCATTCCGGAACAGTTGCTCCCTGCTCTCCTCAAAGGCCAGAAGCAGACAACGATCGCCGGCTTTGGCGCCACCCTCGAGGAACTGGGTCACGGTCAGGGTCTTGCCGGTGCCAGTCGCACCCGAAACCAGAATGACGGAATCACGGAAGAATCCGCCGCCACACATCTTGTCGAGGTCGGCGTTTCCGGACGAAATCCGAATATCGGATGATTTCTGGCGCAGCCGAATGGCGGATAGCGGAATGACGACCAAGCCGGTCTCCGGAACGATCGTGAAAGGGTACTCGCCCTTGGCGTGGTCGGTGCCACGGAACTTCAGGATCTCGATCGTGCGGCGGCGGTTTTCCGCCTCCAGCACGTTACGCAGCACCATAACGTTGTCGGCAATGAATTCCTCGACACCAAAGCGGGCAATCGGACCATAGTCGTTGACGCGCTCCGCGGTCAGCACCGCCGTAACGCCCATGTGCTTGAGGGCCCACGCAATCCGGAACAGCTCGCGCCGCACAAGCGACTGGTCGGAGAATTGGGAGAACATTGCACCGAGCGAATCAACCGAAACTCGTTTCGCGCCAACTTTTCGCACCGCGTTCTCGACCCTGGCGAGGAGCGCGCCGAGGTCAAATGAACCGCTCTCGATCGTTTCCACTTCCGGGTCGGGTGAGGCATCGACGAACGCGAGCTTCCCTTCCCGCTCCCACGCGGCCAGGTCCCAGCCGAAACTGCGCATGTTCTGCCGGATGTCTGCTGACGATTCCTCGAATGTGACGAAGACGCCGGGCTCGCTACCATCCCGAATGCTGGCGGCGAGAAACTGCATGGCAAAAACTGTCTTACCGCTGCCCGCAGTTCCGGAGATCAAGGTGGTGCGATTGCGTGGCAGTCTGCCTTTCGCGATGACATCGAAGCTGGGGATACCCGTCGGCAATTTCTGCACGGCGTCACGGCCATTCAGGCGCTGATCCGGTACCGTCATGAGTCCTTCTTTTGCTGGCTGGTACTGGCTGGCGCCGCCCGTACTTCGAGGCCGAGGAGGACTTTCTCCTTGTCCGACAGGTCACCAATGATCCGCCGGAGCGGCAGTGGCAATTGCTTGATCAGCGTCGGGGTGGCGAGGATGCGATCATCCTCGGCCATTTGCGGATTCTCCAGCACGTCGATGATCTGCAACTCATACTCGGCACTCAAATCCTCGTCGCACACGCGCCGCAGGTTTTCGATCGCGCGCTCCGCGCGCGCGGTCTTCCCGGTGACGTACAGCTTCAGCAGGTATTTACTCAGAAGCCCTCCTCCAAAACCGGCTATGGCCGGTACCGATGGGCCACGCCCCCTCGAGGGGGCAAGGTTGAGGGGTAAAATAAATCGCCGCGTGCGGAGGGTCAGTACCCCTGCCGGCAGCGGCGGAAAACGGGCGATCTGCTTATCTGACTATCAGTTTGCGCGTTGATGCTAACGTACGCAAGCCCGCGTACGGAGCAGCACATGAGCCTGCGAATAGGGGTGCCGCTTCTGCATCGGTGTCTTGATGACGAGGTCGCAGGGCGTGCGCGTCACGACTGCATTACTCTGGGGCGTTCCTAAGAAGTGCTGTGAGGACAGCACGTTTTAGAGATCACGCGTGAGGCGGTGGCTGGTACAAGCCTTGCGACCCGCAGTAGCCTCGTCATTGGCTTTACAGGGGGGTTGGAATGCCGCTCCGCACACGCACCGCCCGGGCCCTCGGCGCCGTGGCGCTTTTTATTTTGCCCACGCTCGCGCAGGCGCAGTATTTCGGGCGACAAAAGGTGATGTATGAGGACTTCGACTGGCGGGTGATGGAGACCCAGCATTTCGACGTCCACTTCTATCCGCAGGAACAGGTCGTCACCACCGACGCCGCGCGTATGGCTGAGCGTTGGTACTCACGACTGTCCCGCGCTTTCCAGCACGAGTTCAAGAAGAAGCCGCTGATCTTCTACGCGGATCATCCGGATTTCCAGCAGACCAACGTGATCGGTGACATGCTGTCGGAGGGCACCGGTGGTGTGACCGAAGGTCTGCGCAACCGCGTGATCATGCCGTTCACCGGCGTCTATAAGGACAACGACCACGTGCTCGGACACGAGCTGGTGCACGTGTTCCAGTACGACCTGGCGTCGTCCCCGGGCGGAGGCGGCCTTGCTGGCATGGGCCGTTTGCCGCTCTGGCTGGTGGAAGGAATGGCCGAATATCTCTCGCTCGGCCGCCAGGACCCGCACACCGCAATGTGGCTGCGCGATGCCGCACTGCGCGGTGAACTGCCAACCATCGAACAGCTCACGCGCGATCAGCGATTTTTCCCGTATCGCTACGGACAGGCGCTGTGGGCGTACATCGGTGGCCGCTGGGGCGATCGTGCGGTGACCGAGCTGTACCGTTATGCCACGCGGGCCGGCTGGGATGCCGCGCTGCAGCGCGTGCTGGGCTTGAATAGCGCCGGGTTGTCGGCTCAGTGGATCACGGCGATACGCTCCACCTATCTGCCGGTGATCCAGGGGCGTCAACGACCCAAGGATGCCGGTCAGCCCGTGCTCTACGATGGCGATGTCGGTGCCATGCACCTCTCGCCGGTAGTCAGCCCGGACGGCCGGTTCGTCGCGTACTTCGGCCGTCGCGAGCTGTTCACGGTCGATCTCTACGTCGCGGATGCGCGCACGGGCGAGATCGTGAAGAAACTGACGAGTCCGAATCGCAGCGAGCACTTCGACGCATTGAGCTTCATTCAGTCGGCCGGGACGTGGTCACCGGACGGACGCAAATTCGCGTTCGTCGTTTTCAATGACGGCGACAACGAGCTGGCCATTCTCGACGTGGACTCCGAAGACGTCGAGCGCAGCGTCGGTGTGGAAGGTGTGGGCTCGCTGCAGAACCCGGCCTGGTCACCGGATGGCTCGCGCATCGCATTTTCGGGCATGAAGGGTGGCCTGAGCGATCTGTACATCCTGGACGTTGCCAGCGGTCAGGTGCTGCAAATGACCGACGATCGCTACGCCGACCTGCAGCCGACCTGGTCACCGGATGGCCGGACCATCGCCTTTGCCAGCGATCGCGGTCAGGACACGGACTTCAGTACGCTCGTGTTCGGCGACGTGAAGATTGCCCTGTTCGACGTGACTTCACGTGACATTCGCGTGCTGGACCTGTTCGCGGGCGCAAAACACATCAATCCACAGTACTCGCCGGATGGACGCGAGCTGTTCTTCATCGCGGACCGCGATGGCTTCAGCGACATCTATCGTATGGAGCTGGCCAGCGGCAACCTGTTCCAGGTTACCCGGCTGGTCACGGGCGTGAGCGGCATCACCGCGCTTTCACCCGCCTTGTCGGTTGCACAGCGCAGTGGCCGCGTGATGTTCTCTGTGTTCGAGAACTCGGGCCAGAATATCTACGGCCTCGAGCTTCAGGACGCGCGCGGCATACCGGTGCAGCGCACATCGAATACAGCCAGCATTGCCGGGATTCTGCCCCCGGTCGAAGCGATCGGCACGGGCCTGATCGCCGAGTACCTGGCCGACCCGGCCGGCGGCTTGCCGACCCAGACCCAGTTTGCCACCAAGGAATACAAGGCCAAGCTGGGTCTCGAGTATCTGGGCCAGCCAAGCTTCGGCGTGGGCGTGGGCGGCTATTACGGGACGCAGCTGGGTGGCGGTGTGTCCGCATACTTCGGCGACATGATGGGCGATCATCAGCTCGGTGTCGCGATTCAGGCGCAGGGCTCGCTCAAGGACATCGGCGCTCAGGCGATCTATCAGAACTCCGAGCATCGCATCAACTGGGCCGCGGTCGGCGGTCACATCCCGTACCTCAGCGCATACGCGCAGGTCAGTGCCACCGAAAACCCCAGCGTGAATCAGTATGACCAGATCTTCCAGCGCGTCTTCGTCGATCAGGCCCAGGGGTTCGCCTCCTATCCCCTTTCGACCACGCGTCGTTTCGAGACCAGTGGCGGTTTCACCCGGTACAGTTATGACATTGAAACCCGGTCATACCTGATCGGACTGAATGGCCAGGTCCTTCAAGAGACTCGCGGAGATCTGGAGGCTCCGGACGCACTGAATCTGTTTGAAGGATCGCTCGCGTACGTCGGCGATAACTCCTTCTTCGGATTCACTTCACCGGTGGCAGGACAGCGCTTCCGCTTCGAGGTGTCCCCGACTTTCGGGTCGCTCACCTACCAGAGCATCCTGGCCGATTACCGGCGTTATGTCTTCCTGCGGCCCGCCTCCCTCGCCTTCCGCGCATTGCATTATGGCCGCTATGGCAGCGATGCCGAAGACTCGCGTCTCCAGCCGCTCTTTCTCGGTTACGAAACCCTGGTCCGTGGCTACGCCATGGAATCGTTTGACGTGACCGAATGTCGACCTGATGAAGACAGCTCCAACACGTGCCCGGTCTTCAACCGGCTGGTGGGCTCACGGATGGGTGTGGCCAGCCTCGAAGTCCGCGTTCCGCTTTTCGGGACCGATGAGCTCGGGCTGATCAACTTCCCGTTCCTGCCCACCGAGATCGCGCCCTTCGTCGATGCAGGTATGGCCTGGGATCAACTGAGGTCACCCAGCTTCGATCTGGCACGCAACTCGACCTCACTCGAGATCCCCGTGTTCAGCGCCGGCGTATCCGCACGGGTCAACGTGCTCGGCTACCTGGTGCTCGAGGCCTACTACGCATACCCGTTCCAGCGGCCTGACAAAGGGTGGCACTTCGGGTTCAACCTGGCGCCCGGCTGGTAGGAGCTACGGAGCGAGGAGCGACGAGCGAGGAGCTCGTCGCTCCAAACTCATCGTTCATCACTGACAAGCTTTTCCCGAACGAAACGCCGCTTCGCGATTGCGTACAGGATGACTTGCGCCAGCACCATGGCCGCGGCGATGGTGACCAGCTGTTGCCGATCACTACTGGCACCCGTGCTGAACGCGGCGACCATTTGCTCCCAGAGAGCTGGCCAGGCTTCGGCGATGACCGCGGGCGCAAGCAGAAGGAGCATGAGCCCGCTGGTGAGTACCTGCTGCGCCTGCTTCACGGTTGCGGCGCGCAGCGAGACCAGCGTACCGAAGGCACCCACCAGGCCGGCCGTCAGGAAAGAAAACACGACTGCCGTGATGAGAACGTCGGTGTCATAGAGCAGGAGATCACCGCTCACCTTCAGGTTCACCGTGATCCAGCCCGAGACCAGCATGAGCAGCGCGGCGGCGAAGGCGTAGCTGACCATCGCGCCAATTTTCCCGAGCAACACGGCGCTATCAGGCAGCCGGCTCGCCAGCATCGTTTCCATTGTGTGTCGTTCGCGCTCACCTGGAAATGAGTCGGGCAGCAGCGCAGAGACGTACATTGCCGCTGTCATGGTAGCGAAGAGAACGGGCATACCGGATGCCACGAACGGCGCGCCGATCAGCCACGGCCAGAGCACGCCCAACAGGCCCACCGAGAAGAGCGCCCGCACAATGACACCGCGGCGACCGCCACCAATGCGCAACAACTCACGCCATTCTTTCCAGGCCACGGTCCAGCTATCACTCAACATAGGGATCAGGCATCAGGGATCGAGGATCGGGGATCACAAGGTTACAGGATTTCATCGGTCGGTTGTCTGGTGAATTACAGGATCACTCGTCACCTGCAGATAGACGTCTTCGAGCGATGCGTCGGTGCGGCGGATTTCTTCGATTTCGGCGCCGTGTTCGACCAGCCAGCGCACGATGGGCGCAGCCGGCGCACCGGCGGTCAGTTGCAGGCTCACACGGCCGTCGCGGATCTCGACCTCTTCGACCGTGGGCAGCGAGCCCATTTCCCGCTCCCACTCATGGTTGAATGCGCGGCCGGCGATTTCGATGCGATTGCCCTGGAACTGCCGGCGCAGCTCATGGGGTGCTCCCTGCGCGAGCAAACGTCCGCGCGCAATTACACCGATCTGATCGCAAAGGCGTTCGGCTTCGGCGAGGTTGTGCGTATTCAGAAAGATGGTGGCACGCTCGTGCGTCACCAGCGCTGAGAGATCATCGCGCAGCGCGGCCGCTGCGCCGGGATCCAGACCAGCAGTCGGCTCATCCAGGAAGATCAGTTGTGGTTTGTGCAGCAGCGCGCGGGCCAGGGCCAGCTTTCGCTTCATCCCGCGACTCCAGGTGCCGGCCGCGTCTTTTCTGCGATCCCAGAGGCCGAAGCGCTCGAGCAGCTCGCGAATGCGCTGTTTGCGCTGGGTCCGATCCAGCCGCCAGACCCGGGCGTAGAACTCGAGGTTGTCGTATGCGGTCAACCGTTCGTACAGACCGTCATGCTCGAGCAGGGCACCGGCTCGTTCGCGGATGCGCGCGCCATCATGGGCAGCGTCGTAGCCCAGCACCTGTGCCGAGCCCGCGGTCGGGGTCAGCAATCCGAGCAGCAGCCGCACCATCGTGGTCTTGCCCGCGCCATTCGGTCCGAGAAACCCGAAGATGCGGCCGCGCGCCACCTCGAGTGTCAGCCCGTCGAGTGCGACCACCGAACCGCTGCCGCTATTGAACACCCGCGTCAGTGCTGCGGTTCTGATCGCAATCTCGTTCAATTCGCGCGTACCGTCCGCTCGCGAGACCACTCCCGCATCCAATTCACGCGTTCGGCCATGGTAGCGGCCAGTGGTCGTGTGGTGCGTGCTTCGGCCAGCAACACTTCCGTAGTGAGCTCCGCCTTTTGGGAGAATGCAGTGTAGAGACCTGATACGATGATCTGTTCGATCTCCGCACCGCTGAACTGCTCGGTCACGCTCACCAGCTGAACGAGGTCAAAACGCTGGGGCAATTTGCCGCGTTTGACCAGGTGAATCCGGAAGATCGCTTCACGCGATTCAGGGTCGGGCAGATCCACGAAGAAAATCTCGTCGAAGCGGCCTTTACGCAGGAATTCGGCGGGCAGTTTGGTCACGTCGTTTGCGGTGGCGACGATGAACACATCGCCTTTGCGATCCTGCATCCAGCTCAGGAAGGTGCCAAAAATACGCTGGCTCACGCCGCCGTCATCGCCGCCGTCAGACGATGCGAAGGCCTTCTCCAGCTCATCGATCCAGAGAATGACGGGGGAGACCCGCTCGGCCACCTGCATTGCGCGGCGGAAATTCTTCTCGCTCTCGCCGATGTATTTGTTGTAGAGCGCACCCGGATCGAGCTTGAGCAGCGGCAAATGCCATTCGGTGGCGATCGCTTTTGCGCACAGGCTCTTGCCGCAACCGGGAACGCCCACCAGCAGGACTCCCTTGGGGAAGGTGAGTCCGAACTCGGCGGCGCGGTCCGGCTCTGTAATAATGGCCCGCCGCTTGGCCAGCCAATCCTTGAGTCCCGTCAGGTCGGCAATTTCCGACATGCTTTCTTCGACCGGGTAATACTCCAGCACACCCTCGCGGGCGACGACCTGCTTCTTGGCATCAACCACATGCTGGATGTCGGACGCAGTCAACCTGCCGTCTTCGACAATCGCTTTGGTCAGGACCTTCTCGGCTTCGAGCAGCGTGAGCCCGCGCAGATTATTGAGCAGACGCTGCTCATCGTCGGCAGTGAGCATGGACGTCACTCGCATGCGCGCGGATAGATCGCGCAGGATGTGCTCGAGCAGCAGCTTGTAGTCGCCGGTCTCGGGTCCGGGCAAGGACACCATCGCGGCCAGCCGGCGCACGGTTTCGGGCAACTCGAGTGAGCCGGTCAGGACGATGGCACCGTCCCGCTTACTGAATTGCAGGGCAACTTCGCGCATGCGCTCGGCCACGGCTTCGTTCTGCAGCAATGAGCCGAAGCCCTGCAAATGGTAAATAGCGTTCACCTGTGCACTCGCGATGTGACCGAGTGCCTGCGCCCCGTCGGCAGTGCCGTACACACCCGTCTCATTGCCTTCGCGCCGGAGTCCG
>JBBDWZ010000200.1:0-20396 GCA_040902615.1 Gemmatimonadota bacterium | reverse complement strand
GCTCCGCCGGCCGTGGCTGCGCCAGCCGGGCCCGCACCCGCAACGCCCGCCCCGATGGCCCCTCGTGCGGCTGGCGTCGGCTCTGTCAAGTCCGACCTCGACGTCATCCTGCCCTTCGAGGGAATGGAGCGGGCGCGCGCCTACATCGATGAGCTGCTCCGGACGATGGTCGAAAAGAATGCGTCAGATCTGCATCTCAGAGTCACAGAACCGCCCATTCTCCGGCATCACGGCGAGATGGTACGGATGGAAGGCTTCGAGCCGCTGGCGCCGGACGCCCTGTTCAACATGCTCCAGTCGATCATGCCCGAACGCAATCGCCGCGAATACGACGAAAGCAACGACACCGACTACGCGTACGAGCTGACGGGCGTGGCACGCTTCCGGGCCAACGCCGCGCGCGATCGCAACGGTCCGGTCGCTGTGTTTCGGCAGATTCCGGAGCAGGTCGTTACCGTCGAGCAGATGAAGATCTCGGAAGAAGTCCAGCGCCTCTGTTTTCTGACCAAAGGGCTCGTGCTGGTCACTGGACCGACCGGATCCGGAAAATCGACTACGCTCTGCGCCCTGATCGATCTGGTGAATCGCACGCGCAGCGATCACATCATAACGATCGAAGATCCAATCGAGTTCGTGCACAAAAACAAGAAATGCATCATCACGCAGCGTCAGGTGCACGTGCACACCCGGTCATTCAAGTCGGCGCTGCGCGCCGCACTTCGAGAAGACCCCGACATTGTTCTGGTGGGCGAGATGCGTGACCTCGAGACGGTATCGATCGCCATTGAGACCGCCGAAACCGGACACCTCGTGTTCGGCACCTTACACACGACCACCGCGGCCGGCACAGTCGACCGCATTATCGACCAGTTCCCGGCCGATCGCCAGGAGCAGATCCGCGTCATGCTCGCCGAGTCCCTCAAAGGCGTGATCTCGCAGACACTGTGCAAGAAGATCGGCGGCGGCCGCGTCGCCGCGCGTGAAATCCTGCTCTCGATCCCGGCTGTGACCAACCTGATTCGTGAAGGAAAGGTCTTCCAGATTCCGTCCATCATGCAGACCTCGAAACGGCTCGGCATGGTGACCCTGAACGATGCGCTGATCGCCTTCGTCGACGCCGGTGAAGTCGAAGCCAAAGAGGCGTACATGAAAGCGGTCGAAAAACAGGGCTTCCTGGCGATGCTCAAGGCCAGAAACATCGATCTCAGCTTCGCGGAAAGCGATCAGCCGCCGCCATCGGCTTCAGCCGAGCCGGCCGGGAAGCCCGGGACCGCGAGGCCGGGAGCGCCCGCAAAGCGCTAGGATTGCGGATCGCGGATTGCGATCGCCGATCATTGATCTTGATCCCTGATCCCTGATCCCTGATCCCTGATCCCTGATCCCTGATCCTCTTGAGGCGGACCTCGTCGGGCTAATCCGGGAGCGGCTCGAATTCGTAGATGCCGCCGTCCATCATCAGAGCCAGATAGAGGTGGCCGTCTTTCATCGTATAGGTCCGGACGTAACCGAGGTCACGCGCAAAGCGATCAAGCAGCGTTCCCGGTGGACAAGCCATTTTGGTCAGTGCGAGTTCACCGAGCTGGAGTTCGTTCGAGCCCGGCGCGTTCCATGTACCACGGCCACGATTGCAGTCGACGCGTGCGAGCAGACTGCCATCTGTCCGAAATTCCAGTGTGTACTTCGCGCGATCGTCGGAAGTCAGTGTGGTATCGTCACTACCTTGGAATTTGACCAACTGCCAGGATGTCACGCTGAGAGTCCGATCGACCAATCATCCCGCTGACGAAACGGTTAAGCCGGCGCGGCCGGAGTTCCGCTTCGGTGAAGGCAAGATCAGCGGCGTGCTGTCGGTATTCCTTGGCTGGCTGGCAGTTGGCGGTGTGCTGGCACTGCGCTTTCCGCAATACCTCAGCACGCCCGACGCGCGCGGCGTCTACCCGCTCCCGGTTCTGCGGCTGCTCATCGACATTGTCCTGTTCTCGGCGCTGGGGCTCGCCATCGTCAGTCTGATGCTGAGCCAGCGAAAATCGCGCGGCCTGCTCGGGATGGGATTGGTTGCACTCGCAGTCCTGCTGGGAGGATCGCGGGTTCCGCTGCCCGCCGCCGGTACGCTCGAGCGATCCCCTTACCTCGCGCTCGACTGGTTTCTGCTCTCATTGTTCGGGCTCGCACTCATCTTCGTGCCCCTCGAGCGCGTCTTCAAGCGTGTGGATCAGCGCGTCTTCCGCAAAGGGTGGCGCACCGATCTCGCTCACTTCGGCGTCAGCCATCTTCTGGTTCAGATCACGGTTTTCCTGACCATGCTGCCCGCGGCGACGTTCTTCCGCTGGGCCATTAGTGAATCATTGCAATTGGCGATCGCGACGCAACCGATCTGGTTGCAGTTCATCGAGGCTTTGTTCGTAGCCGACCTGTTTGCGTATCTGGCTCATCGAGCGTTCCACGAGATCCCGCTACTCTGGCGCTTTCACCAGATTCACCACTCGAGTGAAGCACTGGATTGGCTGGCCGGCTCGCGATTGCATATCGTCGACATCATCGTCACCCGTGCGTTCGGTTTTCTCCCGCTTTACGTGCTGGGATTCTCTCAGGGCGCCATCGCCGCGTACCTGACCTGGGCATCGTTTCAGGCAGTCTTCATTCACTCGAACGTGCGATTCCGGTTTGGTCCGCTGCGCTTCCTGCTGGCAACACCGCAATACCATCACTGGCATCACAGTGCCGTGCTCTACAACAAGAATTTCGCCGTGCACCTGCCGCTCATTGACAAGTTGTTCGGCACCTGCCACTTGCCCAAGGACGAATGGCCCGTCGAATATGGCATTCGAGGCAGTCCGGTTCCGGATGACTACGTCAAACAGATCGTGTATCCGTTGCGCAATCCAGACGATCCAGGAGCCGCTGGATCGTAGCGCATGAGTCCGGGGGAGGAATCGCGCGCTGCCACTCGGCCGGCTCCCTTCTCTTCGAACCAGCGACCTCGATCGGCAATCGGCTTGCCCGTTGGGTCTGGGGTTTTCGGCCGTTGGCATAGCCGGTTAGCTTGGCCTGATGTTGAAACTCCAGCGCCAGGTATAACCATGAGATTCCTGCTCCTGATCTACAACGATGGCACGCTGCTCGACGCCCTTCCGAAGGACCAGTTCGATAGCACGATGCGGGACTGCCTCAGCCATGCGGATGAGTTGCGCCAGAAAGGCTGCTTGCTCGACAGCCAAATGCTCGAGAGCGCTCAGTCAGCCAAGTCCCTCAGGGTCCGAAACGGGCGCCAGACAATCACGGACGGCCCCTTTGCCGAAACCAAGGAGATGCTGGCTGGCTTCAACCTGATCGAAGCCGACAACATGGATGAAGCGCTCCGCATCGCCCGGCAGTTTCCGTGGGCAGAGACCGGGTGCATCGAGGTTCGGGAAGTGAAGGACATCGGCGCCGTGCGCCGGAGTGTGGCAGCGCCGAGCCTGCATTGATCTCTTGACGCCGAATCAGCGCCGCGGCATCGTCGTGGCGGCGACACTCCACGCCCAACCTCATGAGACTCCGCCCCAGCCGGAGTCCGGTGCGAGGCAAAGGGGGGCACACTCCCGGACCGCAGCAACATCCTTTGCGTCACCAATGGCGCGCTGCTGGGGAGCCGGCCGTGGTGCACCCAAAGGAGATCGTGAACATGCCTCGCAATAAAGACCTCAAGCGCCTCGTGCGCACTCGCATGAAGAAGACGGGCGAAGCCTATACCACCGCCCGCGCACAAATCATCCGGAAACCGACGGCAAAGAAAACGGCAGCCGCGCCGGCCGCGCGTACCAAGGCGGTTGCGGCTCAGAAGAAACCGGATTACGCCGCGCTCGCAGGCATGAGTGATGAGAGCGTGAAAGAGAAGACCGGCTGCACGTGGGAGCGCTGGGTGGTTGCCCTCGATCGCGCGGGCGCGGTGGAGATGTCGCATGGTGACATCGCGACGCTGGTGAATGAGAAATACAAGATCGATGGCTGGTGGTCGCAGGCGGTCACAGTCGGGTACGAGCGCATCAAAGGACTGCGCGAGCGCGGCCAGCGGCGCAATGGAACTTACGAGGCGAACAAGTCGCGCACGTTCAGTGTACCCGTGAGCGACCTGTTCAACGCGTGGGCCGACGCGAGCATCCGGAAGCTGTGGCTCGAGGAGCAGGCCGTAATGGTGCGGACAGCAAACGCACCAAAGTCGATACGGCTCGGCTGGCCCGATGGCACCATCATCGCCGTCGGGTTCGAATCGAAGGGTGCGTCAAAGAGCTCGGTCGCGCTTACCCACACGAAGCTGCGGGACAAGGACCGTGTCCAACGTCTCAAGCAGTACTGGTCTGAGCAGCTGGACGCCCTCGGTGAAGTATTGACCTGACGGACCATTGCAGATCGGGATCCGGGATCGAGTCCCGGTCCCGGTTTGCAGCGCCGCAACATCGAGCACACACATGTCGAATCGTCGAACTCGTTTCGCAGTCCTGCTGCTCGCTTTCCTGGTGACGCCAGCCTTGGGCACGGCGCAGACGTCCTGTCCGCCTCTCGACACCGCAGCCGCGTGGGCACGCGTGAACCGCGGCTGGGCCAATGAAGCCGGTTTGCGCTGGAGCAATGATTCGTTGCGGCGCGTGCTGCTCGATCTGCGTGAGCGCGATCAGGCTGCACGGGTTGAGTTCGCTGCACGTGCCACGGACACACTGTATATCCGAACGCTCATGGCACGCGACTCGGCGCTGTCGGCACAGATGACTGTGATTCTGGACCGATTCGGCCTGCCGACCCGGGCCATGGTTGGTGCGAAAGGCTCGGATGCTGCACTCTTGATCGTGCAGCATAGCGCGTCGCTGCAGGCGCGGGTGTTTCAGCTCGCCCGGGCTGCACAGCCTGGCCAGATCTCAGCGGAAAGACTCGCCATGCTCGAAGACCGCGTTCTGGTGCAGCAGGGAAAACCGCAGCGATACGGAACCCAGTTCAGCCTGGCGCCCGACGGACGATTCGCCTTCGCGCCGACGTCGGATACAACCAGCCTCGACGCCCTCCGCATCGCCGCCGGAATGCCGCCACTGGCGCAATACGTGTGTCTGCTGGAAGAGAATGGAATGCGGGTCGACCGCTCGACGCTGCCGCCCAGGTTCCGAACATCTGGCGATCCTGAACTGCAAATGAATCCCGCAGGTATCGTGTTCCCTGCCCGGCGTCGACCGTAGTGACGGCCTCGCGGCGAGCACAATTCTCGATCGCACTCGCCATCAGCGTTGCGCCCGTAGTCTCGTGCGACGATCCGCTTCCTGAACCCGACCAAAGCCGCTGCGATCAGGGCTGTACGCTCCTGGTCGATACGTTATGGACCTCCGATCCCGAAAATCCCGATCTCTCGATGACATTCATGCCGCTGGAACGCGGCCCGCGACAACACGGTTTGGTCGGCCCCAAGACTGCAAGGTGCACCGATCTATCAGCTCTATCGCTGGGATCCGACGAACGGACGTTTGCTGCAGTCGATCCGCGATACGCCTGCATGGATGCACTGGAGTGCGCCGGATTCGACGGCGAACGAACAGGCCTGCCGCCGCGGTGACCGGAGCGCGTGCGATAGAATGCACGACGAGCCGCGGCCCGCACGGCCTCCGGTCCCGGCCATCTTTCACATGTGGGAGTCGTCTGACGGGCTTTTGTGGATTCTGTCGTTTAAGGCGGATTCACGCTGGAAGGAAGCGGTCCGCGATGATCTGCAGCGACGTTTTGATTCGGTGCTCGAAGCACGCGATGCTGTGACCGGAGACCTGGTCCTGACTCGCGACTTCGATGAGTATCTGACCGGGTTTACCAACAACGGAAACGCGATGATGTTTCAGCTGGACGAGCTGGATCGACCGATGCACACGCTGGTCAGGGTCGGCTTGTCATCCTGGCAGGTTCGAGTGGTGTCGAGACCTATTAGGGAAGCCACTCACGCAGCGCCGCAATCACTTCGGCTGGCACTTCTTCGTGAGGCCAGTGACCCGCGTCCGGCAGTTCCACGACATGTGCAGATGGCAGGGCCTGTTTCCAGCGCTCCAGTTGTGCCGGACGAAACGCGCTGTCCTTCATGCCCCATACGATCAGTGCGGGCCGGTCGGCGAGTTTGGCGCGCTGCTGCCAAAGTGAGTCGTAATAATCGCTCGAGCCGAGCAGCGCGCGCGCGAGCGCCCACAGCACTGTACCGCGTGACCACCGATCCGGGAATCGATCCAGATAATGCCGGTGGATCGCGGGCGTGAGCTTTCGTTTATCGCCGTACGCGCCGGGCATGATTACGCGCAGTGAAAGATTGGCCCAGCGATACAAAATCCGTCCGAGCGCACTGCCCGCGATTCTGGCTTTCGATTCCATGTCGCGATCGCCGGCAAAACTCCACATCCAGGAATTGACGATCGCGATGCGGTTGACCAGGTCGGGCCTCTGTATTGCCAGCGGAAGCGCGATCGGACCGCCAAAATCATGTACGACCAGCGTAAACGGATCCGCGCCCACCCGCTCGACGAACTCCAGGAAATTCTGTGAATGCCATTCCGGTGTGTACAGCCCATCGTGCGGTCGTTCCGACAATCCGAAGCCGAGGTGATCCGGCGCGATACAGCGGTAGTCCGGCGCCAGAGCGCGAATGAGGTGACGCCACTCAAATGACCAGGTCGGCGTGCCGTGCACGAAGAGAATGGGTTGTCCCCTGCCCTCGTCGACATAATGCATCCGCCCGGACCGGAGCTGCATCCACTTGCTCTCGAATGGGTATTGCGAGCGATCCATAGCATTGCCCCGCTTTGATGATGCACCCTGGTCCTGGTCCTGGTCCTAGTCCTTAGTCCTGATTTGCCTTCCTCCTCCTCTTGCCGGCGAGGAGGAGGGAGGGTTGAGGACTAAGGACTAGGACTCAGGACTAGGACTAGGACTAGGGCGCGCCCAACGATCCGGCAACCGTTCTACAAGTGTGCGTGTCGCATCACACTCTCTTATTAATACGCGGCGGTCAAATGCAGATCGAACGCTCGCTGGCCTGCGGTGCTCCTGATGCGACTGGCGCTCGAGGCTGCTCGGAGAGATCATCTCTACGAACCGGGGGATACCGATGGCAAAGGCCAAAATGTCAGTCTGGAAGACCTGCAGCCGTGGTCACAAGTATCGCGGCGCTCGGTGTCCCTACTGTTGGAAGCGCAATCGGGAGACGTCCACGCAGCCATCCCGCGATCGAGTGAGTCGACGGTGAGAGGGTCGGCGTTGGTAGTTGCAGTGCTATTGGCGTGGCCAATGGCGGCTCGCGGGGATAGCGACGGCTATTTCTGTGTCGGTCCCGGGTACCTCGCCTACCAGTTCGGAATGGCGGGGCCGCCGGTTGCGCCGCACCGATTGCACATCGTGCGCTACGGCGACGGCAGGATTGCCGAGCCCGTGGTGTTTTTGCTTCCGCAGTTTCAGGTGCACGGCATGCGCTGCCGCGAGGGCGCGGTCGACGTGGCCGCGTTCGATGCGATCCACACGGTTGGGCTGGACTCAGCCGGTCTGCCGGCTGGTCTGACATCGGAGCCGTTGGCCGAGCGTGGTCGATTGCCGGCCTGGACGGTCCGAACGGGCAACCTGACGCGTTTGAGTCAGGCTGCCAGCACGATGACACCGGAGCGACATTCGCTGCTCGGGGACGCGAACGGTCACGAATTCGTTCTCCTGCTCACGCCAGTTGCGGACAGCGTTCGCGAGTGCCCGCCCACGATCATTGTCCGGATCCTCGAGCTCGACCGCGACCGCCGTGAAGTGCGCGCGCGCACGCTGTTCGAGTGGGATGAGGCACCCACCTGTACGCGCGGCAGCCTTGCGCCCTTTCTAGACCCGAATCAGGCTGCGCCGAACGCCGCCGACGTGCTCCTGGATGCACTCGTGTTTGGCGTGCACCGCCGGATTAATCTGAATCCTTACAGCGGCGCACTCCGTCAGCATTTCGAGGAATACCTGCGCCGTGCCGATGCGTACCGGACTACGCGTCCACCGGCTGGGATCGGTTTGATGGAGATGGTCGATGCTGCGCGGGTGAATTATGAGAGAATGCTGTTTGCGGTAGCTCCGGGGAGCGCTGTGAGCGCTGCCGTGGCATATGTCGAACGGCTGCGGCCGTGCTACGAGTGGGAGGGTTTTGCCGACTGCCCCGAGCGGGATGCGCGCTTTGCGGATGCCTTCTTGCGCGAGCAACCGACCGGACCCTTCAGCGCATATTTGCCGCTCCTTTCCGCGCATCGCTGGCTATGCGCCGCGGAGGGATTTGATTATGAAAAAAAGCCGGCGGACTCAGCGCGCAGCCAGCAGGCCGCGGCCGAACGCCTGGCCGTAGCGCGTGCATCAGCTTCGATACTGATCCGAACTGCGGCGGAAACGCTGGCCCGGCGCGGCCGTTGTAGAGTTGACCAGTAACGCGATCAACGTAACTGATCCGGCCAGATCATTTGGTCGAATGGAGAGATAACGATGAAGCCCAAGAAGGCAGTATGCTCCGGGATTGCATGCCTGGTGACCCTGGCGATCGCGCATCCGGTGTCGGCGCAGGTCGATCGGCAAGCTCGCCTCGCGGCCATCCACAGTCGTTTCGTGTTTGCCGACATCCATGCGCATCCCAGTGCATTCCATCGCGCGAATGTGGAACGAATCGAAGGCGCCGAGATCGCTCGCTACAAGCGCGGGCTGATGGACCTCGTGGTTGCCAATGTCAGTTCGGACGCGGCCTATCAGGGCGGTGTCACCAATCGCGACGGGACACGCGTGCCCCGGCTCTCGAACAACGAAGTGCATCCCACGCGGCCGGGCGAGCCATTCGCGTTCACCGTGGATCGCTTCGAGCGGATCCTGAAGACCATCGAGTCCGGTGACGCAGTGCTGGCAGCCTCACCCGACGCGGTGCTCGCCGCGAAGCGGGACGGCAGGCTGGCGATTCTCCCCGCGCTGGAAGGTGCCGACGGACTGGAAGGCAATCTCGAGAACCTGCGCACGCTGCATCGCCGCGGGCTTCGTCTGCTGCAGATCATGCACTTCCTGGACAACAACCTGGGATCGAACCAGATCCCACCCTATGAGGATCGCGGGCTGACCGATCTCGGCAAGGACATGGTCCGTGAAGCCAACCGGCTCGGCATCATTGTCGACCTGGCCCATGCGAATACACGTACCATCATGGATGCGCTCGCGGTATCCACACAGCCGATTATTTTCAGCCACACCGGTGCCAAGGCGCTGTACCAGGGCGATCGTTATCTGACCGATGACGAGATCCGCGCGATTGCGGCCAAGGGTGGCGTCATCGGCATCTGGCCGACCGCGGCGTTCCGCGACATTCCCGGGATGGTCCGCCACATCGACCATGTGAAGAAGCTGGCCGGCATCGACCACATCGCGATCGCGAGTGATCTGCGGGGCATGAATTACCTGGATGCATTCGGCGAGGAGGCCAATTTTCGCGCGATCGCGGAAGGGCTGATCGACGCCGGCTATACCGATGATGAAATCGGCAAGGTGATGGGCGGGAATTTTTTCCGGCTCTGGCAGCAAGTCAGTCGCCCGGCGCCCGCGCAGCAAGGCACCTACGATCTGGTCTTGAAGAACGGTCGCATCATTGATGGTACCGGCAGTCCGTGGTACCAGGCCGATGTCGCCATTCGCGGCGATGCCATCGTTCGGATTGCGTTCTCCATTACCGAGCCCGCGCGCCGCACGATCGATGTGCAGGGGCAGGTCATCGCGCCCGGCTTCATCGACATCCACAGCCATGCCCGGCGCGGCATTTTCGAGCTGCCGACCGCGGACAATTATCTGCGTCAGGGTGTTACCACTGTAATCGAGGGACCGGACGGCGGTTCGCCTGTGCCGCTCGCGCCCTACCTCGCTCGCGTCGATTCCCTGCCCAAAACCATCAACTTCGGCATGTTCATCGGCCAGGGTTCGATTCGTCAGGCGGTTTTCGGCAACGTGGATCGCAAGGCGACGGCTGAGGAAATGACGAAAATGCGAGGACTGGCCGAGCAAGGTATGCGCGAGGGCGCGTTCGGCCTGAGCTCCGGTCTTTTCTACGTCCCCGGCAACTTCACGCCGACCGAAGAAGTCATCGAGCTTGCGCGCGTAGCGGGACGCATGGGTGGCATCTACATCTCGCACATGCGCGATGAAGCGAGCGGTGTAGCCGAAAGCGTGCAGGAAACGATTCGCATCGGCGAGGAGGGCGGTCTGCCTACGCAGGTCACGCATCACAAGGTGGTCGGCCCCGGTTACTGGGGCAAAAGCGTGGAGACACTCAGGCTGATCGATGAAGCGCGTGCGCGCGGTGTCGACGCCACCATCGATCAATACCCCTACACCGCATCGGCAACCAGCGTGACCGCCGCATTGCTTCCCGCCTGGGCGCAGGAAGGCACCCGAGAGCAGGTGCTCCAGCGCTTGCGCGACCCGGCCACGCGCGCACGCATCAAGACCGAGACCGCTCGCATCATCCGACTCGAGCGCGGTGGCGGCGATCCCAGGAACGTGCAGCTCGCGAACTGCGGCTTCGATGCATCACTGGCCGGCAAGACGCTGGCTGATGTCGTACAGCTGCGCGGCCTGCAGCCTGGCATCGAGAACGGCGCAGAAGCGGCCATGTGGATCACCGAGCAGGGTGGCTGCTCCGGCATCTTCCACGCGATCAATGAGCAGGACCTCGAACGCATTCTCAAGCACCCTGCCACTATGGTTGCCAGTGATGGCGAGATACCGATCCTGAATCGCGCACAGCCGCATCCCCGCAGCTATGGCACCTTCGCGCGCGTGCTCGGCCATTACGTGCGTGATCGCAAAGCCATTACACTCGAAGATGCCGTGCGCAAGATGAGCTCGTTCCCGGCGCAGCGCCTCGGACTCGCTGATCGGGGCGTACTGCGTCCCGGCATGAAAGCCGACGTCGCCGTGTTCGATCCGGCCCGCATCCGCGACCTGGCTACCTTCGAGAAGCCGCACCAGTACGCGGAAGGTGTATCGTTGGTCCTGGTGAATGGTCAGATTGTGCTGGAAGGAACCGCCATTACTGGCGCACGGCCGGGGAGAGTGCTTTACGGGCCGTCTGGCGGACCACCACCCCGTTCTCCCAGTTTGCCAGGTCTGGATATGGCAATGCCCCAAATACGAATGCTAAGCCACTCAAATCATTCACTTTTCTGGGCCAAAGCCAGCCTGATGCAGCGGAACGGGAGAATGGGGTGGTGGTCCGCCAACCGGGAGTGACAGCATGTCCGATTCAAGCACCATCCGCATCGAGCTTACCGCGGAGCAGAAGCGCATCATCGCGGATCAGACCGGCAAAGAGATCGCCGCGCTCGAGTTCACTGCCGAAGAACTCGAGCAGCGCATCGCGCCCCTGCGGCCGCCCTCGCCACCTTCGGGACCGATACCGATGCCGTATCCGATCTAGTTCACCACAGGGACCACGGGGCACGGGGCGATTCCCATAGAAACCCATCTTGCCGGCGAGTCGCGTTTCCTTTTTTGATTTTTGCATCGCGGCGGTTTCTGTCGCTCCCGCACGTCGGCTGGATTCATGACCTCGGTGTTGTCGGGCAGCTGAAGGACGCCGAAATCGCTCCGGTCCCTGTACTCTCTGTGGTGACTTACTGTGTGGTTCGGGCTGAAGGGGGCTGCCAGTTGACAACCGCGAACAGCTGCGAGGCTTCAGCCAGCGGCTGGAGCATGAGGAAGCGGCCATCGCGCAGCACATCGTAGTTGGTTGCATTCGACATCACGAAATGATCGTCGAAGAGCGGCGTGCGCGACGTAACGGCGATGTCCGGCGTAGTACGGATGCCCACTGCAATGAACTTCGCACCGTCGCGGTAGTACAGCTCTTTCCCATCGCGCGACCACATGGGCTGGTCCCCGCCGACGGTCGAGATCTGGACTTTGCCACCCGGACCGGGATACGGCCGGACATAGACCTCGAAGCGCCCGGCTTCGGTCGAGGCGTAGGCCAGCCAGCGGCCATCTGGCGAGAGCTTGGGCACACGATTCACGAACGCATCCTCGATTACCGCCCGTGGTGTGCCACCAGTGATCGGCATCGACATGATGCGAGTCGGCTGGCCGGCAATTTCGTCATACAGAATGGTCGATCCGTCCGGGGTCCAGATCCACGGCCATTTCCCTGTGGGTCCCGAAATGATGGTGTCGGCTACGCCGCTGCCGTCGCTGGCCTGCCGGATGATCGTACTGCCGGTCGGCTGCGTGCGCGAAAACGCGAGCCAGCGACCGTCGGGCGACCACAATACATCGGTATCGCCGCCGCCGCTTGTAAACCGGGTGAGGGTCGTGGTACGCCGATCGAACAACCAGATGTCGGTTTCGTCGGGACCTCCGCTCACCTCGACCGCAATACGATTTCCGTCCGGCGAGACTCGTGGCATGCGGAAACGGCGATGCTCCTGACTCAGAAGTTCGACGCGGCCGGTGCGGTCCACGAGAGCCAGACGATTGGTCATGAGCCCGGCATCAAAAACCAGGGTACCGTTTGGGGAAACCGTCCATATACCTGCGGGGGAAAGCGTCCCGATGGCGCGGACATTCTGCTGGACGACATTCCCTTCCCCGGTGATCCTGCCGCGACGCGGATCGAAGGGCAGCGCGCGGATTGTGCCCGCCACGCCATAGAACAAAAAACCGCTCGCGTAGCGCGGTGCTCCTCCCACCAGCCCGAGGTCGCGGGCCTGCCCATCCAGTTTGGTTATGGCGATGCGCGAATCGCCGTTTGCTAGAAGGCGATTAAACACCACGGTTTCGCCATCAGGCAGGAAATGCGGATATACGTGTCGCAGCTCATTCGCGACGCTGTCGCGCGCAGTAAGCAGCGTCGGCTCGCCACCATTGGCCGACACGCGCATCAATCCCAGCCACGCGCCTCCGCCGTACACGATGACATTGTTGGCCCCCCAGCTGCCGCCGCCGAAACGTGTGGTACGCACTACGGTCGTGGCGGTACCGCCTGAGGCCGGGATGCGTTTGATCGTGCCGTCGCCAGCGTGAAAAAAACCGATCGATGCTCCGTCCGGCGAAAAGAATGGTTGCACGCCGTCTTCACTACCCGGAATCGGCCGAACCTGTACGTCATCGACCGGCCGGGCAAACAGCATGTATCGACCGTTCGACATGCCCGCGAATACGATCGTACGACCGTCGGGAGACACACCGATTCCAGCCCCCTGCTGCGCCGGCCTTTCAACCCCGGACGGCAGCGCGATGGCGAAGCGCGAGGTCGGCACGGTCACCGGCGCCGTTTTACGCATGAGTGAACTGGCACCGATTGCCAGACCAACCGCGGCAATCAGCCAGGGAACCGCCGCCGCCGTCCACGGCGCAGTCCGCGTGGGTACCACCGATACGTGCGATTCGTATGCGTCTTCGGCGGCCACCACCGCCCGCGGGTTGGTCAATGCATCAGCGAATTGCAGTGCCGTAGCGAATCGATCGGCGGGCAGCTTGGCCAATGCTTTCTGCATTGCGGCGTCGACATGGACTGGAACGGTATCGCGCGCCGTCCGCACACTGCGCACCTTGTCGGTCAGCACACGCGCGATGATCGCTTGCACGGATGCGCCGGTGTGAGGTGGCTCACCCGACAACATCTCGTGCAACACGGCAGCCAGCGAGTAAATGTCACTGCGCGCGTCGATGCTGCGATCGCCGGTGGCCTGTTCCGGCGACATGTAGGCCGGCGTACCCAGCGACAAGCCGGTCTGCGTTACCCGCGCACCACCCGCATTCGAGACGGCGAGCGCAATGCCGAAATCGCTGACCAGCGGCTGGCCATCGTGCAGCAGGATGTTTTCGGGCTTGAGATCGCGATGTACGACGCCGTGTCGGTGCGCGTAATCGAGGGCACTGGCCGCGGCTACTGTGATGCGGATCGCTTCATCTACCGGCAGCTGCTTCTCGCGATCCAGTCGCGCACGCAGCGATTCCCCTTCGACGTACGGCATCACGTAGAACAGCAGGCCGTCCGCCTCACCCGAATCGAAGAGTGGCAGGAGATGGGGATGCTGCAGGTTGGCGGTGACCCGGATCTCGCTCAGAAAGCGATCGGCACCCAGGATCGCACCGAGCTCCGGCTTGAGCAGCTTGAGCGCAACCTGGCGCTCGTGCCGCACATCACGGGCGAGGAATACGGTGGCCATGCCGCCCGCGCCGATTTCACGCACGACGGTATACCGGTCCGCTAACGCCGACTGCAGCTTGGTCAGATGGTCCATGAGGGTGCTTAGAAGGTAATATCGGCTTCGGCAAAAGCAGAAGGCCTTTTCAACCACAGTAGGCGCGGCTTAGTGCTC
Organism: Gemmatimonadota bacterium; assembly: GCA_040902615.1. Taxonomy (GTDB): domain Bacteria; phylum Gemmatimonadota; class Gemmatimonadetes; order Longimicrobiales; family RSA9; genus JBBDWZ01. The sequence goes on along the minus strand of JBBDWZ010000200.1, from coordinate 6,045 downwards.
TCCGATGGGTTGCTCGGGACGCGAATACGATATAGCCCGCTGCTGGAGCAGCTCTTCGATGAAATCCATTTGCTGCTGCAGCCGTTGCATCTGATCCTCCAGCAGCTGGAGCCTGGCATCGACGTCCTGCGGGATCTTTGGCGGCGCCGGGATCAGCGGAGGCTCATCGCCTACTGCTGCGGACGGCAGAGCGAGCATGTGACGAATAACCCGCCCGACCATGACGGTCGGCGTCGCATTGGTTACCGCGCGTCGCTCACGCGGCTGCATCAGTTGCGATAGCGCTGCCACCAGCTTGACCGCATCGGATCGTCGGACCCGCAGTCGGTACGCACCGTCATACGCGCGTACGATGACGATGGCGCGCAGCACGCGCGTCCGAATCGAGACGTCCGTGATCTGGCCGGCGTGCAGATCCAGCTGCCGCCGGCCCATCCGCTTGCCGGTCTGCAGACAAAGCAGTCGCCCGTTGGTCACCACGATCAGCCACTCCCGCTGGAGAATGCCGCGGCGTTGAAGCTTTCCCAGCGCAATGGCACGTATCTCCTCATCGGCATTGAGCGCCGATGGCAAATCCCGAAGCTCGCGCCGCTCCCACCAGGTGGTCGGCTCGCCCAACCCGGCCAGTTGTCGCTCGATAGAGGAGTGATCCAGAGGCATGGCCCGCAAAATCAGTCCGCCGGGGTAGCCGGGACAAGTACTCCGTGTGAGAATGTTGTTGTCGCGAACCACCCAGACGAGGCCCATGAAAAGCATCAATCCGACTACCGGCCAGCTGATCCGCGAATTCGCGGAATTGAACGACACGGAGCTCGAGGAGCGTGTCGCTCGCGCTGCCCGCGCCTTTCAAAAACACCGTCGCTGCGCGTTCGCAGAACGGGCCGAATGTCTGCTCCGAGCCGCCGACATTCTGGAATCCGAAAAACGGGAGCTCGCCAGGCTCATGACGCTGGAGATGGGCAAGACGCTCAGCTCCGCCATCGCCGAAGCGGACAAGTGCGCCTGGAGTTGCCGGTACTATGCCGCGCACGGCGAGTATTTCCTCAAGGCTGAGGCCTTGAAAACGGATACTGCCAACTGTCTCATCGCGTATCAGCCGATCGGAGTCGTCCTGGCGATCATGCCCTGGAATTTTCCGTTCTGGCAGGTCTTCCGATTCGCCGCACCCGCGCTCATGGCCGGCAACGTGGCGCTGCTCAAACACGCCTCCAACGTGCCGCAGTGCGCACTCGCCATTGAGGACATTTTCACCCGCGCCGGCTTCGTTGAGGACGCCTTCCAAACCCTGCTGATCGGGCCCGAGCGCGTGGCGCGACTCCTCGAGGACCCGCGCATTGCCGCCGCCACGCTCACCGGCAGCGAGGCCGCAGGTGCATCCGTTGCGGCCGCGGCCGGCAGGCAGATCAAGAAGACGGTTCTCGAGCTGGGCGGCAGCGACCCCTTCATCGTCATGCCCAGCGCCGATCTGCCGGAAGCGGTCAAGACTGCAGTCACCGCCCGTAACATCAACAACGGCCAGTCCTGCATCGCGGCCAAGCGCTTCATCCTCCACGAAACGATTGCCGATGCGTTCCTCGAGCAGTTCACCCGGGCTATGGCTGCGCAAGTCGTAGGGGATCCGATGGACGAAAAGACCCAGGTGGGACCGCTCGCCACGCAAAAGATCCGTGACGATCTGCATAAGCAGGTGCAGGATTCCATCGCCGCCGGCGCGCGCGCGTTGACCGGCGGCCACCCAATCGATCGGTCGGGTTACTTCTACGCGCCCACCGTACTGACCGACATCCCGAAGAACGCACCCGCGTATCACGAGGAACTGTTCGGTCCGGTTGCATCCGTGTTCCGCGTGCCTGATCTCGATCATGCGATCGCATTGGCGAATCAGAGCCGTTACGGCCTGGGCAGTGCGGCCTGGACCACCAACGCAGAAGAACAGCAGCGCTGCATTGAAGAACTGGAAGCCGGACTCGTGTTCATCAACGGTATGGTCGCTTCCGATCCGCGCCTGCCGTTCGGCGGCGTCAAACGCTCCGGCTACGGCCGAGAACTCGGCCACGCCGGAATACGCGAGTTCGTTAACGTCAAGACTGTGGTGCTGGCGAGAGTTTCGGCGACGCAGCCGTCTCTGTCGGAATAGACTCGCGGGCACGGCGGCGACCGCCTCCGCCGTCAGGCGTAGTCAACGCGAACGTGGGGCGGAAATACTGCGGAACCCTCTCGGCTGACCTGGGCGAGGCCTTCGAGCGTGACCTCGCGCAGATTCGGCAGCTTTGCCAGCGCGGCGATGCCAACATTGGTGATGCCTACGCACTCGTACAGGGAAACACTCTCCAGCGTAGCCATCCGGCCCAGGATCTCCAGACTGCGGTCGGTGATTTTCGTCATGCCAGCGTAATAGGTCTTCAACTCCAGCCCGCCGATGTGTTCGGTCGCCTGGTCACCCGCGTCCCGACAGTACATGCACCAGAGCGTTTCGAGCTGCTGGCAGCCGCCGACGTGACGGAAGCCATCATCCTTCACATCCATAGGCAGCAGTTCATGAAGCGCGGGAAAGCGCGGGAATGCGGACAGCGCCGCGTCGTCGACGTTCTTGCAGCTCACCGCCAATCCTCGCAGCGCGGGCATGGTCGACAGCGCCTCAAAACCCGGACCGCCGAGGTTCGGACACTCGCGGCACCAGATGTATTCGAGGGTTTGCGAACGGCTCAGGGCCGCAAAACCGGCATCGCTTGCGACCGTGCCTTGTGCCATGAGCATGCGTAAACGCGGAATCGCACTGATGTGACGCATCGCGGCGTCGTTGCAGTTCTCACCCTGACACCCCAGAAAACCGAGGTTGGCCAGATCGGCCAGCACGGCGAGACCATTGGCGGTGAAGGCCGGGCTGTGCCAGAAGATGCTCAAGCCAAACAATCCATCGAGGCCCGCCAGACTGGTGAGTCCCTTATCGGTGAATGGGCCGTCGATCATTAGCGAATTGCGTTCGGCCGCAAACGACATCAGGTCATAATGGATCTCGGCAGGGTGCCAGGTCTTGAATACCGGCAACTGATGCAGGAGTGGAAGACCGGCATCGGTAACCAGTCGTCCGGTTTTGAAACGGTGCAGTTTTGTTTTGCCGGCCAGCGCCGCGATCGCTCCGTCACCGGTTGTGCTGCCCATCAGGTTGACGACTTCGAGACGATCGCAAAATGAAAGATTGGATACGCCAGCATCCGAGATCCGACGCGACCAGCCTGCCTGGAAATCTCTGAGCGCGGGAAGATCGCGCAGAACTTCGAGTCCTCGATCGCTGATCGGGCTGTCCCAGCCACCCAGGTTCAGGTATTCCAGTTGAGGCATGTGCGCGAGCTGCAGGAGTCCGTCATCGGTCAGCCGATTCGAGCCGCCGGCATCGAGGCGCGTCACGTGATCGAGCCGGCTGAGTCGCTTCACCGCAGTGTCGGTCATCTGGGCGCCGGCATTCAGGCCCGTGATGCCGTGTTCCTTCATGATCGCGAAAATGTTGTCCCAGTCCTTCTCGGAAGGCAGCGGGCCGTGCGTCGCGATCGTGTTCGCCTTCCAGTCGACTTTGTAGAACGGTGGCGTGGAGCTGATGCCGAGCAGCGCACTACGCGGATCGGTGGGCGGCTGTCCAATGCTCTCGACCAGTTCCTCCCAACTCTCCAGTCCAACCGAATTCGCGACCATTCGCCGAGCGTCGGCCAAAGCGAGGTCATCGGATCGGGTCTCCGACGCGAACCACGTGCTGAGCCGACGGCGCATCTCGAGCGGCTCTCGTTCCCATACGAACGATGTGCTGTTGCGAGCATTGAGCGCGCGAATCGCCTCGGCATCGCCGGTTGTGTAGGCCGTGGCCAGCTCGGACGCGAGACGTTCGTAGGGCTCGATGTCCGAGGGCTGAATCGCGTCGACGTGATGGACCAGCCTGGCCCAGCTCTCGAAGCCATATTCGCGCGCCAGCACGAACTGCGCATCGGCGAGATTCACATCGGTGGTTCGCGACGCGTCGGCAAAGCGCGCGCTGACCCCGCGGAATCGCTCGGCCGCTCGAGCATCGCCACTACGAAATGCGCGGAGCAGGTCTTTGGCTTGCTTGCGGAGCTGTTCCAGCGATGGACGTGCAGGTAGCCGCGTAGGCTCGATCATGACGATCTCCTTTCGAGGTCGCCCGCGTCCGCACGACGGGCTGAAAGAAGATCGATGTCTTTCCAGCTTTGACGACTCAGGTGGGCTCGGCCCTGTCCGCGGACTGGATGCGCCCTGTAGCGCGAAGCGGAATGCTACCGGGCCGAAGCCCGTGCGTCCAGACCGCTTCGCGGAGGCCGCGCATGGCGGGGCGGGCTGTGACGCGAGGTGAATTGCTGCGGCCTCACTCTAGCTCCGCGCTAGTCCCACCAGCCGTGCAGGTACCAGGAGTCGGTGCGGGCTTCGCGGTAGAGCCAGACCAGCAGACCATCCACGGTTACCGCGCGGAAATATTCGCGGGCATAGGTGTCATCCCAGCGGCCGCCCGAGATGCGATCCGGTCCTGCAGCGGTGACCAGCTGTTTCCATTGTCCATCACGGTAGCGGATGGGAACCTGGTGATCCCTTCGCTTGACCGTTTCTACGAGTACCTCGCGAGGGGCAGTCAGTAACTGGAGGGTGAGGCCGGGAGGATCGTTTACGTACACGTTCACGTTTACGTTTACGGGATCGGTGACGGGGTCGGTGATTCTCTTTCGCTGATCGGCCCAGGATTTCGGGCGTTCGGCAACGAATGCGGATCGCTTTTCGACCAGTGGATGTGCGGAAGGATCGGGCTCGACCATCACTTCGCCCTGCGCTTCAACCAGGCGATCCAATACAGCATCCACTGTAGTCGCCGTCGCAAAGCCGGCATCGAACAAATCACCCTGAATCGCGCTGGCCGGCTCGATGCCGTCAACGATCAGCGAAATGCCACTGACCGCATCGCTCACGGTAATGCGCTCGAGCACAGCACGCGTAAGGCGCAGCCACACGGCGCGGCTGGCACTTGGGCGCGCCGGCCGCAGTACGCGTTCCCACTTCTCATGATTGGCCAGTGACAGCGTCAACTTGATGCGGCGCGCGTGAATGCCGCGCAGGGTCAGCTCATCGCAAATTCCACCGAACAGCGCATTGACCGAAAAGATCAGGCGCTCCGGATCGCTGATCACGTAATCGAGGAAGTCCAGTGAAGCGTGCGGTGTGGAAGGAGGAACCGGCGCGAAGAGCCTGCGTTCATCTTCTGCACGCGCGTGCTGCCAGTTCGTGAGCAACGGTGGACCAAAACGTACCTCTACACTTTCACGATCGAGCGCGGCCAACTCGCCACAGGTCTCGATGCCAATACCGTTCAGCAGCAGCCGCAAAGGCTCTTCGATCTGCAGCGCACTGATTGGCTGAGACGACAGGAAAGCGCGTTCACTACCGATCGCAACCATCACCGGAGTTGCCGATCCGATGCGGGCCGCTACTTCCGCCGCGACCGGAATTCGAGCAATCCCTGCACGCAGCACAACACCCGCGCGGTTGCCGAGCTCGCATAACCGCACTGCCAGTCGCTCCGCATCCAGTCCGCGTGCATCCACCCAGACCTGTTCCGCGCCGATCGCGAGTCGTGGCACTTCGGCCAACAGCATTTCGATTAGCGCATCGCGCCTGGCCTGCGGCCACTGCTCTGCCCATAGACAAACGATCATGTCGCAAACTATCCCGAACAAATCCCGAAAACAAACCGTCCGCAGTCGGACCACCACCCCGTTCTCCCAGTTCGCCAGGTCTGGATATGGCACCGACCCAAAAGCGAATGATAAGCCCACTAATCAGTTGTTTTGGCGGTGCCAACCAGTCTGAAGCGGCCGGAATGGGAGGATGGGGTGGTGGTCCGCCGCGAGCCTCTTGCGCCAATGTCAATACAATGACATCATGTCAGTACATTGACAGATACGGAGGCATCGTGGGGAAGAATCCGAATGACGGACTCGGTCCGCGGGAGCGTCAGATCATGGACATCCTGTACCGGCGCGGCCGCGCCAC
>JBBDWZ010000199.1:0-20581 GCA_040902615.1 Gemmatimonadota bacterium | reverse complement strand
TACCCAGAACAGCAGCGCGCCCATGAACCGAAGAGCGAACAGGCGAAGCGGGTCCTTTCGCCAAACGTGATAGGCTTCGTGCGCGAGGACGGCGGCGAGTTCGGGCACGGCGAGGACATCGATGAGTTCTACGGCGACGTACACCCGCGGGCGCAGCCAGCCAGCTGTGAACGCCGGCACCGGCAACCCACGAACCGGAACCACCTCGGTCATGGCAATTCCGGCGCGGCCGGCCGCTTCGATCAGTTTTCCGAGCGGCTGGGAATCCTGTTTCTGCAGCATCTCGAGGATCCAGCGCGAGTGGCGGAAAGCCCGGACACGGTCCCACACCGCGAAGGCAAATCCTGCGATCAACAGGGCGTGGAAACCATAGTGCACTGGGCGCAGCAACTCGTGGACGGCAATAAGACAGAGTGCGCCAAGGTGGTCTCGTACACCGAACGCTAGGAAGGGCAGATCGGTCACATGATGAGCACCCAGTACCATGATCGCAACAACAATCAGACCAAACAGAACCAGCAATGGCAGCTCGCGCATCAACGCGGATTTGGCATTCATTCGCTCTGTTCCCGCATTCTGCGGCGTACCAGCCGGGCCAGTTCGGCCAGGCGGTCGCGATCGGTTTCGGCCAGCACATCCACAAACGAAGTGGTCATGGCCTCTGGCCCAAAACTGAGGATTCCCTCGACGACCTGCCGAGTCGCAAGCATGCGAAAGTCGGCTTCTGTGATTCGCGCCTCATAGTGAAGCACGCCTGACCGCTTCGCTCGCCGCAACATTCGCTTGGCCACCAGCTTGTTCAGAACCGTGATCACGGTAAGGAGGGCCACATCGTGATCTCGACTAACGGCTTCGTGAACCGCTCGTGCCGAAGCTGGCGATCCGAGGTCCCAGATTGCCCGCATGACCTTGGCCTCCAAGTCGCCCATGAACTTCGCCAGACCGTCGGCGCTCAGTCGAACCGTCAGCGGAAGCTTTGGCCCGTTTTTGCGACGGGGTGAACCTTCGGGCATGCGGAATCCCTTCTGATGTCAGGACGTTTAGAACGTCGGACACAAAGATAGCGAGTTTGGGCGTCGCGCACACCTTCAGTCCAGGCCGTCTCGGGCGTCGAGCATGGACCACTTTTTGCAGATTTTATACTGCGTAAAAGATTTCGTGAGCGATGCGCCTTTTACCGGAGCGACCGATGCCTCAAACGAATGCTATGTCCTCGGCCATGCAGCGTTGCATTGATGCATGTAGCGAATGTGGTGACACCTGCAATGCCACAGTCGCGCATTGCCTGGGTCTCGGCGGCGAGCACGCCGAAGCATCTCACATTGCGCTGTTGCTGACCTGCGCGGATGTTTGCGAAACCAGCGCTCGGGCCATGTTGCGTAGTGCTGACGCATCTGGCTCCGTTTGCGCACTCTGTGCTGAGATCTGCCGGCTGTGCGCCGCAGACTGCGATCGGTTCGACGACGAGCACATGGCCGCCTGTGCCGAAACCTGCCGGCGTTGCGCGGATTCCTGCGAGCAAATGGCGTCAGCGTAGGACGCTGGATTCGTTTGATCGGATCGCTGCGCATAGACACCGGCCACCAGACGGATGAACGTGGAACTTAACGCCGGGCCTGGGCGTTTTACTAGACATAAAATCCGGCCCCCGCTATCATTGCACCGTCCAGGTGTCAGCGCGCGCATCAACAGGGATAATCGTGGATGGAAAAGGAAAGTAAAAACATGCTGAAGACTCGAGCTCGGGCCGCGTTACTTGGCTGCACGATATGCGTGGGTTGGGCAGTCGGCCTGAACGCGCAAACCGACTTCTACAACACGGACAAGGGCCGTCCCGTTGTAATCGAGGATGCTTATCCGCTGGAGCGGTACGGCTTCGAATTGCAGCTGGCTCCGTTGCGGTTGGAGCGGCAACGCGGTGGAATTTACAATTGGGGCATCGAGCCCGAAATCGCGTACGGGATATTACCACACATGCATGTGGAGATCGGTTTCCCTCTGGTTTATCAGGATGCGGGGGCCTTGCAAGGTCGCCGGACCGGGCTCGCCGGCATCGATGTCTCAATGCTGTACAACCTGAACGTGGAAACCGCTGGATTGCCCGCAATGGCAATTGCGACCGAACTCGCCCTCCCGGTCGGTGGGTTGGCGGCCGATCAGGCTTATGCCTCGTTCAAGGGCATTGCAACGCGTACGTACCGTTGGATTCGTTTTCAAGTCAATGGCAGCGCGACCCTCGGACCGACGCCGTCACCAGGCGACGACATTGGGGTCGAAGAGGTCTCGCGTTGGCTCGCCGGATTGGCCATTGATCGTACGTTTCCACTGCGGTCTACTCTGATTACCGCGGAAATCTATGCGCGTGATCCGATCACGGCTGACAGCGAAGTCGAATGGAACGCCGGCGCGGGTTTGCGCAAACAACTCACGCCGCGGTTGGCGATCGATGGCGGGATTGGAAAACGACTGACCGGCGACGATCCGTCGTGGTTCTTTACGTTCGGCACCGCGTATGCGTTTGCTGTGCGGTCACTAATTCCAGTAGGGCGGTACCAATGATTATCCCGAAGTGGAGTCTCCGCATGCATCATCGCTGTCCCGGCCGGAGCGCGGGCGTTGGGTTCGGCTTCGCGATCATTCTGGCCATTTTCACGGGAGAGGCAAGCGCGCAGTGGTCGCGCGTTTACGACCAGTTCTATCTGCCCGCGTCGCATAACTGGCAGTTCCGTCACAACTATCCGGCGGCGGACCGGATGTTCAATGCGTTCGACTACGGTCACGCGATCTTGTACGAGACCTTGTACAACTATCCCGATGCGCCACCCTCGCGGCTCGAGGAGAAAGAGTACGATTTCATCACGCGCGAGCTCCTGGTGCACCCGCCGAACATACCACTGGAAGAAGGCGCGATCGAGATTGCCTACGCCAAGCTTGCACCGGAAGCGAAGGCCATGTTCGATTGGGCGCACCTGCTTCATCGCCAGATCTATGATGTGTGGGCCGATGAATCCATCGCGCTGGCTCAGAAAGACGCCCGCGTTGCCGAGCTGCTGCGTTATTACAAGACCAGGCGCGAGCTAGCGTTCAGTTCCACGCCCAAATCGATGGACATCATGGATGGGCATCCGTACTCGGGCGAGTTTCGGCAGAAGTACCCAAAATTCAACGGACTGATCTGGGCCTACCACTGGTTGCAGATTGGGCTGTATGAACCGCTGTTGTTGGGTAAGACGCCGGATGAGCGGCAAACTGGGGTGCTTGCCTCGGTCGGCCGGTTCTGGCAGATGCTGGAGACGCCACCGGAGAAGATGCCGCGGCTCATGCCCATGACAGCCGCTGTAGCTCCGCTCTTCGCGACGCGTTATCCCGAAGCGGGAATCATCTTCGACAATCTGCACATGATGCACGATGTCGTGTCCGACGTTCTGACGTCCAGCAAGATTCCGCGGAAGGAAAAACGCAAGGAGCTCTTGCGTGTGGCGGAACTTTTCCGCGATCGCACATCCTACGCGACGACGGTCCAGGAGTGGCGGGACATGGCGGAGATGATGGGCGTGCACAATATGGGCGGCACCGCCTCGGGTGGGATTTTCACGGCGCTCCCGGAAGGAACGGTACCACGCGGGATGTCGATGGCCGGAATGAACCATGCCAACATGCCCGGGATGCAGCCTGGGCGTGACACCACGGCCGCAATGCAGCATGCGAACATGCCTGGAATGCAACAGCGTCCGGCTGCCCGTGATAGCATGGCTGGCATGCAGCACGCCAACATGCCGGGCATGCGCCCGCCGCCGCGCACCGCTGCCGACAGCATGGCCGGGATGCAGCACGCCGGTACGGACATGGAGCGCATGATGGCGATGCACGAGCGCATGATAGCGGACCCGGTGATCCGTGAGCGCATGATGACCGACCCGGTGCTGCAGCGGATGATGAGTGAAATGATGACCGGCATGAGTGCAGGCGGGTCGACCGCGAACCAGGCAGCGCTGTCTTTTGTGGTACAATTGTTATCTGATCCCGCGGTCCAGGCGCGCATCAAAACCGACCCCGAGCTGCAAAAGTTGTGGGCCGATCCCGATGTACAGCGGTTGCTCGAGAAGGCACGGCGCGAAAAGACGCCGGCGCCGCACAAGCATTAAGCCTGTTGTAAGAGAAGGGTGAGACCATGAAGGCGAGAGCCCTGACGATACTGACCGTGATGGTAATGACGGCCTGCACAAAACCCGCTCCAGCGCCTGAGGAAGGCGAGGGCACGCAGCCGGTGGCAGAGCAACCCGCAGCGGCTGACACGGGCGCACACGCTACTATGCACACGCCCGCAGACTCCAGTGCCGCGCCATCCACGGCCTCAATGGACCACGGTAACATGGCGGCGCGGCCTGGTGGCGCTGCGGCTACACCAGCAATGCCCGGAATGGATCATTCGAGAATGCCAATGCCAGCGGCGCGCGGCACGGGAAACATGGCTGGAATGGACCATACGCGCATACCGACGAGACCGACTGCCGCGCGTCCTTCAGCAAACGACATGAGTGCGATGGACCACGCGCAAATGGCGCGTCAGAACACCCCTGCGCAGCTTCCGCCTCCGAGCAATGCTGCGCGGCAGACCATGCCGGGCATGGACCACGCGGCAATGGGCCGGGTCGCAACGGGTTCGACGACGTCGGAAGACGCTGCATTTGAAAAGCTGCGACTACTCGTCGCTGAGCTGATGCGTGATCCGGCGATTCAAGCGCGAATTCAAAACGACACAGTGCTGCGGCGCCTCTGGTCGAATGAGCAAGTGCGGCAGGCATTTATCCGCCCCAACTGAATGGAGCGTGGGTTGAACGATCGTACTGACGCTGCGCCAATCGCCGAAAAACACACGCATTTGGATAAACCGAGTAAAGCCGGGAATGTCGTCACTGAGCGGCTGGCATGGAACGCGCTCGAGTATCCGGTTCCACCATCGGCCAATCGTATGCCATACATGCTGGGTGGCATCACGTTCTTTGGTATCCTCGTTCTGATCCTCACCGGAGTTTTTCTAGACCAGTTCTATAATCCAAGTCCACTCGGCGCACATGAAAGTCTTGCCTATATCATGACCCGGGTACAGCTGGGTAACTGGATTCGTAGCGTCCACTACTGGGCCGCATCGCTCGTTCTGGTCACCATCGTGCTGCATCTCGCCTACGTATTCTGGCGCCGGAGTTATTGCCGTCCGCGCGAGATCACGTGGTGGAGCGGTACGGCGATGCTGCTGGTCATTTTTGCGCTTGCCTTTACCGGGACGGTTCTGCGCGGGGACCAGGAGGGTGGTGAAGCGCTCGCGCATGCGGTTGCGGGCGCTGAGCTGGTGGGTGTGCCTGGCGTTGTGATGACGCCTGATTTCGCGCCCAGCACATCACTGTTAGCCCGACTTCATAACGCGCATGTCAGCCTTTTACCGCTCGCTCTGTTTGGACTCATCGCGCTCCATTTCTTTTTGATCCGACATCTTGGCATCAACTCGCGCGAGCCGAAGACCCATGTTTTCACCATGCATCTCCGCCGATTGACCGGACTCGGTCTTGTATTCGCCGCGATCATAGGCATGGTCGCGGCGTTGTTTCCCCCGGGGCTTGGATTCCCGGCCGTCGATGGCGTCGAGGTGACCAAGCCGTTCTGGCCGTTTCTGTGGATATACGCGGCCGAAAATACGCTGGGTATGGTCGGAATGCTGATCGCACCAGCGGTGATCTTCGGATTTCTCTTCATGGTGCCGGTCATCGACCGGCGGCCAAACGAAGCGGGCGGCCGACCACGCTGGGTCTCCGCGACCGCGGCCGCCGTGGCTCTGCTTTACCTGATTGCTCTTGTCTACGGCATCTTCGCGCCGAAGATGCAACACCTCGGGATGTGAGGGATTTATGCGCGGATTCGGATGGAGTCTTCTGCTGATGGCGTGCCTGCCGGTAACCGCAGTTGCGCATGAGACCGGTGTCATCCGCCTCGGAGCAAAAACGGCTTCCGCTGGCGGGCAGTTGGAGATTCGAGGCAGCAAACTGACGAAGGGAACGGAGTTCAGACTCGAACTTCGTGGCGTGATGAAGACCTTCACACTGCTGAACGTGCGAACCGATACTACGGGCCAATTCGTCGTGCATCTGAGCCTGCCGGCTGATGCTGCGCCCGGTAACTACACCGTCGTGGCGGTGGCGCCGGACAAGGACGTCGTAGCCCGTGCCGACCTCGCAATGACCGCGGCAGTACCGCAGCCAACATCGCCCATGCCGGTTGGTCACGAAGGGATGGCGCCGAGCGCGTCCGGCACGCCACACGCCACGGATGCGATGATGGACTTACCGGTCAGCACCGGTTCCGTGGAATGGGCCGCGATCACCGCAATGACCGCGCTGTCTCTTTTCGGCGGGCTCTGGCTCCTTTTGCGGAGAGCCCAACCCGCCTGACCCGATTGACTGAGGTGGTATGGAGCGGGACGCGGGTCGAGATTGTACAACTCGGCCCGCAGGTTGTTTTCGGCGTTCGTTTCATCCGGGAATTGGAACTGGCGCAAGCGTAACGATGCTTACGCAACTTGCTTTCATCGGGTCGATCGCCGGTTCCGCCATGTCGGCCGATTCGTGCGCATCCACCCGAGCACTCATTCGGCAGGAACTCGACCGTGCGGTGATTCCCGCGCTGCCGGTTTTGACCGTTTCATCGCCTCACTTTGTGCATGGGTTCGCGCAGCCAGTCAACGTATGTGTTACTCGTCTTCCCCACTTGAGATCTGCCGGTCTGGTGACGGGTCTGCGCATGGCGCAGCTCAATGTGTCCACGGCCTACAACTCGGCGTACCCGCGTACTGCAAACGATGGACTGTTGTGGGCCGGCGTCGGTGCATCGTTTCATGTACGCGCGGGGCTGGAGTATCGCGTTCGGGATTGAGCGCAGGCGTGCTGCCGGAATTCGCCTGGAGTGCAAACGGTGAATTCAGCTTTCCGCGCTCCGCGAGCTCCGGCCGGTCCGAGTTCGCCCATCCCGACTACAGTGGCATCGACTGGCCCAAGCGGTTCGGCAACGAACCGTTTGCAGCAATGGACGCGGGTCAATCCTACATCAGGCTCGACCTGGGACCAGCGTACGCGACTGTCTCTCATGAAAATCTCTGGCTCGGAGCCGCGAAGTTATACCCGATTCTGCTGAGCAACACCGCTCCCGGCTTTTGGCACTTGCGCCTGGGAACGCGTGCGCCCGTAGCAGTGGGTCCGTTCCGCGTTGATGTGCAGGCTTTCTGGGGCAGCGTCTCCGAGTCTTCCTTTTTCGATGGGAACGGCGCGAATGATTCAAACATCCTGGTGGGGTCCACGGTCTCGATGGAAGCGAGGTTTGTGCCCGGTCTGCGGATCGGCTTTGCTGCAGTCGGACATTTCGCCGACCAGCCATTGGCGTTTACGCCCGTATTAAATGTGCGCCGTTTGGTCGATACATCCGTTGGCAAGAGCGGCCTCGACAGCAACACGATCGCCGCTCTGCTCGCTTCGTGGGTGTTTCCGCAGGCCGGATTTGAGGTCTATGGAGAGTGGGGACGTGAAGAGCGCCCGCTGGATCTTGGCGACTTGTTGCGTGAGCCGGATTGGACACAGGCCTATGTCTTCGGTGTGGGAAAACTGATTTCAGCCGGCGAATCACGGTACCGCGTCTGGGGGGAATTGGTTCATCTCGGACAGTCTGCCGCGGTTCGCTATGGCCGCGGGTTCGTGTCGTATTACACCCATTCCGGCGTAACACAAGGCCACACCAATCGCGGCCAGTTGCTGGGAGCGGCCATTGGCCCCGGCTCTGATGCACAGAGTTTGGGCATCGAAGCATGGTGGACGAGCGCATCGTTCGGCGCATCTTTGCAGCGAGTCCGTTACGATGACGACACCTACTACCAGCGATTTGCCCGCTTTTACGGCGAATCGCGGCATGATGCCGAACTTACGACAGAGGTCCGCCTGGGCCGCGGACTTGGCCCATTTGACGTTACGCTAGTGGGTCGGCGCAGTCGCCGTTACGATCGCGATTTTCTGGCTGCGCGAACGGGAGCATCGACTCGACAGGTTGAATCGAATTGGAACATGCAACTGGATCTTAAATGGAACGCACCGCAAGTCCTTTCGCGAAAGTAAGGTCGTGATCCGGCTCGCGGTTCGTCCGCATCTGATGCTATTTGAGTGCGATGCCGCGCATCTGCCATGATTCGATCCGTTTATTATTCGGATCTTCGGCGAAGTGGGGATCCGTTGGTATTCCCTGGCATACGTCCTCGGCTTCTTCCTGGTGCGCTGGTATCTCGTCCGCGCCGCGCGCGCTGGCGAGATCAGAACCTCGACGAGCACGGTGTCGAGCGTTATGTGGCCGGGTCGTTCCTCGCGGCTCTGCTCGTGCGCGTCGCTTCCACGTCTTCGTTTTTGAGTTCCGCGACTACGGCTTCGATATGATAGCGATGGATCGCGGTCTGGCGCGGCGGCCTTTCCTATCACGGCGGGCTGACGGGTGTGCTTCTGGCGACGCTGCGCTTTTGTCGCCGGCACACCGTCAGCTTCTACAGCATCGCGGATCGCGCCGTGATCCGTCAGCACGGGTTCTGTGGAATGGGGCGCGATCACCGCAATGACCGCGCTTTCTCTTTTCGGCGGGCTCTGGCTTCTTTTGCGTGCGGGCCAAAACGCCTGAGCGCAAATCGATAAAGAATGGTCGCGGGTTGAGCTCATTACTCGACCCACGCCTGTGTTGGGCAATACGCGGGCGTGTGTATTTCGTGGGGTTCGCAAGCGCGATCAGCCCGGATCATTCGGCCTGCGAGCACGGCCGCTCGTGTGGGTGTGTAACACGATCCACCGGCCGCCCTTTTTCTCGAGAACTGCCGTGCCGCGACCAACCTGGTCGATCACGCGCTCGCCGGCTTTGGCCTTGAGCGTGTAGCGGAAAATCGCCCAGGCGAGGTTGCCTTGTACATGGGGCTCGATGTCCGCCGGCTGGTAATGAAAGTCGGCGAACTCCTTCAGTTCAGGGCCGAGGTGGTGATCGCGGTAATCGACCCACCCGCGATTGATTCCGGCGCCCTCGACAACGGTTAGTCGTTCCCCGGCATAGAGTGTGTCCAGCGCCGCAACGTCTTTGCGCTGCACCGCATTGAACAGTGCCTCGATCGCCTGTTTGACCGCGGCAGCGTCTGGAGGATTACCCGGATCCTGGCCGGCCACCGGTGCCACCGTCATGAGGCCGAGTGCACATAGCCAACCACCGAGCACGTAACGGGAATTCATAACACCTCCTTTGGGATGACTGGATCCGGACGGCAGCGGCTCGCGAAATAGCCCGGCCGCGGCCAGCTGCCACATTTTAGGTTCGATAAAAGCTATCCGAAAGGAAGCCAACACACGCCGCGGCCCATCGAAGCCATGAGAAGCTTTGTGAAGCGCGGCCGCCTGGTTGTATGCTACCGTTGATCAGTTGAACACAGGAGAACCGATGATCGGAACGCGAGGAAAGGCACGAGTCGCATGGTGGCATAGGTGGCTGGGGTTGATCCTGACCCTGCCGCTCCTGGGCTGGATCGTATCCTCGACGGCCATGATGCTCGTAATAATGAATGCACCGAATGGTCTGGCGGGAAATTACAGGCTCAATCCCGTCAATTCCGTCGATGTGTCGCTGCAATCAGCGGTCATCACTCCGAGCGCGGTGCTCAAGCGCATATCCGCCGAGCAGGGGCTCGAGCGCGTGTACTCGCTTCGACTGCAGTCCCGTGGTCCGCACCTCTGGTATGTGGTGAAGCCAACGCCATCGGCGCTCGCCATCGTCTTCGATGCTCGAACGGGTAAGCGCCTCGATCCACTTTCAGATGAGTTGCTGGCGGCGGTTGCGAGTGAGGCGTTGGTCGGGACGCGGTTCGCCAGCCTGGAACCCGTGACAGAGTACAATCGTTATTACGACGTTGACCGCGTCCAGGCGGTTAGAGCCCGACTACAAGGCGAACAGCCTGCGATGCTGATCTTGTCGCGCGACGAAGGGCGGACGCTGCGCCGCCTCAACGATGAAGCCGCCAGCTTCAACTGGTGGTACAGGATCTTCCACGTAAATCAACTGAGCGACCACATCGTGCTGTGGACGATCGTCCTCTTCACCAGCGCCACCGGAGTCATCCTGGTGTCGAGCTTCGGTTACTTGTTGTTCTTTTGGCGGCGCAATCGAGTCATAGACTCGAGCCGGAGCCGGCAGTACACCAACCGAAGTCTACATCGCAAGTTCGGCGTGGCCGTCGGCGGGTTACTGATTGTCGAGTTGGCTGCAGGCATCTACATGTGGGTGGGTTTCGGGCCGAGAGAAGACCGGTTCCGTGGGAAGGAGAGCATCAACCCCGAGTGGACCTCCGGTATCTCCACAAGTGCTACGCTGGCGGACCCGCAAACGGTTCTGCAAACAGTTGCGGGGCACTTAGCCACGAGCCCGCGTCCGGTGCAGGCGATAGAGTGGCGCAGGCTTTATGACCGCGACGGCTGGGTTGTAACGCAGAGGCTGGACGAGTTGGGAAAGGTATTCGACGCGACCACAGGTGAGCCGATCGAGGCCCTACCGGTGGATGTCGCCGGACTCATTGCTCAGCAGGAGGTGATCGGCCGGCCAACCTTCTTCTACGTCGGTGAGGGTTCCCAGCTCTGGATGGACTTGAACCGCCCTGTGCCTGCGTATCGGTTTCGGTTCGACGATCCGGGCAAGAGTGACGTGTACATCGCGAAGGCCAGTGGTCAGGTGCTTCAGCGAAGGCCGGCTTTCTGGCGCAATACCATCATCCCGCTTGACCTGCACATGTTCAGTATTACAGGCAAGCCATGGCTCGACATGAGTATCCTGATGGCGTTTCAGGCCGGAATCGTTGGTTCGATAATTACCGGATGGTTACTGCAGTTCCCGCTGAAGCGCGGCAATGTCAGCGCCGGCAAGGATGAAACCGAACCAGGCGATCTGACCGAGAGTGATCTGAATCTGGAGACCGCACAAGGATAGCCGTGGCGTCAAAGCAACCGATGAAAAGGCTTGCGTGCAACCCGATATGACGACTGCACCGAGTTCGGCACGAGTGAGCGTGAGCCGCGAATCCCCTCGTCGCGGCGACAACGCTGCACTGATCGTGGGCCTGCTGCTCACTCTTGGTTCGCTGGTTATGATCCTATTGAGCGCACGGTCCAACCACTTGCGCGAACAGGCAGTCAGTGCCGCCGAAGTCGCTGCCCCCGCGGACGCGCACGCCCCTCCTTCACGGTAACGAACGCTACTGTGCGTAGCGACGCGCGTCATGTACGTGCTCCGAGCCCGGCATGTACATGAAGCTGATGCTGCCGCTGCCCTGGGCACTGTCAGCGGCGATCGCCTGCCACCGCACCGTATAGGTCCCCCTGGCCAGCCCCAGTTCGACGCTGGCCTCTTTGACATCGGTCCGCTCAGAACAGCGTCGTCAGCCCGATCACGAAGAAGCCGCAGGACACCACTCCTGCGCTCAACGCAACCAGCCCAGCCCGGCGGTTCTTTCGCAGCCGAAACCACATGTAGACTCCGCTCAGCACCATGATCCCAAGTCCTACGGCCAGCGCATCCATCGCGAAGCTCCAGAGTCCAGTCAGCAGCCAATCGCGCTGTTCCTTCGGATCATCAACCCGGACACCCGTAAAGCGATGTAACGCATCCAGCACGCCAGCCGCATTGACCGTGATCTCCTTTACCGACGCACTCCTTGCGGCAAGATCGGCTTCGATCTGCAGCGTGCGGCCTGGCCGGTTGACCTGGAGCCGGAATCTTCCGTTCTCGGCACGTTCGATCCGGCCAACTTCGCCAACCACTCCAAGCTGCTGGCTCAACTCATGGGCAATGGCTTCATCGGCCGTGGCCGACAGCGCTCGGATTTCGAGTACGCTCGACGACTCTTCGCGTTTGTCCCAGAACTGCGCGACCGACCACTGGCTGTGATTGAGCAGCAGCCCTGAAATCGAGAAAAGCCAGATGAACAGCAGGAAGTAGAGACCGACATAGAAATGCAACCGCCGGTTCCAGATGCGGACGGCCCGCACGCCCGCATGCCGCAAAGCGGATCGAGTTTCGCCGACGTAGCGCCTTCGAACGGACCGCGTCGTCATGGTACGATGGCCATCAGAAGGCCGACCAACGTCGCCATCCCCGCGCCGAGAACGAGCAGACCGGCTTTACGCTCCGCTTTCAAAACCAGCCACAGGTAGACGCCGCTGGCTGACAGGAACAGCACCAGGTACACGGTTGCATCCGCCAGCCAGCGCCACGCGCTCATGAACAACGAGTTGCCGCGAATCGCGACGTTGTGCGGGCCCGGCATCTTGTGCAGGTAATTCATCGCATCGCCGATTCCCGTTTCCGTCCGCTCGATCCGTGCGCCCCCGGTTGCGAGGTCAACTCGCACCACCGTCTTGCGTCCGGGCAGGTCGATCGGAAACGAAAGCCGTTGTCTTTCCCGGTTGCGATTCACGTATCCAATTTCACCAGTCAGACCGAGTTGGCCGCGGATGTCCTTGGCCAGGTCCAGGCTGTTTTCCTGATCGGTGATGCGAACCGTCGTCTCACTGGCCCGGGTTGGCAGTTGTCCTGCAGCAGGCCTCGCTGGATGGTTCAAGAGAATCACACTGACAGCGTAAATTAGGAGGAAAGGGCTCATGAACAAACCGACGTACAGATGCAGATTGCGAGTCCAACGGTACACGCGGTTCAGTCTCCCGCCGGAAAGGCCCGGGTGCGGCGCCATTTACGAGTCACCGTGTGACGCGTGCGTCAGCGCACGCCTGCCGCTAAACAAACAAACGGGGAGGCCACAATCCGTTGTGTGCATGGTCGAGTCTCCTGCTCATGGCTCCATGAATTGGCACGTCGCCTTGCAGTTTAGCTCCAGCGTTTGCGGCCGCGCCACGTTTCGTCTCGTTGAGCCTCGCGGCTGATGTTCAGGGTTTGCCTGACACGAGACGCGGAGGAAACCCTACTGAACGGTTCGTGCAGAACAGCGAGGTTTGATTTACGAGTTTCCTCGTATGAAGAGTAGGCAAGCATGCGGCGTTTCAGGAAGTGGAACCGGCTCGTGATCGTGCTGGCGGCAGTATTTGCCGCCAACGCGGGCGCGGCGCTCGCGTTTCCCGCCCACGCCCACGCGCAGACCGAAATACGCCTAATCTCCGTCGATCATCATAACGGCGATGATTGCTGCAATGCAGCCGCTCGCGAGTGCGCAGGGGCATGCACGTTACATCTGCAGTGTGGGGGCATGGCAGCCGCACCTGCACCGATCAACCGGCGAGTATTGCCCTCATCCAATGCCATGACCGAGATCAGATCGACGGCACCACCGCTCAGCGCCCTTCACCTGCTCGAATCGCCCCCTCCTCGAACCTGATCCCTACATAGGGAACGTTTCCGTGGCTTTGGACCGCGGTGACATCCCGATTACCAAGCATTCGTAGCGTTAGTCGTGCGTTTCCCGTTTCGTCAGACACGGGTACGCGGAGTGGGCCTCACACGAGAAAGAGAGAGCCGAGATGAGAACACAAATTGGAATTGGCGCGTTGTTGCTGGTTGCCGGTCTGGGCTGCAATCAAAACCACATGGGCCTCGCTGCAGACTCGCAGCTCGCCGCAGTTGCGCCGGCCGGAGGATCGATCGGTGTGATGGTCACCACGAAGGTCACGCTTCAGTTCACGCACGCGATGCGCCAGGGCATGGAACAGTATATCGCGGTGCATGAGGGTCCCGTGACCGGGCCGCTGGTCGCCGGAGCGTGGTCCTGGTCGAGCGATCGCCGGACGCTGCGGTTAGCGCCTGCCAGGCCGCTTGCGCCTCTTACGCTCTACACGATTCACGTCGGCGGCGGCATGCAGGACACACAGAACCACATGATGGGCTTGGATCGAAACGGCATGGGCATGGGCGGGCAGTGGCTGAGCAGCGCGATGATGGGCAGTAACACCGGCATGATGGGCGCCGGCTGGCAACACGCCAACGGCAGTTACGGCATGGTTTTCACCTTCACGACGGAATAGGGCAATGCAGGTTCGTTCATTACCGAGGTTGCGGGTGTTGTGTCTGCTACTGGTTCTGCATGCAGCGGGCGGGATTCCGCTCGCAGCCCAGGACAAGCTGACGCTTCCTGACGTGTACGCGCAGCTGCGGGAACGCAACCCGCAGCTCGTGGCGGCCCATGCCCTCGTCGACGCAACGGCACAGCGGGAGCCCGGAGCACGGCTCCCGGCTGACCCGTCAGTTCAACTCGGCGTGATGAACTTCTCACTGCCGGGTTTTTCGGCGAACATGCCTACGTCGATGGCGCCATCCGTACAACTCATGCAGATGATGCCGATTCCAGGCAAGCTCACATTGGCTGGCGCAATTGCGGGCAGGAACACGGACGTCGCGCGTGCGCAGGCTAACGGAGTTTGGTGGCAGCTGCGCGCGCGGGCAGCCATGTCATTCTACGAGCTGTACTCCGTTGATCGGCAACTGCTGGTGATGAACGAAAGCCTCCAGCTGCTCGAGGACTTCGAGCGGGTAGCCAAGTCGATGTATGGCGCTGGCCAGGGCCGGCAAAGCGATGTGCTGCGTGCGAACGTCGAGACTGCCCGGATGAAAGCCGACCTCGCCCGCATGCGCGCGATGCGCAGCGCGGCGGTTGCGCGAATGAATGGTGTGCTCAACCGCGCGGCGGAAACCCGCATTGCCGAGGTCCGGCTTGCCGAGATCCCGGGGTCCGTGCCGGGTGGCGATACGCTGCGCGCCTGGGCCGAGGCTGCACAGCCCATGCTGGCACGTGGTCATGTGCTGGTCGAGCAATCCGAGTTGCTGAGCGCACTCGCCCGGCGAGAACTATGGCCTGACTTCACGGTTGGACTCGCCTACGGACAGCGGCCTGCTACGATGGGTACCGAGCGGATGGGCAGCGTGATGCTCGGTTTTACTGTGCCGGTATTCGCGGGTCAGCGGCAACTGCGCATGCGTGACGAAGCGGCGGCAATGCAACGCATGGCGCAGGCCGAGCTGCAGGCGATGCGCGCAGACGTCCACGCACGGATTGGTGAACTGCTGGCCACGCTCGAACGAACCGCGACGCTGCTGACGCTCTATCGCAACGACATCGTGCCGCAGGCCGAAGCCAATGTCCAATCCGCGTTTTCCGCGTATCGCGTTGGCTCGGTCGATTTCATGACGCTGGTCGACGGGCAGATGACGTTGAATCGCTACCGGCAGGAGGTGTTCGCGCTGATCGCCGAACACGGCGCCGCCATCGCAGAACTCGAAATGAACATCGGCCGCGAACTACCGAGCCGGGAACCACTCTTCGTGGGGCAATCATGACCAAAAGTAGACAAGCCGTGCTCTCGCTGGCGCTGATCGCGAGCGCGGCCGTTGTGGTGACGGCGTATCTGCTGAGTGATGGCTCTCCCGGGCCGGACTCGCCGGAAAGCCACGCGGTGCACGGGACGGCCGCGAGCGGCGACGAGCAGCCGGTACGCCTCAGCGCCGAAAATGCAGGGCGTATTGGTGTCACCTACGCAACCGCCGAATACGGCCCGCTGCTGAGCAAGATCCGAACGGTTGGCCAGGTCACATACGACGAGACGCGCGTGAGTACCGTGAACCCGAAGATCGAGGGCTGGGTCGAAGAGTTGTTCGTCGACTTTACCGGTGCGTCGGTTGTGAAAGGCCAGCCATTGCTTGCTGTGTACAGCCCCGTGTTGGTAGCTGCGCAGGAGGAGCTGATCCTGGCCCGGCGTCTGAGCGATCGAGCCGGGATCTCCGGCACCACCGCGAACAATGCGCGTGAACTGCTCGAGGCTGCGCGCCGGCGACTCTCGTATTGGGACATCCCCGCGTCCGACATCGAGCGTATCGAGTCGAGCGGTCAGACCCGGAAGACGCTCATGTTGCGCTCACCCGCAACCGGACTCGTACTCGAGAAGAATGTCTTGAGTGGTGGCCGCATCATGCCGGGGATGGATCTCTACCGCATCGCCGACCTGTCGGTGGTATGGATCGACGCCGAAATCTTTGAAAAGGACCTGGCCCGTGTGGGGATCGGACGCACAGGAACGATCACGCTCGAGGCGTATCCAGATCGCCGATTCCCGGCCCGCGTCAGCTACACGTATCCGACCGTTTCAGCCGAAACGCGCACGGGCCGGGTCCGTGTCGAAGTCCGCAATCCCGGCCTGTTGTTCAAGCCCGGCATGTATGCAACGCTGGAATTCGATGTCCCGGTGCATGACGCCGGCGTACACGTGCCCCGCTCGGCCGTGCTCCAGACTGGAACCCGTTCACTCGTTTTCGTGCGCGATCCGGATGGAACGCTGACGCCGCGCACGGTGCGCATCGGCTTTGTGACCTCCGAGCATGCGGAGGTGCTCGAAGGCCTGAAAGCCGGGGACGTCGTGGTTGCGTCCGCGAACTTCCTGATCGATGCGGAATCGAATCTCGGGTCCGCGTTGCAAGCGCTGCCCGGCGGCGCAACAGCGCAGCCGGCCCCGGTCACCACCAGTCACAAGCACTAATGGACTGTCCCACAGGTTCCGATACCCTGCAACAGCATGCTGGCCGTGTCGAGACAGGGACGTTGGGTATCGGAACGTGTGTGACAGACTACTGAGCGAGTTGACCTCATGTTGAAGCGAATCATTGGCTGGTCGGTCGAGAATCCGTTCATCGTCATCACGTTGACGCTGTTCGCTGTGGTTGCGGGCATTATCTCGGTGGCGCGCACACCGCTGGAAGCGCTGCCCGACCTGTCCGACGTGCAGGTCATCGTGCAGACCGAATACGAAGGCCAGGCACCGCAGATCGTCGAGGACCAGGTCACTTACCCGATCGCCTCCGAGATGTTGAAAGTTCCAGGCGCCGAAACCGTGCGCGGCTACTCGTTCTTCGGCATCTCGTTCGTCTATGTCATTTTCGACGACGACACCGACCTCTACTGGGCGCGAAGCCGCGTGCTCGAGTACCTCTCTTCGATTCGCGGGAAGTTGCCCGCTTCGGCGCAGGCCGCGCTCGGGCCGGATGCAACCGGTCTGGGCTGGATTTACCAGTACGTGCTCGAGGATACCACCGGCAGACGCTCCCTCGCTGAGTTGCGCAGCCTGCAGGACTGGTATCTCCGCTACCAGCTGACCGCGGTGCCCGGCGTGAGTGAAGTCGCCTCGGTCGGCGGGTTCGAGAAGACCTACCAGGTTACGGTCGATCCGATCAAGCTGCGCGGCTACGGTATCTCCGTCATGCAGGTCATGAACGCGTTGCGCGCGTCCAACCAGGATGCCGGCGCCATGATGGTCGAGTTGACCGAGCGCGAATTCATGGTGCGCGGTCGCGGCTACCTGGAGGGCTTGAGCGACATCGAAAACGTGATGGTCACGTCCTCCGCCTCGGGCACGCCCATCCGCCTGGTCGATCTGGCCACGATCGAATTGAATCCCGATGTGCGGCGCGGTCTGGCCGACCTGAATGGACGCGGCGACGTGGTTGGCGGCATCGTGGTCATGCGCTTCGGCCAGAATGCGCTTGCCACCATCGAGAACGTCAAGCAGAAACTCGCGCAACTCTCGGCCGGGTTGCCGCCGGGCGTGATCGTGAAGCCGGTTTACGATCGCTCCGACCTGATCCACCGATCGATCGAGACCCTGCGCGAAAAACTGATCGAGGAAACCATCGTCGTCGCGCTGGTCTGCCTGATCTTCCTGTTCCACGCGCGCAGCGCGCTGGTCGCGATCCTCACGCTGCCGGTCGGCATTCTCATGGCGTTCATCGCCATGCGCATGGTCGGTGTCGGTGCCGACATCATGTCACTGGGCGGCATCGCCATCGCCATCGGCGCCATGATCGACGCCGCCATCGTCATGATCGAAAACCTGCACAAACACCTCGAGCGTGCGCTGCGCCTGAAAATCGGCGATGCGAAAGCCGATGTTCTGGACACTCGTCTGCTTTCGAAAAAGGAGTACCAGGCGGTCGTCGTGGCCGCGTCACGCGAGGTCGGGCCCGCGCTTTTCTTCTCGCTGCTGATCATAACGGTGTCCTTCCTGCCGGTCTTCACGCTCGAGGCGCAGGAGGGCCGGTTGTTCCAGCCGTTAGCGTGGACCAAGACCCTGGCCATGGCCGCGGCCAGTCTGCTCTCGGTCACGCTGGTACCCGTCTGCATGGGGCTGTTCATTCGCGGGCGCATCTCGGCCGAACATCGAAACCCGCTGTATCGCGGACTGGTCAAAGTCTATCGTCCTACGATCGACTGGGTGCTGCGCTACCGCTGGCCGGTCATCGCCGGTGCATTCGCGGTTTTCATTCTCACCTGGATTCCGTTCTCGCGCATTGGTGGTGAATTCATGCCGCCACTGGACGAGGGCACCATCCTCTACATGCCGACCACGCTGCCCGGCATCAGCGTGAGCAAGGCGCGCCAGCTGCTGCGCCAGCAGGACAGCATCCTGGCCAGCTTCCCGGAAGTGCAGAGCGTATTCGGCAAGGCGGGCCGCGCCAACACCGCAACCGATCCCGCCGGTCTCGACATGGCCGAGACCACGATTGTGTTGAAGCCCGAATCGGAGTGGCGGGTCGGCATCACCACGGAAACGTTGATCGCGGCAATGGACTCTGCGGTGCGCATGCCGGGTGTCACCAACGCCTGGACCATGCCGATCAAGGGCCGCATCGACATGCTGGCAACCGGGATTCGCACA
This sequence comes from Gemmatimonadota bacterium, assembly GCA_040902615.1. Classification (GTDB taxonomy): domain Bacteria; phylum Gemmatimonadota; class Gemmatimonadetes; order Longimicrobiales; family RSA9; genus JBBDWZ01. The sequence goes on along the minus strand of JBBDWZ010000199.1, from coordinate 1,835 downwards.
CCGGTCGGCATCAAGATCTTCGGGCCTGACCTGGCGGAGCTGGAGCGTATCGGCCGGCAGCTCGAGTCGGCGATTCGAGCGGTACCCGGTACTCGCAGTGTGTTCGCCGAACGCGCCATTTCCGGCTACTACCTGGATGTCGAGATCGACCGTCAGGCCGCCGCACGCTACGGCGTGAGCGTGCAGGACGTGCAGGATGTGCTTGCTTCCGCCGTCGGCGGCATGACCATCACGCAGACGGTTGAAGGCCGGCAACGGTACGCCGTGCGCGTGCGCTACCCACAGGAGCTGCGCGATCAGCCGGAAAAACTGGCCGAAGTCCTGGTGCCCGTGTCACAAAGCGCTGCAGCCGGCCCCGACGCGATGGGAAACATGCCCCGGCCGGCAAACATCAACCGTGGTGCCGCACAAATCCCGCTCGGCCAGATCGCGCACGTGCGCAACGTGCCCGGACCCATGGTCGTGCGCACGGAAGGCGCGGTTCCGACTGCATGGGTCTTCGTCGACGTGCAGGGCCGCGACCTCGCCGGCTACGTGCGTGAGGCGCAGCAAATGGTCGAGCGGATGGTGCAACTGCCCGGCGGCTACACACTGCAGTGGTCCGGCCAGTACGAGTACATGCAGCGCGCCCAGCGGAAGCTGCTCATGGTCGTGCCCGCGACCTTGTTGCTCATCTTCCTGCTGCTCTACCTGAATTTCCGCAGCGTAGCCGAATCCGTGATCGTCATGCTGTCTCTGCCGTTCGCACTGGTGGGCGGCGTCCTGCTCATGGCGGCATTGGGTTACAACTGGTCGGTTGCCACTGCCATTGGTTTCATCGCGCTCGCCGGTGTCGCCGCCGAAACCGGTGTCGTGATGCTCATTTATCTCGACCATGCCTGGGCGGCTCGCCGTTCCAGCGGGCCCGTTTCCACCGCCGATCTCTACCACGTGATCATGGAGGGCGCGGTTGAGCGGGTGCGCCCGAAGATGATGACGGTGACCGCCATCATTGCCGGGCTGCTTCCGATTCTCTGGGGCAGTGGCGCCGGCGCCAGTGTGATGAAGCGGATCGCCGCGCCCATGGTGGGGGGCATGATCAGCAGCACCGTGCTCACGCTGATCGTGATCCCGGCAATCTACTCGTTGTGGAAGGAGCGCGAGTTGTCCCGCTCAGCGACTCGCTCGCCGATGACAGTGGCCGCGCCCGCGCTCACGGCCGTCTCATGACCATCGTCCGGAGCTGCGGCCCGGCAGTAACGCAGTCAGTCATTAACCAATAACCTCGAAAGAGAGGAATACACGATGTACAGAATCAGGATTTGGGCTCCAGCCCTCGGATTTTTCCTCGCCATCAGCTTCACGCTCTGCGTGCTTGGTGGTTTGCTCCTGCCCGGACTGCCGATCCTGCACGAAGGGCTGGCGTTGTTCCTGCCCGGGTTCACCTGGATCTCTCCGGCCAGTTTCCTTCTGGGGCTGGTCGAAAGCTTCGCCTTCGGCGTGTACGTGGCAGTGCTGTTCGTTGGGCTGCACAATTTCTTTGCGCGCCGCGCGCAGGTTGCCCACACGTGAGCGCAGTCGAACCCGACGGAACTGCCGCGAGGCTGAAACTGGCCTCACTATCGTCGACCAGCGGTGCGGGCGTACTCGGGCTCGGCCTGGGTACGCTGGCCGCGCGCTATCTGGCCGGTCTGGGTGTTTTTCTCGTGTTGTCCGGCCTGGCACTTCACGTGTGGGGCATGGTCGACCAGCATCGCATCGAAGCACGCCAGGCGCAGCAGTTATGGTGGGAGGCCTGGCTGTACTGGATCTGCTGGCTCGCCTTGGGGGGGCTCGCTGTGTACGTGATAGGGCTG
>JBBDWZ010000198.1:0-20611 GCA_040902615.1 Gemmatimonadota bacterium | reverse complement strand
GATTTACAACACCATGAGCGCATTCATCGCGCTGATCGTGGTGAACTGCCTCATCCTGGGCCGCCAGGAAGCGTTTGCGGCGAAGAACACAGTTTATCGCTCGATGCTGGATGCCGTGGGCAACAGTGCCGGCTTTGCCGTCGCGCTTTTGTTGATGAGCAGCCTGCGCGAGCTGCTGGGCAGCGGTTCCCTGCTCGGCTTCAACCTGCTCGGCCCCAACTTCGAGCCCTGGGTCATCATGGTACTCCCGCCCGGCGGCTTCTTCACGCTGGCAGCGTACCTGCTGCTGTTTGGCTGGTGGCGTGAGCGACAGCAGCGGCGCGCGGGCAAGACACCGATCCGCACCTGGCCGCACGACGTCACGCGCAAGGCCGAGCCCGCGCTCGAGGAGGTCACCGTATGAGCGAGCTGGGCTGGATCCTGATCTCCGCGGCCGTGGTCAACAACTTCACGCTCACGCTCTTCCTTGGCCTGTGTCCCTTTGTCGGCGTGACTCAGAAGCCCGGCAATGCATTGCGCCTGGGCGCGGCCAACACCTTCGTGATGGTGATCACCGCCGTGGCGGTCTGGGCGCTCAATCGCTTCGTGCTCGGGCCTGCGCCCTACCTGCGCATCATCAGCTTCATCGTCGTGATTGCATCGCTGGTGCAGATCGTCGAGATGCTGATCAAGAAGGTGAGCCCAACGCTGTTCCGCGAGCTGGGCATCTACCTGCCACTGATCACGACCAACTGCGCCATTCTCGGCTTTGCGATCTTCCAGACCAATCGCGGCTACGGTTTCCTCGAGGGGCTGGCCTTCGCGCTGGGCGCCGGCATCGGCTTGACGCTGGCACTCGGACTGATGGCCACCATCCGCGAACGCATCGAGCTGTCCAGCGTGCCCGCGCTCGCACGCGGCATGGCCATCGTTTTCCTCATCGCCGGCAGCCTGTCACTTGCCTTCATGGGCTTTGCCGGATTGTTCAGCTCCCAATGATCACGACCCTGATCTCGGTCGCCGCACTCGCGCTCCTGTTTGCGATTTACGGGCTGCTCCGCCCGAAGGCGCCATGCGGCTCACAATGCACGCTCTGCAAGTCTCCATGTCAGCGCGCGCTGGAGGAGAAAAATGTCTGATTTCAACGTTCATGCGCCCACCCGGCGACAGATGCTGCAACTGGCAGCCGGCACCTTCGTGCTCGGCGGGATGCTGACCGGCAAGCGCTACCGCCGTTACCTGATCCGGCACCAGGTCGCGACCATGGGCACCACCGCCGACCTCGCTGTCGTGCACCACAACGAACGGTATGCGCGCGCTGCGCTGCAGGCCGCCGCGGCGGAGTTGAAACGCATCGAGACGCTCATGACCCGCTTCGACCACAACTCCGACATTGGCCGCGCCAATGCGCGGGCCGGTTTGCAGCGCGTGAGTGTCTCGCCTGAAACCGCACACGTGGTCCAGCGCGCGCTGCACTGGGCGGACGCAACCGATGGCGCGTTCGAACCCGCCATTGCGCGCGTAGTCGACCTGTGGGATGTGAAGCAGCGGCATGCACCGCCGCCGCCCGACGCCATTCAGCGTCTGGCCAATCGCCAGCTCTATCGTCGCATCGATGTCGATGCCGGTGCGCGCAGCGCAGCGCTCTTCGTTCGCGAAGGCGATGCCGCGATCGACCTGGGCGGCATTGCGGCCGGCTACGGCGTCGATCGCGCGGTCGACGTGCTGCGCGAGTGGGGCATCGTCGATGGCTTTGTGAACGTGGGCGGTGACATCTACGCGCTGGGACGATCGCGGGATGAGGAAGCCTGGGATGTCGGCATCCGCTCGCCCAGCGATCCGACCCAGCTGATCGGCCAGCACGCACTGAGCGATGGCGCGATCGCGACTTCAGGCGATTACGAGCAGGGCTTCACCTACGGCGGCCGCCGCTACCACCACATCATGGACCCGAACACTGCAGAGCCGCGCAAGAGTGTGTGGCACAGCGTCACCATCACGGCGCCAACCTGTATCGAAGCCGATGCGGCGACTACGGCTGTATTCGGCTGGCCAGCCGATGCCGCGCAACACGTGCTCGATGACTGTTCGCCTGGTGCACAACTGATCCGTTCCGCCTGACCGAGGAGGTCACGATGAAAACAAAACTCGCGTATTGCGATCGCTGTAACCGCGAGGTGCGCGTGGTCTGGAGCGAGATCCCGCTGCACGGTGGGCAGGCACCACTGCACGATCCCGAGCTGGTCTGCCTGGACTGCGGGACTGCGTGCGCCAATGCGATCTGCTCGATCACCAACCTGTCACACGTCGTGATGGAGAACCGGGTCGAGCAGCTCGATAAGAAACCGTGAACCCGCTGGGGGAAATGTTGATGCTCTTGCAGGAAATCCACGACGCCGCCGCACCGGCGAGCCTGACGCACCATTGGGCCGGCTACACCGCGCTCGTGATCTTCGGGCTGGCCTACCTGATCGTGGTCTTCGAGGAGAAGCTGAACCTGCGCAAATCCAAGCCGGTCATGGTTGCTGCGGGTTTGATCTGGATGCTGATCGGTATCGCCTATCTACGCATGGGTGATACGACCACAGCCGCCGCCGCCATTCGCCACAACGTCGGTGACTTTGCCGAGCTGCTGCTCTTCATCGTGGTCGCGGTCACCTTTGTGAACACGATGGAGGAGCGGGGCGTGTTCGATGCGCTGCGCGCAGCACTGGTCGCCCGTGGCTTCTCGTTACGTGCACTCTTCTGGATCACCGGACTCTGCGCCCTCTTTCTCTCATCCCAGATCGATAACCTGACCACCGCCCTGGTGCTGGGTACCGTCGTGCTGACCCTGGGACGCGGCAATCCGAAGTTCATCGCGCTGGGCTGCATCAATGTCGTGGTCGCGGCCAATGCAGGAGGGGCATGGTCGCCGTTCGGTGACATCACCACGCTGATGGTCTGGCAGTCGGGAGAGGTCGGCTTCTGGCAGTTCTATCGGCTGTTCCTGCCCTCGCTGGTGAATTGGTTCGTGCCCGCGTTCTTCATGCAGTTCGCGCTGCCCAAGGTGGCACCCGAACCGGTCTTCGAGGATGTACACGTCAAGCGCGGCGGCTGGACCGTCGTGGCCTTGTTCGCCTTCACGATCGCAATGACCGTGAGCGCGTACAACCTGCTCAAGCTGCCCCCGTTTATCGGCATGACTACCGGTCTCGGCCTGCTGAAGCTCTTCTCCTACGGGCTGAAGCGGACGCGGCCGCGCTGGTCACGGCAGCTCACGGAAGTCATGGAATCTCTGACCAGTTCGGGCGAGAATCCTCCACGCGAGCCGACCTTTGTACGGGATGGCGAAGGTGCGCCTGCACTGGCTTACGCGCAGACCAGTGTGCAGCTCTCGCCCAGTGCCGTTCGCATCGAATCGCGACAGCTCGTACTGGCGCCGGCTCTGCCCGCGCGCGCCGCGCGTCCGTACGAGACCTTCGACGTGTTCGGCATCATGCAGCGATCTGAGTGGGACACGCTGCTGTTCTTCTACGGCATCATCCTGTGTGTCGGCGGTTTGGCCACCATCGGCTACCTGAGCGCCGCCTCGCACGCGCTCTACGGCGGACTCGGCCCCACGGTCGCCAACGTCGTGGTCGGACTGATCTCCGCGGTGGTCGACAACATCCCGGTCATGTTCGCCGTCCTCAGCATGTCACCCGACCTGAATCTCACGCAGTGGCTGCTGGTCACGTTGACGGCCGGTGTCGGCGGTTCGCTGCTGAGCGTAGGCAGTGCCGCCGGCGTCGCACTGATGGGACACGCGCGCGGGCAATACACGTTCATGAGCCACCTGCGCTGGACCTGGGCGATTGCGCTCGGTTACGCCGCATCGATTGGCGTGCACCTGCTCATTAACGGTTAATAGGAGATTGATCGTGGTCCATCTCGTCTTCAAATCGAGTATCGCTGGAGGACAGCATGGAAAAGCACATGATTTTCTGCTCGGCCTGCGATCGCGAAGTTGCGGTAATCATCCGCTCCCCCGTGAACGCAGAAGATTCCGACAACACGCTAATGGACGTGATCTGCACCGAGATCGGAGAGACCTGCACCGGCAGCATGTGCCCGATCTGCGCCAGGCCGCCGGAGCAGCTGCGCGAGGAGCAGGAGCTGGACGACGAAGGCTGACCGCGGCTCGGCCTGGGCATTGGCGCCAACACGGTGAGGCGATCGCCGCTGGTCAATCAGTAATCCGACGACACCGAATCCTCCTCCTCCCTACAGCGCATGACCGGGCCGAGACCGCAGGTTGACCTTCACAAGGCTGAACAAGGAGGCCGCTATGTCGAATCAAATCATGGTACCGCTGGATGGTTCGCGTTTCAGCGAACGGGCACTTCCGATCGCCGTCGATATCGCGGCCCGGTGGCATGCCGACTTGCACCTGGTTCGGGTCGACGAGGATATGCGTGGCCCCGACACAGCGTGGAGCCGCGTGGTGAACGAGTCTTACTTGACCGAACTCACCGTACGGATCCGCATCGATTCCGGCCTCAGCGTGCGGGCTGCCACGCTCGGTGGCGAGATCCCGCACGCGCTCGACGCCTATACGCGGGAAAATGACATTGATCTGGTGGTGATGACTACGCACGGCCGCGGTGTCATCGGACGCATGTGGGTGGGCAGCGTGACCGATGAGCTGGTTCGGCGTGCGTCTGTGCCCGTGCTGATGCTGCGGCCGCAAGGGAATGCGGCGATGCGCACCGCACCATGGAGCATCAAGCACATCGTGGTCGCGCTGGATGGCTCGCCTCAATCAGAGGTGATTCTGAACCCCGCCATCAAGCTGGCTCGCCTCATGAACGCACGGCTTTCGCTGGTGCGGGTGTTCGAGTCCGATGTTCCGACGACCTACGCTGCCATCGTCGAATCGCAGATCGATCATGGCGTCGACCATGTGCTGGACGCCGACGCCCGCGACTACGTCGAACGGATTGCTCACCGGATTGCGGACCCGTCCCTTCGTATCGATACCATTGTGCTCGGTGACTCGACCGCAGCCGATGGCATCGTGCACGCGGCCGCGCGCTGCAAAGCCGACATGATCGCGATGAGTACACATGGCCGAACCGGCTGGCAGCGCATTGCCTTCGGCAGCGTCGAGGCCGATGTCGTAAGAGCGACGCATGTACCCATGCTGGTACAACGGATTGCATCAGTCCCGGCCTTCACCGTGTGAACCTTTGCTCGGGAGATTACCATGCGTGATCGGCTGGCCAGACTGCGCTCGGCGAGCCTGCAGCTGTTACGCGATCCTGCATTCGCGATCGGGGCTATACTGCTGCTCGGCCTGGGCATTGGCGCCAGCACCGCAGTCTTCGCGTTCGTGCGTGGCATTCTGCTGCGGCCACTGCCGTTCGCCGAATCAGAGCGGGTCGTGATCCTCTGCGAGACCAATGAGGCGATTGCCGGCCATTGCGTGGCGGCACCACCCAACGCACTGGACTGGGCCGACCGCGCGCGCACGCTCGAGAGCATCGGTCAGGGTCGGGAGTGGTCCTTCCTGCTCCGGCACGGTGACCAGTCGAAACACGTGAATGCCGGACTGGCTACGCCCAGGCTCTTCGAGGTGCTGCGGACGCAACCGCTGCACGGCCGACTCTTCGCGCCTACCGAGCTGACCCAGGACGATGCACCGGTTGCGATCCTTTCGCACGAGTTGTGGTCCGTCTGGTTCAATGCCGACCGCTCGGTGGTCGGGCGCAGAGTCGAGCTCGATGGCCGGCCGTTTACACTCATTGGGGTGCTGCCACCTGCGTTTCGCCTGCCCAACTACGACTTCGTCGAGCTGTGGGTACCGTTTCATTTCAATCCACGCGATGAAGAGCGACGCAGCTGGCGCGGTTTCGTGACTCTCGCGCGCCTCGCGCCTGGTGCAACCCGGGAACAGGCCGCGGCCGAGTTGTCCAGCATCCAGCAGCAGCTCGCGATCGAACATCCGGCGACCAATGAAGGCTGGGGTGTGTCGGTCGCATCGCTCAAATCCCACGTGGTCAGGGGCACAAAGACGCAGCTGGTCGTTTTCTCCGCCGCGATCGGTCTGTTGCTGCTGATCACCTGCGCCAACCTCGCGGCGCTGCTGCTGGTGCGCGCAAGTGCGCGCCAGCACGAGTTTGCCTTGCGCGTCGCGCTGGGTGCGTCCACGCGCAGGATCGCAGGGCTTATCATCAACGAAGCGGTCGTTATTGGCTTGGCCGCCGGTGCCCTCGCCTTTCTGGTTGCCTGGTCAGCGGTGCGAATGTTCAGCCACTTCGCGCCGGCCACGCTGCCGCGGCTGGACGAAATCAGTGTCGACGCGAGCGCGCTGCTCTTTGCGTTTGCGCTCGCCATGGCCACTGCGCTGCTGGTAGCCGCCTGGCCGGCCTGGCGCACGACCCGGGTAGCGACTGCGGTAGCGTTGCGCGAGGGCGCGCGTCAACTCACCGATCGGTTCGGGTTGCGGCTGAGACGCGCGCTGGTCGTCGTGGAGATTGCGGTGGCGCTCACGCTGCTGGTCGGCTCCGCATTGCTGGTGCGCAGCTTCACGACACTGGTCGACTGGCAGCCCGGCATCCCGCGTGAGCGACTCATCGTCGTATCGCTCTCGGTGCCAAACCAGAAATACACCGAGCGGACTCAACTCACGCGATTGTTTCAGCAGCTCGAGCGCGAGCTGGCAGCACAGCCCGGCATTGAAGCAGTGGGCACTGCATCGGCGGGGCCCCTGTTCGGCGGCGAGGAGAGCGGTCGTTTCCGGGTCGAGGGACGCGACTATCCGGATCCAAAAGAGGCCGCCACACTGCGCTGGTACGATGCAGCGCCGGAGTACCTGAACACGCTCGGGTTGCCGTTGCGGCGCGGACGGCGGTTCGCTGAGAGCGATCATGCCAGCGCACCGGCGGTCGCCATCATCAATGAGGCGGCACAGCGTCGTTATTTCGCAGATCGGAATCCGGTCGGCCAGCGTATCCGCTGGCTCGAAGGCGAGCAGAGCTTCGAGATCGTTGGTGTAGTGGCCGATGTGCGGCCGTTCGACCCATCTGAAACCGCAGAGCCCGAGATCTACTTCTCGAATCGGCAGCTGCCGCGCTGGTTCACGTACTTCGTTGCGCGAACCCGAGGCGAGCCTGCCGCGCAACTGCGCACGGTCGAGACCGTGTTGCAGCGCAACGACCCCGACCTTCAGGTGGGAACCGCCCGCGCACTCGATGAGCTCGTCGATCGCCGATTGATCGCACCACGCTTCCAGATGCTGTTGATCGGATGTCTTGCTTTGGTCGCGCTCGCGCTGGCCGCCGCCGGTGTGTTTGGCGTGCTGGCCTATACGGTCGCACTGCGCACTACCGAGTTCGGCATTCGGGCCGCGCTCGGTGCCCGTCCGGGACAGACCCTGCGCGGCGTGCTGATCGAGGCCGTCGTGTTGTACGCGGCCGGTGCGATCTTCGGTGTCGCTGGCGCACTCGTGCTGGCGCGCGCCATGTCCGGACTGCTGTTCGGTACACCGCCAACCCATCCCGTCAGCTACATCCTGGCAACGCTCGTTCTGTTTGCGGTTTGTCTATTGGCCAGCGCTCTGCCTGCGCTGCGCGCCGCGCGGGTGCAGCCCATGGCGGCGCTGCGTATGTGACGTGTTACCCAAGAAACCGTCGGACACGACTCGAGACGGCCGGAAGAATTGGAGTCTAGTGCAACGCGGCGCCCCGCTACGTGATGCGGAAGTTCCGCATCATCCCCATATCCTCGTGCTCCAGGATATGGCAGTGATACAGATACAGGCCGGGGTAGTCGGTGAAGTACGCCTGAATGCGGACCGTCTCTCCCGGAAGGACCAGAACGGTGTCAGTCCACCCGTCGTCCACTATGCCCTCGCGAATGGATTGTGCCGCCGCACCGGCGGTTTGCGCGCGACCAAGCACGCGAAACTGCTTGCCGTGGAGGTGAATGGGGTGTGCCATTGGCATTCCCATCATCCCGCTCACGTTCACCAGTTCCCACACCTGAGATGAGCCGGCCGGCACCACCTCTTCCGGTGCCGTCGCCATCATCTCGAACGTACGTCCCCCCAGGCGAAATTCACCGGCCTCGAATCCGATCTCCACCCTGCGCACGGGCAACGTCGCCGCACCGGCGGGTGTTGCGAAGGTGCTGAGTTTCTGCGGAAGAGTGAACGTCGATGCTTCCTGTCGTGCAACGTTCAGCCGCATGAGCGACAGCGGAGCGCCATTAGGTACGGCTTCTTGCGCAACTCCACCCATGCCGCCACGGCCGCGCATGCCGCCCATCGCGCCCATTCCCATCCCCGCACGGTCAACGTCACCAATCGGATACTGCACGCTGCGCAACTCGAACCTGTGGCCGACTTGCTGCCGGCTCAGGTCCAGTATCACATCCGCGCGCTGCGCCGGTGCGAGCGTGAGATACTGCTTCTGAACCGGCCGTTCGAGCAGCCCGCCGTGCGTGCCGATCACCGTCATTGGCGTGTCGTCGCTCCAGGCAAGCTTGTAGACCCGTGCACTCGACCCGTTCAGGATGCGCACGCGATAGGCCCGCGTAGCGAGGTCGAATTGCGGAGATTTCCGGCCATTCACCAGCACCTGGTTGCCGAGGAACCCGTGCATCTGGTCCATCATGGCGCCCGCGGCATCGAGGTACACGAGCTGGTTGGCCACGTCGAAGCGCCGGTCTTGAAGCACGCACAGCAACTCGCTGTCGCTGGGAGGAAGGCCCGCGGCATCCGCCTCGTCGTCCTCGACAATGAACATTCCCGCGAGGCCGCGATAGACCTGCGCGCCGGTGCGCTGATGCGGATGCGGATGGTACCAGTAAGTGCCCGCTCGGTTGAGGACTGTGAATTCGTACACGTATTCGCTTCCTGGCTCGATCGCGAAGCGGGGATGACCGTCGGCTGCCTCAGGCACATCCAGTCCGTGCCAATGGACAATCGTCGATTCCCCCGGGAGGCGATTGCGGAACCGAATGCGAACGTTGTTTCCCTTGCGGACGCGGATGGTCGGGCCGAGGTAAGAATCGGCGATGGCTTGCAACGTGTCAGGAGGTCCCTTCACTACCGTGCCGGTGAAGCGCCACACCTGGGTAGGGCGTCCCGGCAGGATGGCGGCTTCGGCGGCCTCCGCGGTGAGCGTGAGATCGACATCGGGCTCGAAGTTGGAGGACGGGCTGTTCTGTGCCGCCTCTGCCCGATGGCTTTCGCCAGAGCACGCGATGTTGGTAAGTGTTCCAGCCAGAACGCCAAAGCCGAGCCGCTGGAGAGCCTCGCGTCGCTTCATCGGTCGTGCTCCAGCGCGCCTGGCGCCCGCTCCTCGCCTCCATGCGCATGGGCGCCCTCGCCTCTCGCGATCATCATGTGATGCATGGTGTGGTGATCGCCCTGCACGAGGAGTCCGGCGAAGCCAAGTGCTCTGATTCTCCGCATCGTGGCGGAGTCCGAGCTACTGCGTGCCGCAACCGTGAGGCGAACGCCGCCGGTGATCGGCACTGCAGAGGCACTCCACTCACTCATTTCGTTCAACATCGCCGCATGAGCGGTCAACATCCTCTGCGTTGCCGCAGCAACCTGCGCGTCGCCCGTGACTTCGAGCGCCAGTCCTGAGGCTACATCACTCGCGCGGACGTTCGTGCGCAGTGTGACCAGGTCCATGTCGATCAGGTGCTGCCGCAACGCCTCTATGTTGATCCTTGACCAGTCCGTGGTGGCGTCGGCCTCCAGCAGCCTGACGATTTCGCTTATAGCGGCGAACGCACTTTGCCCGGGCTGTGTCGGTTGCGCCGCTTGACCGCCTTGCTCACTGGCTGCAGCGTGCTGCCTCGAGGCGTCCGCCGCATTGGTGCAGGCGACGGCGAAAGAGGTGAGCAGTAGCAGGGAAGCCGTTTTGATGTGCAAGCGCATTCTTACCTTCCGTGCAGGTGTACTTTTCATCACCAATATGCGGACTCAGCCCGGATTTCGCCCCGGCGCGCGCTGACGTCGAACGTCAACTTGTCAGCCATTGTTCTACTCGCGCGCGCTTCGTAAGTACGCGAGCCAGTAGACACCCGCCACCAAAAGCGTTCCGCCAACGATATTGCCCGCGCTCACCGCCGCGAGGTTCTGGGCGACATCCACGACCGACACCGTGCCTTGCAGATCCAGCACCATACCGAATGGCAGGAAGAACCAGTTGGCGATCGAGTGCTCGAACCCAATGGTGACGAAAGCGGTAGTGGGGAAAACGATTGCCAGGATCTTGTCCGCCACCGTGCGCCCGCCCATCGCGAGCCAAACGGCGAGACACACAAGGGCGTTGCACAGCAGTCCGCGGGCGAAAGCTTCGCCAGGCGAAAGAGCTGCCTTTGCCCGAGCGATCTGGATAGCCATTTCACCGACGGCACCACCGCCGAGACTGCCGATATCTGCCCACACGACGAACAGAACGGTCCCCAGGCAACCGATCACATTGCCAAGGTAGACCAGGAGCCAGTTCCGCAGGACGTCACGGGTGCCGACCAGGCGGCTCGCCCAGGCGATGGCCAGGAGGTTATTCCCGGTAAAGAGTTCGGCGCCGGCCACGACGACAAGTACAAGTCCCAGAGAGAAACTCAAACCGCCAAGTAAGCGGGTAACTCCGAAGCCAAGGCTGGTCTCAGTAATTACGACAATGAAAAAGAGAGCGCCAAGAGAAATGAACGCGCCGGCGAGCACGGCCAATGCGAGCAGCGTGACGGTATCGGTCTGCACCTTCGCAACGCCGACGCGCTCGACCATGCGGGCGATCTCGCGTGGCGCGTGCGCGTCAAACAAGCGCTCGACATTATCCATCAAACCGAGCCTTAGGCATGGGTCGTGCCACGAGTGCACGCAGGTGTTGCGGTCCAATCGGCGGCTCCGCTTGCAGCGGGACAATCGCAATTCGGCCGGACAGTTCGTCTTGCACTCGCTGGATCAGCGGCCGCTCAGCCGCGGCCCGCGCGAGCAGCAATGGATCGCTGGTGTCGGCGGCTGCAATGCTCTGATTGATGATCCAGGCGAACGGCTCGATGCCCGCACGGCGCAGGTCCTTCTGCAGCCGGGCCGCTTCCAGCACGGGCGTCGTCTCTGGCAGGGTCACGATCAGGATGCGCGTGTACTCGGGATCGCGCAGGCGCATCATCGGCGTAACAATCCGATCCGCCGGCACCGTGGTGGTACGCATGACATCGCGGTGATAGGCGCCGGTCGCATCGAGCAGCAGCAAGGTGTGCCCGGTGGGCGCGGTGTCGAGTACGACCACACTTCGGCGCGCCTGGTTTACGATGCGCGAGAACGCATGGAACACGGCCACTTCTTCCGTGCACGGCGAACGCAGGTCCTCTTCCAGCAGATGCCGCCCGTCCTCGTCGAGTTCCTTCCCTTTCGTGGCGAGCACGCGTTCCACATAGCGCCGGGTCTCCTCGCGGGGGTCAATGCGTGATACGGTCAGCCCATGCACATCTCCACCCAGCGCGTCGGCCACGTGCGCGGCCGGGTCCGTGGTCGACAGAAGCACGGACAAGCCGCGCGCGGCGAGCTCGACAGCGCCTGCTGCGGCGATCGTAGTCTTGCCCACGCCGCCCTTTCCCATCACCAGCAATAGGCCGTGGCCTTCGCCCGCGATCTCATCGACGAGTTGGCCCAACGACGGTGGCAACGCTGTGTCCGGCGTGGTGTCAGCAAAGTCGGGTGTATCGGTTGCGGGCGCAGCGAACAGCGAACGCAGCGCGGCGGTGCCGACCACATTGGCTGCACGCAGCGGCACGAATTCCCTTGGAAGCGCACTCAGCCGGCTGGAAATCCCGGCGAGTGCAGTGCGCGCGCGCCGCTCCAGGGCAGATGCCAGCGGGTCTTTCAGATCATGGGCCTCGAATACGCCGTTGATGACGAGACGCTGATTGTCGAGCCCGAGCGTCGACAATTCGGCGCTGGTGCGATCGGCCTCGGCCAGCGCCGAGCGCTCCGGCCGGCTCACCAACACGAGTGTTGTACCCGCAGGATCCCGCAACGAGCGCACGGCGTCAGCATACTGAACGCGCTGCGCTTCCAGCCCGGATAGCGGACCGAGACAGGAGGCTCCGCCGGGGTTTTCTTCGATGAAGCTGCTCCAGGCGGCGGGCAACTGCAGCAGGCGCAGCGTATGTCCGGTCGGCGCGGTGTCGAAGATCACGTAATCGAAGGCATGAATGAGGTCCTGATCCGTAAGCAACTTTGTGAATTCGTCGAATGCCGCGATCTCCGTCGTGCACGCGCCTGAAAGCTGTTCTTCGATTTGTCCGACCACGTCGTCCGGCAGCGTAGCCCGCACCGGACCCACGACTCGCTCGCGGTACGCGCGCGCGGCCGCTTCCGGATCGATGTCGATCGTGCTGAGGCCCGGCACCGCGGGAACCGCCATGATCGTATTCGCCACGTCGCATTCCAGCACCTGGCCCAGATTGGATGCCGGATCGGTCGATACGAGCAGGACGCGCTGGCCGCGATCGGCCAGTGCAATCGCCGTAGCGGTCGCGAGCGAGGTCTTGCCGACGCCTCCTTTGCCGGTGAAGAACAGATACCGGGTCGGATCGTCCAGCAGCCGCAACATCACGAGACGCCCTCGAGTTTCATCAGGTGCTGCAGCTCCTGGCGACTGGGATATTGCCCGCGAAATACAACGCGGCCGTCGAGCAGGCCCAGCGGCAGGCATTCGACACCGTCCGCCTGAAGCGTCTGGCGAACGATTCCAGTACTCGCGAATGCACCAGGCTGCTGCGACAGGTTGTAGCGCTGCACCGCGACACCCCGGGTGAGCAGCCACTTCACATCGGCCGCGAACTGCACCAGGCTCGCGTCCACATCCGCGCCGCAGACACCACTCGAACAGCACATCGCTGGGTCGAACACGTCGAGTCTCATTTATCCACCCATCACCCCCGCTCGATCCGCTTGCCACCGCCGGCTGGCGGCGATTACACCGGCGGGTAGCACCGCCCGACAGAGTCGCGTGCTGCCCTGCAGGTATTTGCGCGTGCGTGTTACAGGGTAAACGGCGTGATCTTACCCGCGCTGTCGAAGGTCACCACGTCGAATTGTTCTTTCTGCCCATTCTTTTCGTTGCCCGGTGCGCCCACCGGCTTGCCGGCGACTGCGATACCGCGCACGAACGGGTGGTCCTTGAGCAGCTTCTGGATGTACTCCGCGGGCACGTGCCCCTCGATGATGAAGCCTTCGCACACTGCCGTATGGCAGGCCACCAGCGATTTCGGGATTTCGTAGTCGTTCTTGACGGCATCCAGGTCTTTTACGCCCACCTCACGCACCGCGAACCCGCTGCGCGCCAGGTGTGACATCCAGCCATCACAACACGGCGCGTAGTGCTTCTTGAACAGCTTGATCTCCGTCTTCCTGGTGGTAGCCGCGACGAGTGGTTGCGCCACGAGAGCACTCGCGCCAGTCACGAAAATCGCCCGCAACATGCTGCGCCGGGTTTGCATGAAAGCCTCCGTTTCGGCGGGCATAAGGAGTGTCGCGACCCGCGCTGACCAACAATGCCGTGTCACCAGTGACAGGGGCGTAGGGAAGAGTCCGCGAACCGTGTCAGGTATCGGCTGAAAATCAGGTGCACGCTCCCGTCGCTACAACCCGCGACCGGTTCGTTCAACGATTTTAGGGCTCTGCCGGACGTGGGTTCAGTAATCGGCTTACAGCGCCGCAGGTGCGAACTCCTAGGTTGGACTGAGAGAGGAGGACGCAATGACCAGAGTCCGCGAAATCATGCAGTCCCGCGTCGCGCGGCCCACATGAGGCGCCGGCCGCCGGTCCTGGTCGCGCTGGATGGCTCGGCGCGAAGTGAGCGCGCGATTCCGTTCGCCGCCGAACAGGCGCGCGCCAGCGGGTCGGTCCTGCACCTGGTACACGTTCACGAGCTGACCTCGGCGCTGCGCCGGGATCCGAACGCGGCCACTACGATCGGCTTGATCGCGCGGGTCGAGACTCAGGGGCGTCTCGCCATGCTGGCCGATCGCTGGAGCGCGCGCGGTGTGTCAGCGTTGCCGGTCCTGCTCGAGGGTGAAGTCGTGCCGACCCTGCTTCGATACGTCGCTCGAGTCCAGCCCGAATACCTGGTCATGGCCATGCGCGGACCGGCCGGCGTGCTGCGTTCGCGCCCGGGCAGTATCACAGAGGCTGTGCTGCGCGCTTCCGCAGTCCCCGTCATCGTGCTGCCGCTCGACGTGGATGAGCCGAAGCCTCGAGTGCTGCGCCAGGTGCTGCTGGCGCTCGATGGTTCCGCCCTCGCCGAACATGTGCTGCCCGCGATTCTCGACCTGGTGCCGCGCATCCAAACGGTCTTCCTGATCACGGTCCTCGAACCTGGCGTCGGTGGTCTGGCGGCGGCGCAAGCGCACCTCGACGGCATTGCCGAGCGATTCCGTATGCACGGGCTGCATGCGTGCAGCATCGTCCACGAGAGCCAGGTGCCGGCCGCGTCGATCGTCGCGGAGAGCATTGTGCGCGGTGCCGACCTGATCGCGTTGACCACTCACGCACGGCCGGGATCCCGGCTGGCCCTGGGCAACTGCACGGATGGTGTGCTGAGCCTCTCGCAGTTGCCCGTCCTGACCGTGAATCCATCGCAGCCACTGCGCCAGGAGCGTCTCGCAGAAATAGACGCACTCGCACATGCGTGATGGGTCAGACAGCGAGCGTCAGCGTTTCATGCAGCGTTCCGGGCCAGCATTTCGACGACACAGAATCCTCCTTCTCCCTACACCGCCTGAATCGAGCGCGCCGCAGATTGAATTCGAGAGGGAAACCCTGGAAGGCAGGTCAACGTGATGTTCTCGGAGCAGAGGCGGAACGGACCGGGCGGCCTGAAGCTGCGTGACATCATGAGCCGTGAAGTCATCGCGGTCGAGCCGGAAAATTCTCTGCGTGAAGTCATCGATGTGTTGACCGCATACGGAATCACGGGCGCACCGGTCAAGTCCGGCGATCGCATTATGGGCGTGATCTCCAAATCCGACATCGTCGACTTTCTGGCATCGACTTCACCGATTCCGTCGTTGCGGCCGCAACAGGCCGAGTGGGGCGAGATCGAGAGGGAGATCGACGAGCTGCCGGATGACGAATCGTGCGTCTATTTCCGCGGCATGTGGCAGGACTCGACTGCCGACGTCGTGGAACGGTTCGATGAACCGGATGGCCCCGAGTGGGACCTTCTCGCCGAATACAACGCCAGCTCGGTCATGACTCGCAGGCTGGTCGCCATGCCGCCGGACGCGACCGTGGCCGAAGGCGCGTCCCGGCTCATCAGCGAGGGCGTTCATCGGATCCTGATCGTCGATCAGGGTGAGCTGTGCGGCATCGTATCGGCCACGGATCTGGTCAATGCCCTGGCGAATTCGGTCGAAGCGGAAAGTGAACGGTAGCGCCCTGCTGGTCCGGCAAATTGATCATGTGACGTCCGTCGGAAAAAAGAGGAGGGTTCGATGTACAAGGTGATCATGGTGGCGCTCGCGGATGCCGAGCTGGACCGTGCAGCGCTGACGGCTGGAATACGATTGGCACGTGCGTCCGCGGCGCGTCTGCACCTTGTTCACGTACGCGTCCAGGATGCCGAAGCCGACTTTCACGATGTCGAGAAGCGCGCGTTCCTCGACGCCGCCACCTGGGCGTCAGACGAATTGGGCGAATCGGTTTCGTTCCAGCTGATCCAGCCGCGTTCAGGACGGCACCGGGCCCGGATCATCGCTAAATACCTGATCCGCTATGCCGAGAACGAGCAGGCCGGTCTGATCGTAATGGGCACCCATGCACGCAGCCGGCTGGGCCGTTCGATCCTGGGCAGCGTGGGGGATGAGCTGATTCGCGGTATCGAAGTTCCGATTCTCCTGATACCGCGCCGCAAAGGCCGCCGCGAGCTGGATAGTCTGCGACTGCGCCGCATGCTGGTGCCGCTGGATGGAACGCCCGGGGCGGAACAGATCCTGGACGACGCCGCGCAGTTCGCGACGCTGGTGCATGGCTCGATGGCGCTGCTTCAGGTGATCCAGCCGGAGCCACTGCCCAAGCCCTACGCGGATGAGATCCAGCCCCTGCCGCTGGCCCATGAAGAGTTCATCCTGCGCAGCGCGCGATCGGAGGAATACCTCGATCGCACCGCCGAACAGCTCGGTGCCGATGGCCTCAAGGTCGAGACACTCACCCTGGTCGGCGGCCAGGTGACACCAGTCATCAAGAGCGCGGCGGCCATTGCCCACGTCGAAGTGATCGCCCTCGCAACCGGCGGCCTGCCGCCCTACGCGCTTTTCCGTCAGACCGGCATCGCTGACCATCTTATCGATGACGCGCGCTGTGCACTGCTCGTCCGCCGTCGCCAACCGGTGGGTGCGGAAATGCACGAGCCCGCCTTGACCGCGGTCTGATCGGGAGACTTGGAGAACGCTATGAAACAGACGCGCCTTGATGTCCTGAAGCAGGGACTGGTTTGCGGATCGCTCGGCTATCTGGCCGTCAGCCTGTACTACGCGGTGGTGAATGTCGTGGCCGGCCGCTCGCCGTTCGACACAGTCGCCGCCATCGGCCAGGCAATGTTCCAGCCAGCCAATGCGACCGCAGCGATCATCGCGTACAACGGCGTGCACCTGGTCATCTTGCTGCTGCTCGGATTACTGGCCGCTTGGCTGGTCTATCGAGTCGAGCTGCAGCCGGCAGTGTGGCATGCCGTACTGTTCGCGCTGATTGCATTGTTCCTGTTCGCGTCCAGCGCGGTTGCCTTCGTCGCCGGCAGGTACGCACAGGTCGGCCCGGCCATCATTTTGCCTGGCAACCTGCTCGCCGCGCTTGCCATTGGCGGCTATCTCGGCTGGAGTCATCCGGGCCTCGAGCATCGCATCGAGCTGCTCAGTGACACCGAAACGATGGAAGTGCCGGCATGATCCGGCCCGAACAGCGCAAGTTGTGGCGCACCGGATTCCGCGCCGGCATGGTCGCCGCCATCATCAACCTCGCGCTTTTTCGTTTTGGTGCGGTCTGGGGTGTGTTTCGCGACCCACTCGTGCTGCCGAACCGCACCGATCAATTGTCACTGATGCCCATTGTTGCCGCTTCGCTTGGCGCAGCACTGCTAGGCACGCTGACCTTTCAGCTGCTCTCACGCTGGCTGCAGCGGCCGCTGCTCGCCGTGTACGGGATCACACTCGGGATCGTACTGCTTTCTTCGTTTGGCCCCGCCATGATGCGCAGCTGGTCCGACCAGCAGGTTCTCTACGTCAACCTAATGCACCTGGTCGTCGCCATCAGCACAGTGGCAGCGCTCTGGCATTGGGATCGGACCCGCGATCACATCACTCGAGAGGAGTATCATGACGACTCGAATTCCCGAAATCGACTGGGCCCACGAGCTGCAGGATTTCACGAACCGTAACGCCGGCCGGAAGACCGTGCTCGAGGAGCACGACCCGTCACTGGGCGCACAGCAGGAAGAGCGCGGTTGGCTGCTGCGCGGTGTTGCCTACGACCGGCGCGATCATCGCGTCGAGATCATGCTGGGCGAGCTGGAGGGCACCGACCGTCATTTGACGCACACCGTCTCGGCCAACAGCAACATCGACCTGGTGACCGATACGCGCGGACGCGACTGGGCGCTACGCATTGAGCGGCCGGATGGGCAAACCATTCTGCGCTTCGATTCGGATTGATACGGCCTGGCGCCGCGGACTGCAGGGCGCCGGGTAACGCTACACCGGAGGTGGTTATGCGCAGACTTCACATGGGTGATAACTTCGTCGTCTTCCTGGTCTTCTTTGGCATCGCACTGCTCGAATCGACCCAGGAAGGTCATTGGCCTTCGGTCCTGTTCTGGCTGGGCGTGGGTGTGTTCTTCCTGGCCGCCGACAACTTGAAGCCGCGTCGTCACTGAACTCAGATAGGCAGTTTGCTGGATTCCGTGCGCAAGGACATGGCAGCCATGCCGGCCATGGAGGGCGGCAGGATGCAGGGACGCGGTCGCGGTGCGATGTCTCCGGCCATGACCGCGCACCGGAATCGCATGATGCGCCTCATGGATCTGCATCAGAGCCTGATGCAGGACCACACCACGATGCGGTAACGGGGCAGCGCTGATACTCGCGGGGGCTGATCGCACGCTGACGAATGCTTTATTACATCAACGTGGTCGCGCACGTGCTGGCCGCCGTAATCTGGCTGGGAGGCTTGTTCTTCTTTGCGCTGGTCGGAGCACCCGTACTCCGCAGGATCGAGCCCGCTGCCCTGCGCGCTTCGCTGTTCCAGCAGCTGGGCGAACGTTTCCGCGCGGTCGGCTGGGTAGCGATCGCTGTGCTCCTGGTCACTGGCGTCGTCAATCTGTATTTCCGTGGCCTGCTCGATCGCGACCTCGTGAACGCGGCCTTCTGGAGCACGCGCTTCGGGCGCATTCTGGGCGTGAAGCTCGCCGCGATCCTGGGCATGCTGGTGCTGCAGGTGTTCCACGATTTCCAGCTCGGACCGGCGGCCGGGCGCGCCAGCGCAGGCACGCAGGAAGCCATCCGGCTGCGCCGCCGCGCTGCGCTGGTTGCGCGCTTCAGCGCGCTGCTGGGTTTGCTCATCCTGGTCGCCGCCGTTTTTCTGGTTCGAACGTGGGCCTGAACGAATTCGAGCGAAATACGGACTGGCGCATGCAGCTGCCCGAACATCAGCGCCGCTACGTGCGCGCGTGGTTCGGGCTGATCGCCGCCACGACGATGCTCGTCCTGGTCGTGGGCGGTGCCACGCGCCTGACCCACTCCGGCCTTTCCATGGTGGAGTGGCAACCCATACTGGGCGTGATTCCCCCGCTCAACGACGCGCAATGGCAGGAGCGCTTCGTTCAGTACCAGCAATTTCCGGAATACCAGAAGCTGCGTTCGGCGATGACGATGCACGAGTTCAAGTTCATCTTCCTCTGGGAATACCTGCACCGGTTGCTGGCGCGCGCGATCGGTATCGTCTTTCTGATCCCCTTCGCCTTTTTCCTGCTGCGAAGAAGGCTGAACCGGCCGCTGTTCCTGCGTTCGCTGGCACTGTTCGCGCTCGGTGCGCTGCAGGGCGTGATGGGGTGGCTGATGGTCGCGAGCGGACTGGTCGATCGGCCCAGTGTGAGCCACTTCCGGCTGGCGGCTCACCTCAGCCTGGCCTTCCTCATTTTCGGCTATGCTGTGTGGCTTGCGCGCGAGCTCGCCGTGACCGAAGTCCGCCATCGAATCGACCCAATCGCAAAACGTAGAATAAAACGTGGGCTCGCCATCGTGGGCGGGTTGCTCGCCATCCAGATCGTGTGGGGTGCGTTTGTTGCCGGCCTGAAGGCTGGCTTCTTCGCCAACACCTTTCCGCTCATGGGCGGAAGGCTCATTCCCACCGGACTCATGGACCGCGTGCCCGCGTGGGCGAACTTCGTATCCAACCCGATCATGGTTCAATGGCTGCACCGCGTCATCGGCACCGTCCTCGCGCTTGCGGTCGTGGGTCTGGCCGTCACCGCATTGCGTCAGGCAGTGGATTCTTTCAGCAGACGTCTTGCGATCGCTCTGGTGATATTGGTCGGGGTGCAGTACCTGCTTGGTGTCCTGACGCTTGTGTATGCGGTTCCGGTGGGGCTGGGCGTCACCCATCAAGCGTTTGCGCTCCTGCTCTTCGGCGCCTGGGTCATGTGGGTCCACCACGCGCGCGAATTGCAATCCGTTTGAGCGGCCGGCGGGTACATTAAGCCGCTCGAGCGAACGGCAGGCAGACTTGAGGAAACAACAACCATGCGACAGAAACATCGCGCAGAACCATCACGCCGAGAGCTGTTTCGGGATGCAGCCGTTACGCTCGCCACCGTCTTGCTCGCGTACGCGGCGTTCGATGACATCACCACGGACAACAGCACAAATTTCACGTTCGAATGGGTCGGCCTTGCGGTGTGCGGGGCCTGGCTGCTCATTGTGTCCTGGCGCTTGCTACGAACCGACAATTTTTGGCTCGGCTCTGTCTCGGTTGTCGTGTTAGTCGCGGCCGTCGTTGCCGGATCGTCAATCAGGCCCGGCACTGGTCCCTTCCAGGTCGAGTACCTGACAACCATTGCGGGGTTGCTCTGGTTCCTGGGGCTTGCCGCGATGCTGTCGGGCCTGGCGTGGCGGCGGGCTGATCAACGCGTGCCGGCACCCTGATCGGTCAGCGCCCCGTGATCAGAGTGCTCAGGATCAGTGAAGTCAGAATCGTCGGCAGCGCCAGGAGCGAGACAAAGAACAACCAGGAAGCGCGGGTTTTGTCGCGGCGCTGGAGAAACAACAAAGCCGCAACGATGTAGACCGTGCCCGCCGTGTGCGCACACGCCATAGCGATTGGACTCGCACCGATCGCCCGCGTCAGCAGAACCACGCAGGCTTGTGTTGCAATGGCGAATCCCAGCGCGGTCGCCGCCGTGCGCGCGCCACTGTCATCGCTCACGGTCATCATCCGGAAACCCGCAGCAGCATAGTCATCCCGCGTGCGCCAGCCGATCGCATAGAAGTGCGGTATCTGCCAGGCAAACAGGACACCGGTCAAGGCGAGAGCCGCGACGTCCCCGCTTGCACCGGCGGCTGCGCTACCCGCAAGCACCGGCAATGCACCCGGAAT
>JBBDWZ010000197.1:0-20647 GCA_040902615.1 Gemmatimonadota bacterium | reverse complement strand
CGGAATTCCTCGATCGGCGGCAGGCCGTCATCGTTGCTGCGCGAGGCAGCCTCGATAATCGCAAACACGATACCCGCTGCAGCGGCTGCGGTCCCGGCCACGAATAATCCGGTCTTGACGCCATCGAGTTTGCGCAGCTCGATCTGGACGATTTCACCGGTGCGCAGGCTGACTTCCTGGGCGATCTGCGAGACGTAAAAGCCTCGCTGCTGCTGTGCGATCGGGATGCTCAGAAACAAACGGTCCCCATCACGGCGCACAACCTTGCCGGAAATGAATGGGCCTTCCGGTTCGATTGCTTCGGGCAAGTCCAGTCGACCCTCTCGGGTAACGACCATTCTCACCTCCTGTCCGGACGGAATGGTTTCCAGTTGCGCCGGCATGTACGAGTAACAAGCCGACAGCGCAAATGGCATTGCAACCGCGATTGTGATGGATCTAACCCGCTTCACTCTTTCACCTCATTGGGTGTCAGCGACGATTTTCACCGCAGACTTCGGAAAACGCGATCGGCTGCCGTCGTAAGGATTGGCGTTGCGACCGTCAGCATCAGTATCCCCGCAGTCCGCGCGGCCTGCGAGTTGTTACCTTCGCCCTGTACCAGCAGCAAATAACCGGATGCGGCACTGAGCGTGCCGAGCAGCGCCGATGGCAGGACACGACCCTTCGACCGTTCGGTCGTGCCCGCCCAGCTTGCGGCAAGACTGCCGCTCACGCCAGGCAGTCCCAGCAGAATGAAACCTGAACCGACAGTCGAGAATGCGTCACATTTGCTGCGCAGCCCGTTAATGCCCGCGTCGAGACGAAGGCATTGATCGGCTACCAGCAAACTCAGTCCGAGCCCGACCGCATTGCCGATGACCGAGCTGCTGGCGACCCGCGCCCAGCGATACGGCTGAGCTTCGAGCGACCAATCGAGTGTGGTCATTTGCGCGGTCTTGCTCTCCGGCCGGCGCCTGGCGAGCATGCCCTGACGCGTCTCGATCAAGAGGACGCCATTCCCACCCGCGATGCCGTATCGCGTACCAGCCTCGGCCGGGCCCTGCACTTCGATTCGTTCCAGGTCGCGCAGCGGCATCGTCGAATAGATGCTCGACGCGCCTATACGTACGCCATCCACGAAAACTGCGAGAGGTTTGCACGACGCTCGGGCGCCCGGCGAGCCCATTCCCAAACCGCCCTGGCGATATTCGACGCACACCGAGCCGCCTCGCTCGTTGCCAACCTTCACACCGATCAGGCCGTCGCGGAGGAGCTCGGCGAGGTTCTGTCCCTTTTGCGCCGCGACGTCGATTTGTGCGCGCTGCAGTTCGGTGAATGAGCGACCCGATGTACGTCGCCGCAGCTCGAGCTCAGTCTCGACTTCCACCAGCACCGGCGTGAGTTGAATTGCCTGGGGCGATATGCGGATCTGGAGCCGCGTATCCTGGTCCCCACGCACCACGACTGTGTCGGCGTGGTTGCCGTACGCAATGTGCTCCACGATCAGAATGTGCCGGCCAACCCCCGCGGTGATGCGGAACGCGCCATCAACCGTGGTTACAGCCTGGAGTTCACTGCCCTGAATGCGTACGAGAGCGTCGGCCACGGGCATCGAGCTTTGGGCATCGATCACCACCCCAGTGATCACCCGGGTCTGTTGCGCGTCAGCGGGCACCACCCCTACCACCGCAGCAAGTAGAACCGTCGCCGTGGCGGCGAACACGTGCCTCGCGTTCGAACACAGCCGGGATGAAAGTGCCTGGATCATTGGTCAGCGGATCAGAAGGCTAAGCGGCGTCGCCGCCTTCTGGCCGGCGAAAGAGTCGCTGATCGTGGCCTTCACTTCAAAGGTGCCGGTCGACTCATACGCGTGTTTTACCCGTCGCGACAGGGTTCGTGCGCTCAGAGCCGACTCATCGAGTGAACTCCCGTCACCCCAATCGATCCTGAGCATATCGAGACGGCCGCCCTGTGCCACGATCTGGAAGGACACCGAATCGCCGGGCACAGTCTCCAGCTTGTCGGCATTTACGGTGATGGTCAGCGGCAGCGGCTCAGAGCCGTACGTGCCGCATGCCAGTCCAGTCAGTGTGAACATCAGAATCAGTGCCCGGAGCTTCATGACCACTCCTCTGGGGATAACGCCTTCCTATAGCATTGCGCTTGTCCTGCTCAGACGCCAGCGTACCGTGCCCTGAAAGTTAACGAGTCACCATAGAGCACTCTTGCAGCTAGCGGCTCTCAACCAGAAGACGCCGACGCCACGCGCTCCACTGGAGCGTGCAATCGGCCAGGTCCAGGCCACCGCGTTGGTCGTCGGCATCATCATTGGCGCTTCCATCTTCGTGCAGCCCTCAGAAATAACGCGCGAGGTGGCCCCTTCCATCCCGGCCATCCTGCTGGCCTGGACCGCGGCCGGGGTGATCAGCCTGGCCGGTGCCCTGATCTGTGCCGAACTGGCCAGCGCGTTTCCCGGTACCGGCGGCGTTTATGTGTTCTTGCGCAACACGGTATCGCCGGCGGTCGGGTTTCTCTGGGGTTGGGCGATGTTCTGGACCATGCACACCGGCATCATCGCCGCGGTTGCCTTCATCAATGCCCGCTACGCCGCGCAATTCCTGCCCCTCGGGGAGACCGGCATCAAGGTCTTCGGCGTCGGCATGATCGCGCTGCTGTCCTTCGTGAATTATTTCGGTGTCAAACATGGCTCCAGACTGCAGGCTGCGTTCACCATCGTAAAAGTCGGCGCCATCCTGCTGCTGGTTGTGGTTGGCTTTGCGATGGTTGGTGGAGTGCCTCCGCGCGCCGCATCGGCCGCGACTGGCGAGGTACCGGTAAGCAACTTCCTGCGCGCGGTAGCCGCCGGGTTGTTTGCTTTCGGCGGCTGGCACATGGTGACATATTCCGCGGAGGAAACCCACGAGCCGACCCGCACACTGCCGCGCGCACTCGTGCTGGGCATGATCATCGTCATCATCTGTTACCTCGCGCTCAATTCGCTGTACCTGACCGTGTTGCCCATCGAGGGGTTGATTGCATCACAGCGCGTAGCCGCCGACGCCGCCGATGTGTTGTTCGGCAGTGGCGGCGGAACGCTAATGGCCGGCCTGGTCGTGTTCTCCACCATCGGTGCACTGGGCGGGCTGATCCTGGCGGGACCGCGCGTCTACTTCGCGATGGCCGAGGATGGCATCTGGCCGCGCTGGTTTGCCGCCGTGCATCCGCGTTATCAAACGCCGCACCGTGCGATCTTGCTGCAGGGTGTCTGGGCCTGCGTGCTGCTCACGACTGGATCCTACCGCGCCCTATTCACGCGAGTGATTTACACGGAGTGGATTTTTTTCGCGCTCATGGCGCTCGGTCTCATTCTCGCGCGCAGGAAACCGGATTACAATCCGCGCTACCGCGTGTGGGGCTACCCGCTCGTGCCCGCGTTCTTTGCGATCGCGGCGCTCGCCGTCGTAGTAAACCAGATCGCTTCCGATCCAATCGACAGCTCGATTGGTCTGGCCATCGTGCTCGCTGGATTGCCACTCTATTTGTGGCTGTCCCGGAAACCTCGTACAACTCACTGACCCATTGACCCTGGAGAGAACTTGCGGCTGATCGACGTTCACAACCACTACTATCCACCCGGCTACATCGACGCACTGCGCCGCGGACCCTCGAACGTCCGCATCACCGAGGATGCCGAAGGCAATCCCTGGCTGCACTATCCCGGCGACTACAACGTTGCCGTGCGCGGTCATCGCGACATCGCGTACCGTGACGAAGTCCTGCAACAGGAAGATGTCGCCACTCAAGTCGTGTCGTTGACCACACCGGGCACACACGTCGAGACCACCGAGCGCGCCATCGAGCTGGCCAGGTTGGTGAACGATCACTTTGCGGAAACCGTGAAGGAGCGTGCACCGCGCTTTGCCGCACTCGCGACCTTACCGCTCAACGACCCGCGTGCCAGCGCGCGCGAGCTGGAGCGCGCAATAACGAGGCTGGGTCTGCCCGGCGCGATGCTGTTCAGCAACGTCAACGGCGTCGCCCTGAGCGACGAACGGTTCCGGCCGGTTTACGAAGTGGCGAATCAGCACTCGTGTGTCATGCACATTCATCCCACCAATCCAGTCAGCGTGGTGCAGATGGAAGAATACTGGCTCATGCCGCTGGTGGGTTTCCTGTTCGATACCACGATCGCGGCAGCCAGCCTGGTATTCAGTGGTGTTCCCGACAAGTATCCCAACATCAAGTGGGTGCTGAGCCATCTGGGCGGCGCGATCCCGTACCTGGCAGAGCGCCTGGACCGCGGCTTCGAAGCCTTCGAGGAGTGCCGAAAGAACCTCGACCGGCCACCCAGCACCTACCTCAAGAAGTTCTTTTTCGACACGGTCAACTTTGATCCCGATGCGGTTGGTCTCGCCATCAAGTTCGCGGGTGCGAGCCAGATCCTGGCCGGCAGTGACTACCCGCATGCGATCGGCAGCATACCGAAAATGAAGCAGATGCTCGCCGCGTTGAAAGTGAGTGAAGCCGATCGTGCGGCGATTGCGGGTGGCAACGCTGCAACACTGTTTGGCTTGAAGTAATGGACCGCCGATCGCTACTGCGGCAGTTGGGCGGTGCACTCGCGGCCATGCCGTGGCTACGCCGCCAACCAGCGGTTGGCACACCCAACATCATCTTCATCATGACCGACGATCAGCGGCAGGATGCGCTGAGCGTGTATGGCAATACCATCTTGAAGACGCCGCACATCGATCGCATCGGCAACGAAGGCGCCCGTTTCACCGAAGCGTTTGTGACCAATGCGCTTTGTGCACCCAGCCGTGCATCGTTTCTGACCGGCCTCTACTCGCATGAACACGGTGTGATCAGCAACGGCTACGGCCCGGGCTTCGAGAATCAGCCCGGACTACGCCCCGAACATCGCACGTTCATACAATTGCTGCGGCAGACCGGCTGGTATACCGGAGCAGTGGGGAAGTGGCACCTGCCAACCTGGCCGGAGCATTTCGATCACTGGGTGGTTTTTCCGGGACAGGGCCAGTATCACAATCCCGAGATGATTGCTCACGGTGCGCGTGTGCGTATGCGAGGTCATGCCGATGACGTGACCGGCGACCAGGCGCTGTCCTTTCTGGAGCAGCGACCGAAGGACCGGCCGTTTTGCCTGCTGTACTGGTTCAAGTCGCCGCACCGCGCGTGGATGCCCGCCGAACGGCACGCTCGCGCGTTCGAGACCATCGAGATCCCCGTACCGCGCACGTTCGAGGATCGACTGGAAGGCCGGCCCGAGGCATTGAAGCAGGCCGAGATGGCGATTGCGGACATGCCTGACTTCCGCGACCGCGGCGTACCGGCTTCACTACCCGCCGCGGAGCGCAAGCGCCTCAACCTTCAGCACCTGGTCAAGAACTATTACCGCGTTCTGCTCAGCGTCGATGAGAACGTGGGTCGCGTGCTCGACTATCTCGACAGCAACGGACTCACGCAGAACACAGTAGTCATTTATTCATCGGACAACGGTTTCTTTCTTGGTGAACACGGCCTGTTCGACAAGCGGCTTATGTATGAGCCGTCGATCCGCGTGCCCTTTCTCGTGCGATACCCGGCCGCAATCAAACCCGGCCTGGTCGATCGTACGCACCTCATCACCAACGTCGACCTCGCGCCTACGCTGCTCGAGCTGGCCGATGTCCCTGCGCCCCTCGACTGGCACGGCCGCAGTCTGCTCCCATTACTGCAGGGAAAGTCAACCAGCTGGCGCGATGCGTTCCTCTATGAGTATTACGAGTATCCCGCTGAGCACTGCGCGCGCAAAAACCGCGGCGTCCGCACCGATCGCTGGAAGCTGATCCATTTCTGGGAACAGCCCGAAGAGTGGGAGCTATACGATCTACAAACCGATCCCGATGAGATGCGTAACCTCGCTGGTGATCCCAAGCACGCAGCGCAGTTGCGATTGATGAAGACCAAGCTGGAGCAGGTCAGACGTGAGGTTGGAGACCGTGATCCGCCGGGGCCGCCACCGATAGCACAGCCTTGCCACTCGTAGCGTGGCGGCTCGTGCTCGTCCGTTAAATTCGTACCCTCACGTCTGGATCAAGACCTTAATGCCTCTACCGGACTAACACGGGCGGCGCGCCGCGCGGGCACGAATGCCGCCAGCGCTGATGTAGCCAGCAGAAAAAACGATGCTGCAGTCAGCGTGACCGCATCAGTCGGCTCGACCTCGAACAAGAGTGTCTGCAACATCTGGGTCGTCAGGAACGCGCCGATCAAACCGATCGCGATGCCGACCGCCGCCAGGCGCACCGACTGCATGACGATCATCCCGCCAACCTCGCTGGCGGGCGCACCGAGCGCCATGCGTATGCCGATTTCGCTGCGGCGCCGGCTCACGACGTAGGAGACCACACCGTACAAACCAACCACACTGAGAACCAGCGCCATGAATCCCGCGAGACCGAGCAGTATCATGGTGAAGGAGGTATGCACGATTGATTGTGCCATCACCTGATCCATAGTCCGCATCTGTCCGATCGCCACCGATGGATCGAGCTCGTTGACGGCGCGTCTTATGGCAGGTGCAATCTGTGATGGATCGCCGGCGGTCTTGATGATGAGATTGAGTCCGTCGATCACCGCCCAGAGCGGTGCGCCCTCGATCGGAGCCATAGGGAAGAACACCATCTGAACCGGCGGCCTCTGGAATCCCTCGCCACGATAGTCATCGGTCACACCCACCACCCGATAATAAACCGCGCCCGGTCCGTTTCCGCGAATGCCTTTGCCGATCGCTTCCTGTCCCGGCCAGAGGCGGTCAGCCAGAGTGCGCGTGAGCATGATTGCGCCGGTTCCCGATTGAATGTCGGTCCAGGTCGTGGTGCGGCCGCGCACTGGAACACCCAAGGCTTCGAAGGTGCCGGGCAGAACAATGTCCGTGCTAATGCAGCCGGCGCTTCCCTGTATCGTGGCCGAAAGGACGAAATGGCCAACGTCCGACGCCGGCGGATCGGTCCAGAGTACGGAACAACCGTGGTTGCTGCTCGAGAACGGCAGCGCCGCGGTTCCACCCACGTGCAGTACACCGGCCAACGCCGCGATGCGTTCTTTCACGTCCTTCCAGTACTGCGTGGAGAGCTCATAGGTGTTGTACTTCCTGAAGGGTAGTGACACGTCCAGGGTGAGAACATTGTCCGCCTCGATGCCACTGTCGATGCGCGTGAGGCGCTCGTAGCTGCGCAGCATCAGGCCCGCGGCGGCCATGAGCACGAGTGCCAGCGCGATCTGCGCGGTGACCAGCACTGACCTCACCCGCAACTGCGCACGGGTCGTGGTCATGCCACGTCCGGCTTCCCTGAGCGGCGCAAAATCAGTGCGCCGTCGGAACAATGGAAAGAGGCCGAAGACCAGGCCGGCCATCAGCGATAACCCAACTGCAAAGAGCAGCGCTTCGGTACTCAGCCGAATGTCAGAGAGGCGGGGCAGATCAGCCGGCGCAATCGCCAGCAACAGCTTCAAGCCGCCGAACGCCAGGAACAAACCCAGCAGCCCGGCCACGATCGACAGCAGCAAACTCTCCGCCAGTGACTGCACGGCAATATGCGCGCGCTCGGCGCCCAGCGCGGACCGCACGGCCAGCTCGTTGCTGCGCGTCTCGTTCCGTACCATGAACAGATTGGCGACGTTTGCGCAGGCAATCACCAGGACGACGCCCACGGAGCCGAGTATGATCCAGAGCGTGCGACTGATGTCGCCGACAATGCTTGCTCGCAGATCCTGAGCACGCGGCTGGAATTTCGTCCGGCTCATGAAATCTTCCGAATACACGTTCGGAAAGCGCTCGGGCAGCTCACGCGAAAGCGCCAGGAACTCCTGCTGCACCGCTTCGACCGTGACCCCTGACTTGCGCTTCACCAACATGGTCAAATGGTGCCAGTTCACATGCCGCATTCCTGCGGAGATCTGGCGCGGATACCAGACATCCACCGTTTGATCGGGCAGTTTGAAGCCCGGCTGGTTCACGCCAATGATCTCGATCGGACCCCCGTTGATCTCGACCGTCTGGCCCACGACCGAGCGTTCTCCTCCGTATTCGCGCTGCCACAACTCGTGGCTCAGCACTGCCACCAATGTTGCACCCGGTACATCCTCATCGGCCCGGAAGAAACGGCCCACCGCAGGCCGGGCACCCATCAGATCGAACAGATTTGCGGTTACCTGAGCAGTCTCTCCGCGAAACGCCGCGCCTCGCCCGCGCAGATTGGTCGTGTTGACCCAGTAGGCTGCAGCACCCTCGACCGATCGCGCTCGCTCCGCGTAGTGGAAATAACTCGCCGTCGCTACGCCCCAGTGCACATCCGCTCCCTGACCCGGAACCGCGTGATCTATTTTGACCAGACGATCCGCATCCGCATACGGGAGAGGATTCAGCACGACCGCATCGAGCATCGTGTACACCGCCGTAGTCGCGCCAATGCCCAGCGCCAGTGTGAGAATCGCGACCAATGCAAAGCCCGGTGAGCGCATCAGCCCGCGCGCGGATTGCTGAAGCTCGCGCCGCAATGAATCGAAGACTTCCATCCGCTTCCTCTCCCGTAGAACGCTCTTTTCGATGGCCACCGTCTCTCGCTGAAAACGCGAGAGATCCCCGAAACGGCTGAGCGCCTCGGCGCGTGCTTCCGCCGGTGCCATGCCGTTGGCAATCAGTGTTTCGGTTCGGAGCCGCAGATGATGCTCGAACTCCTCACCGACGTCTTCAGCCACCCGCTCACCTCGCAGCAGCGCGCGCAAACGCGAGTAGCGATCCGGCTTCCAGTTCATTTTCAGCCGTACAGGTGAACGTGAACGTGAACGTAAACGTCCGTCATCCGTTCTAACTCTTCAATGCTTCGACCGGACTCACGCTGGACGCGCGCCAGGCAGGCACAAACGCGGCCAGTGCGGCTACGAACAGAAGCAGAAACGACACCGCGGTCAGCGTCAAAGGATCGGTCGGCTTCACGCCGAACAACATCGACGCGAGCATCTGCGTGGTGAAAAGCGTAGCAAACAGCCCGACGGTGACGCCGATCGCGGCCAGCCGAACCGATTGCATGACCACCATTCCGCCGACATCACTGCGCGCTGCGCCCAGTGCCAGGCGAATGCCGAGCTCGGAGCGGCGGCGACTGACCGTGTAGGCTATTACGCCGTACAGCCCAACCACGCTGATCAGCAGCGCCATGACACCCGCAACACCCAGCAGCATCATGTTGAACGATGTGCCGGACATCGATCGCCTGACTACCTGTTCCATGGTCCGCACATCACCGATCGCGGCGCCGCGCTCGAGTTGTTGCGCAGTTCTGCGCACTGCAGTCGCGAGCTGCTCGGGATTGGACATCGACGTGCGCACCAGCACGGTCATCGCATTCCTGGCCTGCCACAACGGTGCACCTTCGATTGGTTTCACCGGATAGAAGACCATCGCGGGTGCGGGGCGGTCCACGCCATCCGATCGGATGTCCTCGGCCACGCCCACGACCTGGTAGTAAACATCCAGCTCGTTCTGCGGCACGCGTACCCCCTTGCCGATCGGGTCCTGGTTGGGCCACAGGTATTTGGCCAGGGCCTCCGTGATCACGATCGCGCCCGTGCCCGCTTGTATATCCGCCCAGGTCGGCACGCGACCGCGCACGCGCACACCCAGCGCTTCGAAGAAACCGGGCGTGATGATGTTGTTGGCGATGCAGCCCGTGTAGTTGGCCGGTGCTGGCTTCGCCCGGAGCACCGCGCAGCCGAAGCCCCCGCCGTCCAGCGGCAGGCTTAGCCCCGCACCCACGTGCGCGACGCCGGGCAGCGCCTCGAGCTGATCGCTGAGCGTCTGCCAGTACTGCGTCGCGACTTCGTGGGTGCTGTAGGTCTGGTACGGCAGCACGATGTCGACCGCAAGGACGTTGGTCTCATCAATGCCAGTCTCGACCGCCAGCATATGACTGAAGCTGCGCAGCATCAGACCGGCCGCACTCAACAGTACGATCGCCAGCGCGACTTGCAGCGCGACCAGCGCCGATCGCACGCGCAATTGTGCCCGTGATGCCGTGAGACCTCGGCCGCCCTCGCGCAGCGGTCCGTAATCGAAGTGCATACGGACCTGCGGGAACAGCGCAAACAGGAGTCCCGCCGCGATTGTAATCGCCGCGGCAAAAAACAATGCGCTGGAATCCAGGTGCACTTCTTCCAGGCGGGGCAGGGTAGTGGGTGCGACCGAGATCAGAACTCGGAGCGCGCCATAGGCGAGCCAGACGCCGGCCACACCAGCCGCCACTGCGATGGTCATCGACTCGGCAAGTGATTGAATGAAAAGGTGCGCACGCTCCGCACCCAGCGCATTGCGTATCGCAATCTCGTTGCGCCGACTTTCTGCACGGACGAGGAACAGATTGGCGACGTTGGCGCACGCGATCAGCAGCACGACCGCCACCGCGCCAAACAAAATCCACAGCGTCTTCGCGGATGAGCCGACCACCGCCGCCTGCAGCATCTGCACGCCGGGCGAAAATCCGCTCTCGTTCAGGAATTGTGAGGTATAGGCGATTGGATAGCGGCTCGGCAGCTCCGTGATCAATCGTGATAGCTCCGCGGCCACGCTCTCGGGTGTAGCACCACCGCGCAAACGGCCGATTGCACTCAGCTGGTGCTCGTTGTAGAACGGGCCCTCCGGATTGAATCGCCGGGCCATGAACACATCGATGTCCTGACCCGGGATCGCCAAGCCCGCTTCGACCACGCCGACGATCTCGATGGGCCGCGCATCGATCGTCACCGTCTTGCCGATCACCTTCGCATCGCCGCCAAACGCGCTCTGCCAATACTCGTGCCCGAGTACGCCGACCCGGGTAGCACCGGGAACATCGTCCGAGGGACTGATTAGCCGGCCGAGAACCGGTTTGGCTCCCAGCACCGCAAACAGGTTCCCGCTACTGGTCAGCACTCGCCCGATGGTCGCCTCGCGATCAGCTTGCAGGCTCGCGCCCCACGACGAGTAAACCACCAGATCGCTCAACGTGCGGCTACGCTCGCGGTAATGGAAATACTGCGCCGGCGAAAGGCCCCAACTCGTGCCCGGACCAATGCCCGGAACCGCGCTCTCGATCCGCACCAGCCGGTCCGCATCCGCATAGGGCAGCGGATTGAGCACGACTGCATGGAGCAGGGTGTAAACCGCGATGCTGGCGCCCATCCCCAGTGTCAGTGTGATCAGCGCGATCGCGCTGAATCCCGGTGCGCGCACGAGCCCGCGTATCGCATGCTTCAGCTCGCGCCGCAGCGCATCGACCAATTCCATACGTCTCTGCTCCCTTACGATCGAGTGATCAATGCCTGCCGTTTCGTGCCGCAGCCGATTCACGTCACCGAACCGGCGCAGTGCCTCCGCCCGGGCTTGTCCGGCCGTCAGGCCGCCCGCTACCAACGTCTCGGTTCGGAGCCGCAGGTGATGCTCGAATTCCTCGTCCACCTCTTCAGCCACTCGCTCGCCTCGCAGCAGCGCGCGCAAACGCGAGTACCGGTCTGGCTTCCAGTTCATTTCAGCTGATCACCCGGCGGGTTGCGCCGTCATTACCTGACCGATCACACTCGTGAACCGATCCCACGCCGCCGCCTCCGCCAGCAACTGCTTCCGGCCCAGCGCCGTCAGCGTGTAGTACTTGGCTCTTCGATTGTTCTCCGACACGCCCCACTCCGCCTTCACCCAGCCACGCTTCGCCATGCGATGCAATGCCGGATACAGTGACCCTTCTTCCACGACCAGCGACGAATTCGTCATCTGCTCCAGCCAGCTCGAGATGCCGTACCCGTGCATGCTGCTCCAGCTGAGCGCCTTCAGAATCAGCATGTCCAGTGTGCCCTGTAACAGATCGACTCTCATATCGTTCACCATTAGATAGTGGAGACCCATAGAAGGTTGATATGAAAGCTTGGGTGGGTCAAGCTCGAGGGTGCTCAGCGGCGTCCTGCTATGAAAATCAGCTTGGGGGGCTGGCGGATTTACCGGCTCGGAAAGGGGCCTGTTGGGGGCTGGCGGGCACTGCGGCAGGGGAAGTTGTTGTCTGCGGCTGGCGTGCGTTGGCGGGATTCGTTGGCGGATAGCGGTGGCGGAGGCGAGAACAAAAATGCTCGCCAGCCCCAACCGCGAAGCCAGTAATGACAATCAGTCCCGCCATCCCCCAAGCTGTCGATGATTGAAGGTCCCCCCATCCGACCCAGCGTGCCGGCCCCCACAGCGAACCCACTAATGAAAAACACGCCCGCGAGCCCCCCAGCTGTCGATGACGCGGGCTCCCGTCCGTCTTGGAATACAACTCACCATTTGGAGGAACGATGCCAAAATACCTGGTTCTGGCGCGCGACGAAGGCAACTGGATGGACCTGGACCTGAGCCCGGCGGACATCGAAGCGATCATCAACAAGTATCGCGCGTGGGCGGAGAAGGTAGCGTCGCAGGGGAAGCTGTTGAGCGGTGAAAAGTTGCGCGATGGCGAGGGCCGCGTATTGAAGGGCGCTGGCAAGGCGATGAAAGTGACGGATGGACCGCACAGTGAGAGCAAGGAAGTGATTGGCGGGTTCTGGATCCTGGAAGCGGCGAGTTATGATGAGGCGCTCAAGCTGGCGGCGGACAATCCGCAGCTGGAGCATGGATCGCTGGAGCTGCGCGAGATCGAGGAGATGCCACACGAGTGACGGTCCAGAATCTGGTCGACCATCTGTTCCGCCAGAGTGCGGCGCAGATGGTCGCGGCATTGACCCGCGCGTTGGGCCCTGACCGCCTCGACCTGGTGGAAGAGGTGGTACAGGACGCGCTCGTGCGCGCGCTCGAGACCTGGCCCTATCGCGGTGTGCCGCAGAATCCGCGCGGCTGGCTGTTCCAGGTTGCGCGTAACCGCGCGCTCGATCTGTTACGTCGTGAGTCCAGCCTGGGGGAGAAGTTGGCCGCGCTCCCGGTGGCGGAGATCGACCAGCACAGCATGGCTGGGGGCGACCCCTTTGCCGATGATGAGCTGGCGATGGTGTTCATGTGCTGCCATCCGGCGTTGCCGCGTGAAGCGCAGATCGCTCTCACGCTCAAGACGGTGTGCGCCTTCAGCGTGAACGAGATTGCTGCTGCATTTCTGGCCGAACCGCCCACCATCGCGCAACGAATCGTGCGGGCCAAGCGCACGATCGTGGATCGCGGCATTCCCTTGGAACTGCCGCATCAATCGGCCCTGCGGGATCGGCTCGAGCCCGTGCTGGAGGTGCTATACTTGCTATTCAGTGAAGGCTACAACGCGCACGAAGGCGAGGGGCTGGTGCGCGAGGAGCTTTGCAACGAAGCGATCCGCATGGGGCGGTTGCTGGCGCACCATCCGGAAACGGCCACACCCGCTGTGCATGCATTACTCGCGTTGATGCTGCTGCAGGCAAGCCGGCTGTCCGCTCGCCGGGATGAAGGCGGCAGTCTCTTGCTGTTGCCGGAGCAGAACCGCGCGCTCTGGAACCGTTCCATGATCAATGCAGGGATGCGGGCGCTGGAGCGCGCGTCCGCAGGCGATTCGATCACCAGCTATCACGTGCAGGCGGCGATCGCGGCCTGTCACGCCAATGCGTCGAGTGACGACGATACCGACTGGGAACATATCCTGTCATTGTATGATCAGCTCATCGAGTTGACACCCACATCCGTGATCGCGTTGAATCGCGCGGTTGCGGTTGCGCGAGTGCATGGGCCCGAAGCCGGCATTCGGGAGCTCGAGCGGCTGCGCAGTGACCCCGCGCTGCGCCGCTATTACCTGCTGCCTGCAGTGCTGGGTGGGCTCTGGTACGAGGCGGGCCGGCCCGATGAGGCAATGAGCTGGTATGCTCGGGCGCTCGAGCTGCCCTGCAACGCCGCCGAGCGTCGTTTTCTCGAGACCAGGCTTGCTCAATGTGCAAACGGTCGAGAACCTGTCGCGCCTGTCCGCAGCTGAGTAACTTCGACCCACATATCGCAGGCCCACCTTTACAATTGAATCGACATGCGCGGCTGGCTCGCCCTTGCCATCCTGCTGGGTCCGTCTCTGCTCGGGGCGCAGAGTGGACCGGCTCCGATTACCGGACGTCGCGGCCCGCCCACGGCCAGCGCACAACTGGTCGAGGCTGCGCCTCGCATCGATGGCAAGCTGGATGAAGAGGCGTGGCAACGCGCGCCACTGCTGAATGGATTTGTTCAGCGCGAGCCCATGGAAGGCGAGCCGGCCAGTGAGCGCACCGAGCTGCGGATCCTGTACGATCGACACGCCCTCTACATCGGTGCCTGGCTCTTCGACCGCGAACCGGACGGCATTGTATTCGGCGAGACTCGCCGCGATGCCGAGCTGAACGACTCCGACGCGCTTTTGCTCATCCTCGATACCTACCTCGATCGACAGAATGGTTTCGTGTTTGGGACCACACCCGCCGGCATCGAATACGATGGCCAGGTCACCCGGGAAGGCCAGGCCGCGGCGGGTGTCGGCACACCCGGCTTGAACCAGCGACAACAGTCGGGCTCGGGTGGTGGCGTCAACAAGAACTGGGATGGCTCGTGGGAAGTTGCTACCACCCGCGATCAAAACGGCTGGTACGCGGAGTTCCGCATTCCGTTCACCACGCTGCGTTATGCACGCACGGGTCCGCAGCAATGGGGCCTGAACATTTCGCGACGCATTCGCCGGCGGAATGAAGAATCGTTGTGGGCGCCGATCCGCCGCCAGTTCGATTTGTACCGCGTATCACAAGCCGGCACCATCGATCTCGAAGCGCCGCTTTCGCACCCGATCACGCTGACACCGTATCTGCTCGCCTACGGTCGCAAGGATTACGCTGCAGGGACATCCACGCGATTCGATGGTGACGCTGGCGGCGATGCCAAGATCGGCGTTTCACCGTCGCTGACGCTCGACCTCACGGTCAACACCGACTTCGCGCAGGTCGAAGTCGACGAGCAGCAGGTCAACCTCACGCGCTTCGCATTGTTCTTTCCGGAGAAGCGGCCGTTCTTTCTCGAGAATGCCGGCACCTTCTCGGCCGGGACGCCGCAGGAAGTCGAGTTGTTCTTCAGCCGGCGCATCGGCATTGAATCCGGCTATGAGGTACCCATCCTCGCGGGTGGCAGGTTGACCGGCAAAGTCGCGGGACTCACACTCGGTTTGCTCGACATACAAACCCAAAGCCTGGATGTCGGAAGCACCAGCATCGCGCCTCCGAACAACTACTCGACTTTTCGCGCGATTCGCGAGCTGCCCAATCGCTCACGCGTGGGCGCGCTGTTCGTGAATCGTTTGAACACGGATGATCTGGGCGACAACAACCAGACCTACGCAGTGGACGGACGTTTCGGCATTGGCAGTTCCCTCACGATCGATGGCTTTGGCGCATTGACCAAGACCCCCGAAATCGTGGCTCAGGCGCACGCCTACAGCTTCAGCGGCACCTACAACGATCAGAACTGGACGGTGGGCGCGGGTTTCCGCGAGGTAACCGAAGGCTTCAATCCGGAAGTCGGTTTTCTGAGCCGGTCGGCGCATCGATTCACCAGCGGCCGCCTGGTTCGGAAGCTGCGCTTCGCAAATCTGCCGTGGTTCCGCGAGCTGCGGCCTCACATCACGTACCGCGAGTTTTTCGATCTCGATGGCTTCAGCGCCACGCGTCTGCTTCATTTCGACAGCCACTTCGAGTTTGCCAACGGCGCATTCTTTCAATTGCCTGCGCTCAATTTCACGCGCGAGGGCTTGAAGGAGCCGTTCGAGATTTCCGAAGGTGTAATCGTGCCTGCTGGTACGTATGATCGCGTCGAGTGGGGTTTCCAGTACAACACCGACCTGAGTGCAGCGGTCTCGATCGCAGGCCGGATCGATGTCGGCGGTTTCTATACCGGGCATCGCAAGGGCACGAACTCGACCTTGAACGTGAGAATGGGCGAGACCTTCAGCGCAGGCTTGCGGGTGAGTTACTACGATGTCGATCTGAAGGACGACAGCTTCGAGACCGCGCTGATCGGTCTGCGGGCGGCCTATTCGTTCAGTCCCCGGCTTTACCTGCAGTCGCTCCTGCAGTACAACAATCAAACGCGCAATTTCTCCGGCAACGTGCGGCTCGGCTGGCTGCACACGGCCGGGACCGGCCTGTTTGTGGTCTACAATGACATCGAGCACAACGCGGCCGAGGATAGCCCGCTGCGCGATGGTCCGATCGATCGCACACTGGTCATCAAGTTCACTCGCCAGATCGATCTGGGCCGGTAGCCGCCAGTACCGAAACCATCTCCGGTGGCAAGCCGTACGGCTGGAACCCGCTAACGGAGCCAGCCATGGAATCCTTTTCGCGCGATCTGGTCTACGCTCTTCGACTGCTGCGCCAGCGTCCGGTCTTTGCCCTGATCGCCGCGGCCTCCGTGGCCATCGGGATTGGCGCCACCACGGTCATCGCCAGCGTCATCGACAAGCTGCTGCTGCAACCGCCGCCGGGAATTTCCGCGTCCGATCGCGTCGTCGACATGGGACGGAGTACCGGTGGCCGCGGGTTCGACTCGTTCTCGTATCCCGAGATCATGGATGTGCGGGCGCAATCGCAGACCCTGGATCACGTGGCCGCGTGGCGATTCACACCACTCAGTTTCAGTACCGGGCGCGAGAGCGAGCGCATCATGGGTCTCGCCGCATCCGCCGAATATTTCGCCGCACTCGGACTCACGCCTGCACTGGGCCGTTTCTATACCCTGGACGAGGATCGCGTGCCGGGCGCCAATCCCGTGGCCGTCCTGAGTTATCGCTTCTGGCGCGATCGGCTGGGCGCCGATGCCAAGGCAGTAGGCAGCACGATCGAGATCAATCGTCGGCGGTTCACGGTGGTTGGTGTTGCAGCGGAGGCGTTTCGTGGTCACGTCACCGCGGTCGAGCCGGCAGTCTATTTCCCGCTTACCATGTGGAGCATTGCCAGGCCGGGCATGAACGAGTGGAACCAGCGGCGTTCCAGCTGGATCACTGCAGTTGCACGATTGGCTCCGGGCGCGACCATGGCGCAGGCCAACGCGGAGCTGCAGACCCTCTTTGCCCGCATGCCGGATCGCGATACCAGCGCGTTCAATCAACGCAGTGCAAGCGTAGTCTCACTGGGCGCGGTGCCGGGTGGCGGACGCACACCGATCACGGCGTTTCTTGGGTTGTTGACGGGCCTGGTTGGTGTGGTCCTGCTCATCACCTGTGCAAACGTGGCCGGCATGATGATCGCCCGCGCGATGGCGCGTGAACGCGAAATTGCCATCCGCCTGGCGATCGGCTCGAGCCGCGTTGCCATCGTGCGGCAGCTCGTCATTGAATCGTTGCTGTTGTTCGGAATTGGCGGGCTGGGTGGATTGGCGCTCGCGTTCTGGGGAGCGGACGCACTCTCGTCGATACATCTGCCGGTACCGATTCCGATTGAACTGGATTTCCGTCCCGACCTGCGCGTGCTGCTGGCCGGTCTCGCGCTCGCAATGGTAACCGGAATCGTGTTTGGACTCGCGCCCGCGCTGCAGGCCAGCAAAGCCGATGTGATCACCGTGCTGAAAGCAGAGAGCGCGCGCAAAGGCAGTCGCGGCGGCCGCATGCGCCGTGCATTCGTGACCGGGCAGATCGCGCTCTCGCTGATCCTCCTCGCAAGTGCGGGATTGTTCCTTCGGTCTTTGCAGCGGGCGACGCAAGTCGAGGTTGGTTTCGATCCGACCGGCGTGCAGATGGTCACGTTCGACCTGGTGATGGATGGCTACGATGAAACCCGCGGCCAGGCCTTTCAACAGACGCTCCTTCAGAGAGTCGGCGCACTGCCGAGTGTTACCGCGGTCGGAATCGGAACGGACCTGCCGCTCGATCTCGGTATCAGCGAACAGCCCATGCTGCCTGAAGGCCGGAACGACCCGGCGGACCGGGGCATCGGGAGCGCGTTCAGCCGCGTGGGCGGAGGTTACTTCACGACTCTTCGTATTCCCGTTCTGCAGGGCCGGGTGTTCGGTCCCGAAGATACCGGGGATTCACGACCGGTTGCTGTCATCAGCAAAGCGTTCGCTGAAGAGGCATGGCCGGGTGAAAATCCGATCGGTAAACGCGTTCGTCAGGTAGATGGCGATGCTGTCGAATGGATGACCGTGATCGGCGTCGTGGCCGACGTGAAGCATAAGTCGGTGATGGATGAGGCACAGTCGACGATTTATACGCCGCTCACGCAGGACTACACATCCGACGTAACACTACTGGTTCAGGGCACTGCCGTTTCTCCGGCAAACCTGCGCGCGGCGATACTCGAATTCGACCCCAAGCTGTCTTTTAGTCTGATCCAGTCACTGGCCGAGTACACGGGTATTGGCACCATGCCGCAGCGCATTGCCGCGTGGCTCACCACCGTACTCGGTTTGCTGGCCCTGCTGCTGTCGGCGATGGGCGTGTATGGTGTCATTGCCTTCATGGTCACGCGTCGCACGCGTGAGATCGGCACTCGCATGGCGCTGGGCGCTGAGCGCGCGCATGTGCTGAAACTGATCGTGCGGGATGGTGTGCGGTTGGCAGCCCCCGGTCTGATCGTCGGCATGATTGCCGCGCTTGCGATTGGACGCGTCGCGCGCAGCTTCATTCTAGGGGTTGCGCCCGCGGATCCGCTCACCTTTACATTGGTACCGCTGACGCTGCTGATGGCGATCGGCCTGGCGTGCTGGGCGCCCGCCCGGCGCGCCGCAAGCATTCAACCGATTCAGGCACTCAAGACGGAATGAACGAAAAGAGTCCCAGCGATGTCGTGCGCGACCTGTTCGCGCTCATGGAGGAGGAGCGTTGGTCCGAGATTCCTGCCGCATTCGAACCGGGCTGGCTGCAGCAGGCGTGGGAGGAGCGGATCGAGGAAATGAGGCCCTCAGCCGAACGAGTGGCAATCACGGTCGAGCACCTCACCAGCCATTCGCCGGAAATGCCGCTCGAAGTTGCTCAGTGGAATGTCGATCGGATGAATGCGCAAGCTGGTGAGCCGCGGTTCGGTGATGTCGCGGGCGTCACCAGCGCGGCTGAATTGGAGCGGCTTACACCGGCAGAGTTGTTGGCCCGAAGGTTCCAAGCCAACGATCATCGATACCAAATGAAAACGGAGATTCTCCAAAGCCACCCGCAATTGGCCGAAGAGGATTTTTCTGAACATGCTCTACGTCGCGTAGTCATCGGCGAGGTCGTCGACAAAAACACCGCTTACACAG
Source organism: Gemmatimonadota bacterium (assembly GCA_040902615.1). Taxonomy (GTDB): domain Bacteria; phylum Gemmatimonadota; class Gemmatimonadetes; order Longimicrobiales; family RSA9; genus JBBDWZ01. Next base: position 1,416 of record JBBDWZ010000197.1, on the reverse strand, counting down.
TGTTTCGAGAACACTATTCTCAGGACCGCTCAGGCGGCGAAATCAAAGTAGCTCCGCTGACGCGCACTCCGGCCGGCTGGAAGCTTCAGACTGACGCACCGTTTTTCTCCCACATGCTGTACTCCGTTTCCGTTGCCGAAACGCCAGAATTTGAACGCGCGAAACTTCCGACCGTCGCGCAGGTCGCATGGACCAGCCGCACCTTCGAGCACAAGCTGACACTCAATCAATTCCCTGCCGTGCTCGAACGTTTCCGCGGCGCGAGCGCCCGCGTCAGCGAAGCCGGTGCGCAATTACGTACCGTCCGCACGGCAAAACCCGACGGCAAATGGTCAATCCAGGAGCACCTGGGCCATTTGATCGATCTGGAGGAACTCGGCGAGCAGCGCCTGCAGGACTACATCGCGCGAGCCCCAGCGCTCAGCGCGGCGGACATGACGAACCAAAAAACCGATCGTGGGGACCACAACTCGGCTGAATGGTGGGAACTGGCCGAACGCTTCCGAATCGCTCGGGAAACGCTGTGTCGGAAGCTCGAATCACTCCCGCCCGAGGTCATCGCCCACACCGCCCAGCATCCGCGCCTGAAACGCCCCATGAACGTCCCTGAATGGGTGTTCTTCATGTGCGAGCACGATGATCATCACATGCAACGGATGCGCGAGCTCTCGATTGTTCTATCCCAACCTCCCCAATCCCTGACCTAGTCCTAGTCCTGAGAACTAGAACTAGGACTAAGGACTAGGACTAAGGACTAGGACTAGGTCAGGCACTGGGGAGGCCGGGCAAACGACAACCTTACAGCACCCAGGGGTGTCGAACCGTGTGATACCAGGGGCGAACCGCCGGTGACAGACCCCTTGAACCCGTATAGATTATTGCGGCATCGACACTTGAGTCGACCCGCCGCAATCCGCTGGAAATGAATAAGCCGTGAGCCTGAAACACCTCTTTGGAGAGCTGAAGCGCCGTCACGTCATGCGCGTGGTGGGGCTTTACCTCGTCGGTGCCTGGGTTGTAATCCAGGTGACGGCGACGGTTTTCCCGCTTTTCGGCTGGCCGGAGGCGGCCGTCACGGCTGTTGTCATCATGGCTGGTCTGGGCCTGCCGGTCGTCGGGTTGCTGGCCTGGGTGTTCGACATTACGCCCCAGGGTATTCAGCGGACGAGTGACATCGATGCGGCCGGCGGCACGGCCCACGACACACTTTCCCAGGTACAGCTCCAACTCGAAGCGCAGCAACGCCGCTTTGCGGCGCGCGCGATGGGCTTTGTCGGTGTCGGCATCCTGGTCGCACTGGTCGGCTTTGCCGCATTCGGCCGGTACGGCGGCATAGCCAAGCGGGCGGATGCGCCGGTCGAATCGATTGCCGTCCTGCCATTCCAAAATCTGAGCGGCGATCCCGAGCAAGAATAC
>JBBDWZ010000196.1:0-21261 GCA_040902615.1 Gemmatimonadota bacterium | reverse complement strand
CCGAGAATGCGCGAGGCATCCATGCGATCCGAGTGCTAGAGAATCGCAAGGACTTCACGATCGAGGGACTGCGCGTTGCTGCCTACGACAGCTACCTCACCGCGTTTACCAACATGATCCCCGCGCTGATCCGCGCGTACGATCAGATGCCCGACAGCAGCAGGCTGAAGCCGGAGCTGACCGAGCAGATCGAGCTGCTGCGCGGTTGGGACCTGCGCTGGTCGGCAACTTCGATCCCGACCGCACTCGCGATTGCGTGGGGCGATGAGATGGGGCGCCGGGTGAATGCCTCCGATGCCCGCGCCGCTGGCCTGACTACCGACCAGTACATCGCACAGCGCACGTCCGGGAATTTGAAGTTGGTAGCGCTGGCCGCGGCCACGTACAAACTCACCGCGGATTTTGGTTCCTGGAAAACGCCGTGGGGCGACATCAACCGTTTCCAGCGGCTGACTGGCGACATCGTGCAGCCGTTCACGGATGACGGTCCCAGCATTCCGGTCGCGTTCACGTCGGCACGCTGGGGCTCGCTCGCTTCCTTCGGCGCGCGCACTTACCGCGGCAGCAAGAAGATCTACGGCACCAGTGGCAACAGCTTTGTTGCAGTCGTCGAATTTGGCGCCGACAGTGTTCGAGCGATCGCAATCACAGCGGGCGGCCAGAGCGGGAATCCGGCATCGAAGCACTTCAACGATCAGGCACAGCGGTACGCCACCGGCAATCTGCGGCCGGTCTATTTCTACCGGAACCAGCTGGTGGGGCACACGGAGCGGCAGTATAACCCTGGAAATTGAGCAACGGATTGAACGGATGCAGGCTGCTATCCAGCGATTGCGGTGAGAGACAGGACGCAATAGCGTAAGGACAGTGCGCATCGGGGCGCCTCCTGTCCGCGGCCAGGGAGACTTCTCCCACCCAGCTGAGTTGGTCATTAGATCGCCAACCTTTCTCCAGCCTGAAAGAAGCGGACGTCAGGCGCACGGGAGGAAGGTTTCCATGAGCAAATCGCTCACGTCCAGGACCACACTCGATAACCTGAAGAAGGAAGCCAAGCGCTGGCTCAAAGCACTGCGCTCGGGCGACGTCGACGCCCGTGTGCGTTTGCTTCGCGCCTATGCCGCAGCGCCGGCCGAACCGGGCCTGCGCGATGTCCAGCATGCACTGGCGCACGAGTACGGGCTGGCCAGCTGGGCCGCGCTCAAGACCGCGCTGGCCGAAGGGTCAGGCGCGTCCAAATCATCGCCTGCGCCTGACCACGCGCAACGCGTTGCCTGGTTCCTCGAGCAGGCCTGCGCCGTGCTGGTCAATGGTCCGGCCGCACGCACGCGGCGGATGAACGCAGCCGCCCGACTGCTCAAGTATCACCCCGAAATTGCGCACGACAGCATCTACACTGCGGTCGTGGCCGGCGACTTGGCGGAGGTTCAGAACATTCTGGCCGAGCGGCCAGCCGCGGCACGCGAGAAGACACTCGCGGTGGTATCGGATCAGGCAGAGTTCGGTGCAAAGGAGTGGGAGCCACTGATGTTTCTTTGCTACGCGCGATTGCCTGCCTTGGAAGCCAGCGACAACGCGGTGCCGATTGCACGACTGCTGCTTGAGCACGGCGCGGATCCAAACGCGCATCACTACACTGGCTCGCCGCCGCACCGGTATACTGCGCTCTGCGGGGTGGTCGGTGAAGGTGAAGAGGCTACACCGCGTCACCCCGAGGCCCGCGCTCTGGTCGAGCTGCTGCTCGAGTATGGCGCCGAGCCCTACGATGTTCAGCTCTTCTACAACACGCATTTTCGGGGTGATATCCTCTGGCTGTTGGAACTGGTGTATGACTACTCGCTGAAGGCAGGTCGCCGCGCGGATTGGGACGATCCCGCCTGGCCCATGATCAACCTCGGCAACTATGGTAAGGGCGCGCGCTATCTGCTCACGGTTGCGATTAACGCCAACAATGTCGCGCTGGCTGAATGGCTGCTGGGCCATGGTGCCGACCCCAATGCACGACCGGTTCCCCACCCGAGAGTATCGCAGCGATCGTTACACGAAGAAGCACTCGCACGAGGGCGCATTGCGATTGCCGACCTGTTGGTACGCTCCGGCGCCCGGCCGAGCGCACCGATTCCGCCCGATGGACTCAGCGCGTTTACGGCCTCGTGTTTTCGGCTGGATCGTGCGGAGCTGCAGCGAATGCTGGCTGTGCATCCCGAGTATCTGTATGCACCCGGGCCGATCCATGCCGCCACCGCAGCCGATCGAGTGGATATCGTCGAGATGCTGCTCGAGCTGGGCGTCTCTCCTGAGATCGAAGACCCGAAGGAAGGCAATCAGCGCCCACTGCATACGGCCGGCTATTGCGGCGCGGTTCGCGTGGCTAAGCTGCTCATCGAGCGGGGCGCCGAAATCGACCCGATCGAAACGAACTGGAACAACACGCCGCTCGACGCCGCGATTTACTCGGAGCAGGCTGGCATGATCGAGTTGCTCGGGCGGTACAGTAGCCAGATCTGGAACCTCACATTCATCGGCCAGGTGAACCGATTGCGTGAGCTGTTCGGTGAAAAGCCTGAGCTGGCACGCACGGTCGGGACCGGCTCCACACCGCTCATGTGGCTGCCCGACGATGAGTCGCTTGCGCTGGCGATCGTCGAGTTGTATGCCGCGCATGGCGCGGATCCCAGCGTGATCAGCAAGAAGGGAAAGACCGCGGCCGACTATGCCGCGCAACGCGGACTCGAGGCTGCGGCGGCGCGGCTGCGCCGACTTGCGGACGCCTCGGGCCGGGGCGCATGATGGTGGTTACATCGCTTCGCCTGTTGCGATCGCGGATTGAACGAATTGACGGAGCACGAGCACGACCAGAAGTACCTTTACGATGATGGGCTTCCAGAATCGCCCGATTGTGATTTTCGCTCGGATTGTTGGGGCCCGTAATCGTCAGTCGTACTCATGGTCGTGCTCGTCTTATACAGGTCTAAAATCACCCGGAGGCATTCGTGCGCAGCATCGCCGCTTACACCCTCGCCTTGACGGCCGTATCCACCCTCGCGCCTTCGCTCATCCTCGCCCAATCCGGGTCACCGTTCGATGGGCTCCGCTTCCGGGAGATCGGGCCGGCAGTGATGAGCGGTCGGCTGCACGACGTCGTGATGGATCCCAAAGACCCGGCGGTGCTGTACGTGGCTGCGGCGTCGGGTGGCATCTGGAAGTCGACCAACAAGGGTGTCACCTGGAAGGATGTCTTCGGCGATCAGCCGGATGCGGCAATGGGGGCGCTCGCAATTTTTCAGGCGGATCCGCGCATCGTCTGGGCCGGCACCGGCGAGCAGAACAACCGGCAAAGCTCATCGTGGGGTGGTGGTGTCTATCGCTCTACCGATGGTGGTGAGAACTGGACCCACCTTGGCCTCAAGGAAACGCGCTCGATCGGGCGGGTCGTGCTGCATCCGACCGATCCGAACATCGCCTACGTCGCTGCGGTCGGGAATCTGTGGAAGCCCAATCCCGAGCGCGGCCTGTTCAAGACCACGGACGCGGGACGCACCTGGAACAAGGTTCTGTACGTCGACACACTGACCGGTGCAACCGATGTCGTGATGGATCCGCGTGATCCGAACGTGCTGTATGCCGCGACCTACCAGCGGCTGCGCAAGGCGTTCGGCTTCAATGGCGGCGGTCCCGGCAGTGCGCTCTACAAGACGACCGATGGCGGTGCCAACTGGCGCAAGCTCGAGAACGGCATCCCGCCGGGTGACAAGGGCCGCATCGGCCTCGACATTGCGCGCACCAATCCCAACATCCTGATCGCGACCATCGAGCATCCCGGCATGGGCGGCACTTATCGCACCGAAGATGCCGGTGCGACCTGGCGGCGCATGAGCCCAACCAACCCGCGGCCGATGTACTACAGCAAGCCGACCATCGACCCCAACAACGACAAGCGCATCTGGCTGCCCGGCGTCTCGATCGTGAAGAGCGAAGATGGCGGTGTGTCGTTCATCGAAGAGCCGACCTCGCCGACCTACGATGTCGGACTCAAGACCGACCACCATGTGCTGCGCGTGGATCCGGCCAACTCCAGTCACATCTACGTCGCGGGTGATGGTGGGCTGCACGAGAGCTTCGACATGGGCAAGACCTACGTGCGCGTGAACAACATCCCGGTCGCCCAGATCTATCGCATCGCAGTCGACAACCGCGATCCCTACTGGATCTACCTCGGGTTGCAGGACAACCACTCGTTCGGCGGCCCGAGCGCGACCCGGCACTGGATGGGCATCCTGAACCAGGACTGGGTCGAGATCGGCTTCAGCGATGGCACGGGCAAAGCCGTCGACAAGGATGACTGGCGCAAGGTCTACTCATCGTCGAGCAACGGGAATCTGTCACTGGTCGATCCGATGACCGGTGACATCCTGCCGATCACACCGCGGCCGCCCACGGGCGAGCCGGGTTACCGCTTCGATTGGGATGCACCGATCATGGCCTCGAAGCATACGGCCGGCACCGTCTACCTGGGCGGCAACCGGCTCTTCACGTCGAAGGATTATGGCTCGACCTGGAACCGCAGTGCGGACCTGACGCGCCAGATCAATCGCGACACGATCATGATGATGGGCGTGCTGAACCGCGACATCCGCATCTCGCGCAATGACGGCGATAACATCAGCGAGATCTCGAACTTCGCCGAATCGCCACTCGATCCCAGAATCCTCTGGGTCGGTACCGACGACGGCAACGTCCAGGTCACAACCGACGGCGGAGCCACCTGGACCGAGGTGAGCAAGAACATCACGGGTGTCAAGGATGGCACGTTCGTCGGCGATATCGTCGCATCATCCGCGGCGCGCGGCGCTGCTTACGTCTCCCTCGATGCGCATCGCGATGGCGACTTCGCACCCTACCTCTTCAAGACCACCGACTTCGGCAAGACCTGGAAAGCCGTGACCAAAGGCCTGCCGAACGATGATGCATCGATCCGCGGCCTGGCCGAGTACCCGGCCAGGCCGAACGTGCTTTTCGCCGGTACCGAGCGCGCGATGTTCGTCACCATCGATGGCGGCGAGAACTGGACCCGGCTCAAGGCCAACCTGCCAACCACACGATACGATGACATCATCGTGCATCCGCGCACGAAAGACCTGGTGCTGGGCACACACGGCCGCGCCATTTGGGTGCTCGACGATGCGTCACCCATCGCCGAATGGACGCCTGCGATCGCTTCCAAACGCGCGCATTTGTTCGCGGTCCCGCGCGCCACGCTGATGCTGTACTGGCAGGATGTCTCCAACATGTCGCACTACTTCTATACCGCGGAGAATCCCGCCGAAGGCGCGACCTTCACCTACCACTTCGCTCAACCCGCGCAGCGCGTGCGCTTCCTTGTCACCAATGCAGCCGGCCGAACAGTGCGTGAGCTCACCGGTCCCAACACCGCAAACGTGATGCACCGAGTGAATTGGGACTTGCGATTCCCGGTGCCGAGCGGCGCCGGTGGCCGTGGTGGTGGCGGCGGCGGCGAGGAAGGTGCCGGCATGGCCACTACCACTCGGCAGAACGTCGTGCAGCTGCCGATCCCGGCGCACGACATCGGGCCGCGCGGGCCACACGTCGCGCCCGGCACGTTCAAGGTCGCGCTCGAAGTGGATGGCACTGTGATAGAATCGCGCAACTTCGAGGTGCGCAACGATCCCGCATCCGCAATCACACTCGCGCAACACAAGGCGCGTGAGGCTTTCGTGATGGAGGCAATGGATCTGGCCGCGAAAGTCGAGACGCTTGCTGCCGATCTGCAGAAGCGGCGCGCTGCGGCCAGCGGTGATGCAGTTACTCGCCTTCAGGCACTGGAGACGCGTCTCGTCGGTGGCGGCGGTGGTGGCGGCCGCGGTGCAGGCGGCGGCGGACGCGGGGGTGGTGGCGGCGCGCAGCCGCTGCGTCAGCGCCTGACCGGATTGGCCGGCTCATTCACCGGCTCGGGCGCACGAACGGGATCGCTGCAGCCGCCCACCGGACAGATGCGTGCCGCTCTCGCGCAGGCGAAGGCAGATCTCGCTGCGATCGAGCGGGATATCGCCGCGATCCGGTAACGCGGTCTGGCAGTTTTGTTGGAGGACCGCCGGGGTTGTGAAACCTCGGCGGTCTTTTTTGCTGGGCTGAATTTTGAAGCGACTAGGTGGCGTTATGTATCCGCCTCGCCACAGCAACCGCCTCGTCGATCTGATTTTCGGGTACACCCACACCACGCAGATTCCAGCGCACGGCAAACTCTGCGGTATCCCAGAGATCGAGCTCCGACTGGCGCGTATGGGCTTCGATCGCACCCCGGCCCGCGCCAGTCCAGACCCGGCTCGCGTAGTCCAGCAACGCTGGATCGAGCTGTGGAAGGTTGTCAGCCATGTATCGCCGAATCCGGTCTGAGTTGCGCGTGGCAACGTGATCGGCTAGCACGTTGCCCGAGGTTTGTTTGAGAATCGCCAGCAGGCGTGACCCGGGCGCCAGCAGGACAGACGCATTCGAAAACATGACCACCGCCATTCGAGCGGGCCCGGGCGCCACGCGGGCGGCGAGCTCGTCACCCCGTCGATGCGCCTCCGCCAGCGCGTTCTCGACCAGCGCCTGCAGCAGCTGGTCCTTGTTCTCGAAGTAGAAATAGAGATTGCCAATCGAGGTGCCCGCGTCGGCAACGATGTCCTGCATGGTCGTTTGAGCAAACCCACGCTCTGAAAAAAGACGTTCTGCCGCCTCAAGAATCCTGGCGGTACTCACCTTTCGACGGAGCTCCCGCTTCCCCTTGGCCTGGGTCACCCTTTCAACCCCCGCTTGACGGTACCCGAAAATAGAATGCTATTCTGTATACATAGAATGTCGTTCTACTAACCCAGTCTAGCTGCGGGCGCGGAACGCGTCAACCGGGCCCAGGCTGTATCCACATAAAGGACTCGGACGTGTTGCTGTTACTGGAGAGGGACGGCCGCATTTTGAGCGCGAACCGCGCGCCGTTCGGCTTTGCGCTGGAAGAAGCGATCGGCCGCAACGTGTTTGATTACGCGCCGCGTGACTTGCGGCCGGAGCTGCGCGAATCGCTGGACGCAATCTTCGGAGGAGAAGCCTCCCATGTGCGCGAGATCCCGAGCGAGCTGCCGGATGGCAGCGTGCGCTGGTTTGCCACGCACACCGGTCTGGTTCGCGAGTGTGGCAATGCGATCGCAGCAACGGTAATCGTGCGTGACATCACAGCGCAGAAGACGGCGGAAGCACCACTTCGGAACAGCGAAGAGCGTTATCGAGCGCTGGTCGAGCAGGATGCCAGGCTGACTGAAGCTTACCGGCAGCTTCAGGCGCTGGAAACCAGGCGTGACGCGCTGGTGCACATGCTGGTGCACGATCTCCGTTCTCCTCTGACCTCGCTTCATTTTCTGCTGGCGATTGCGAGTGAAGACGCGATGGAAGCGGATCCCGCCGACGTGGTGGCCACGCTCAAGGATGCGACCCGAAAGACCGCGGAGCTTTCGGAGATGGTGGGCGACGTGCTGGATGTGAGCCGCTTCGAGGGTGGCATCATGCCGTTGGATATCGAGGAAAATGACCTGGGTGAAATCGCGCGCGAAGCGGTTGCCCATGTGCCGCCGAGGGAGAGCGTCTGGGTCAGCCTGAAGACGGCCGGTGAGCTCAGCATTCCGTGTGACCGCTCAGTGATTCGGCGGGTCATTACGAATCTGGTCTCGAATGCAGTCAAGGCCAGCCCGCAGGGTAGCGCGGTTTCGGTGGAGGTCATCAACTCCGCTTCGTACTGTCTGGTCAGCGTGCAGGATGAAGGCGATGGCATCGCTCAGGAAGTTCAGGATCGCATCTTCGACAAGTTCTGGCGTGGCCTTTCCGACCAGCAGTTCGATCAGGTCCGTGGCAGCGGCCTGGGTCTGACGTTCTGCAAGCTGGCTGTAATAGCGCACAACGGTGAGATCGGCCTGCGTTCTCAGGTCGGACGGGGCTCGAATTTTTTCTTTTCCTTACCGAATAAAACGCGCGCACCGCTGCTTCGCTGATGGGAGGTCCTGGTAATCCATTGGAGGCGCGCGTCGTGCGAGAACCTCGGCGGTCTTTCTTGTTTGGGGGAAAAAATTCAAATTCAATTTCGAATTCCTTGAATTCGAAATTGAATTTGATGCATGTGCGGGCGTCCAAAGAACAAGCCGGTAAACCCAGTCAAAGCAGCCTGCAAAAACGCGCGCGGAAAAGGGGGCATCCCCCGCTCAACGCATGTGGATCGAACTCCGAACAGAACAGCCGTGGCAACTCGTCACGCCACTTCGGATTCCGCCCCACTCGGCTTGCAAAGCCTTACGAAATGCGCCTATTCTCTCTCGACAAATACAAATCCTCGCCTGGCGCAGGCGACTCCAAAATCGTCGGTGAACTCGCTCGTATGAGCCTTCCATGCGGCACGGGCATGCGTGCGGTTATGGGCTCGCGTACCTGTTCCGCTCAATCTTCCAAAGAGGTATGTAGATGATGAGACGAATCAGATTCATGCGGCTGTTTGGGCCGGGTGCGGTTGCCTCGCTGGTTGCGCTGACCGGCGCGACAGCGCAGCAAGCGGCGGTCAGCGGTCGAGTCAACGATGCCAGCACGGGCCAGGCCGTGGTGGGTGCACAGGTGAGCATAGTGGGCTCCAACCTGGGTGCGCAGACCAACGTGGCCGGCAACTACATCATTCGCGGTGTCGCACCGGGAGCCGCGACGGTTCGGGTACTGTCGATCGGCTATTCCGAGCAGAGCAAGCCGGTGACCGTGACCGCAGGTCAAACGACCACGTTGAACTTCGATCTCGCGCCGATGGCGATCGCGATGGCACCGGTGGTCGCTACCTCGACCGGTGAGCAACGGCGCGTGGAAGTGGGCAATGCGATCGCGCACGTGAACGCAACTGAGGTGGTGCGGACTCAGGCCATCTCGAACGTGGGTGACCTGCTCACCTCGCGTGCGGCCGGCGTGATGGTGGTGGGCGGGACGCAGACCGGCGCCGGCATCCGCGTCCGCATTCGCGGCACCAGTTCACTCTCGCTGACCAACAACCCGATTTACATCATCGACGGCATTCGGGTCGAAGGCGCGACCGGGTCCTCGTCGGTGAGTGTTGGCGGTACGACGGCGAGCCGGATCGGCGATCTGAATCCGGAGGAGATCGAATCAATCGAAGTGGTGCGTGGCCCATCGGCGGCGACGCTATACGGCACCGATGCCGCGAATGGCGTGATCGTGATCACGACCAAGAAGGGCGTGGCCGGCCGGGCGCAGTGGCTGTATTACACGGAACAGACCGCGATCACGGATCGCAACGAGTATCCGACCGCGTACCGCGCCTGGCGCACGGGCACGACCGGTACCACCAACTCCACCGCGTCGAACACGGTGCAATGCTTCCTGAGTCAGGTGGCGGCCAGCACCTGCCTGCAGGACAGCGTGACCAGCTACAACCTGCACGAGGACAAGGACGCGACGCCCTATGGCGTTGGCTACCGGCAGCAGCATGGACTACAGGTGCGCGGTGGGTCCGAGACTGTGCGCTACTTCCTGCACGGTGAATGGGAGGATGAAGACGGCGTCACCAAGGTGCCCGAGTTCGAGCAGCGCTATCTGGCGGCACGCGGTCTTTCGTTGCGGCCGGAGCAGGCCGACCCGAACCGGCTGAGGCGGGTCACGGCGCGAGCCAACATGAGCATCGCCGCGCGTGACAACCTCGACATCAGCGTCAACACGGGTTACACCACGCAGGATCTGCGGCTGCCGCGCAGTGATGACTCGGGCACGGCCGGCATAGCGGCCAACACGTATGGCGGGCCCGGCTTCAAGTACAATCTGAACGCCGCGGGCGACACGTTGTACGGCTGGCGCGAGTTCACGCCGCGCGATGTCTACGAAACCACGACCACCCAGGCGATCGAACGGCTGATTACATCGGTCAGCACGAATTTCCGGCCGCGCGACTGGCTGACCATGCGCAGCAATTTTGGCCTCGACTACATCCATCGCGGGGAAACCCAGCTTTGCCGCTTCGGCGATTGCACCAGCGCCAATGACCGCCTCGGCTTCAAGACCGACAATCGCACCAGCTTCTTCGTGTACACGCTGGATGCCGGCGCAACGGCGAGCCGTCAACTCAGTACTGACATCGAGTCGCAGACCTCGGTTGGACTGCAATACTATCGCAACGTGTTCACGCGCAATGGTGCAAATGGCGATCAGTTGCCGCCCGGTGCCACGACCGTGACCGCCGGTTCCATCGAGTCAGCGGACGAGACCAGCAGCGAGAGCCGTACGCTGGGCGGATACCTCGAGCAGCGCATCGCCTTCCGCGATCGACTGTTCCTGACCGGCGCTCTTCGCTCGGACCGCAATAGCGCGTTCGGCGCCGATTTCAAGACCGTGTTCTATCCAAAACTGTCTGCATCGTGGGTCATCTCGGACGAGGAATTCTTCCCACGCATCGGCATGCTCAACCAGCTTCGCCTGCGTAGCGCCTACGGCGCGTCGGGCGTGCAGCCCGGAACCACCGACGCCGTGCGCTACTATTCTTCGACCGCGACGCTGGGTGAGAGCGGTGAGGTCTCCGGTGTCGTCTTCACTACCCTGGGCAATCCCGACCTGAAGCCGGAGCGTTCCGCCGAGATCGAAGTCGGTTTCGACGGCAGCTTCTGGAACAATCGCCTCTCGACCGAGATCACCTATTACAGCAAATCGTCCAGGGATGCGCTGATCAGCCGCGTCCTGCCGCCCTCGCTCGGCACCGGCGCGACCGCACGGTTCGAGAACCTGGGCGAGGTGAGGAACTGGGGTTGGGAAGGCACGCTGAACGCGCAACTCATCCAGAGCAATGCGTTCAACTGGGACATCGGCATCAATGGCTCGCTCAACAGCAACGAGCTGGTGGAGCTCGGTGGTGTCCCGCCGATCACCAGTGCGACGCTGCACCAGAAGGAAGGCTTCCCGCTGAATGGCTGGTGGTCACGCCGGTTGGTCGACTACACAGATAAGAACGGCAATGGCATCATCGAGTACAACGCCGACCAGAACCTCAGCGAGATCACGGTCAGCGACACAGCTGAATACCACGGCTATTCGGCACCGCGCCGCGAGTTTGCGCTGACCACTGGTATTGAGTTCTGGCAGCGCCGGCTGCGGCTGGCCGGCATGGTCGATTACAAGGGCGGCCACCTCATCTACAACAATACCGAACGCATCCGTTGCGCCAGTCGCTTCAACTGCGCAGGACTGCTCGATCCGAATGCCTCGCTGTTCGAGCAGGCGCGAACGGTGTTGGTGCGCGAGCATCCGGCCCGCTCCGTTGCAGGGTTCTTCGAGAAGGGTGATTTCCTGCGTGCCCGCGAGGCGTCACTGACGTTCCTGCCCGACGCCGATTGGACCGAGCGCTGGATCAAGAGCCGGAACGTGGTCGCCACCTTTGCGGTGCGTAACCTGGGCGCGATCTGGACTAACTACAGCGGTGTCGATCCCGAGGCATTCGGTACGACCGGAGATTCGCCATCGTCATTCCAGGCGTTTGCGCCGCCGACCTACTTCTCCTTCCGTCTCTCCCTCGGCTTCTAGGATGATGACCATCATGATCTCATACATGACTCGACCACTGGCAGCCCCGCGGCTGTTCCGGATCACGACCATGGCCGCTGCGCTTGCACTCTCACTGAATGCCTGCTCGCCTACGGATGTACTCGAGGTGACGGACCCCGACATCATCAATCCGGCCGACGTGCAATCGGCCGCGGGCGCGAATGCCGTTCGGCTGGGCGCATTGGCCCGACTCAATTCGGCAACCACCGGCGGGGAAAGCCTGTTTCTGCTGGGCGGGTTGTTCGCCGATGAGTGGGTGAACGGCGACTCGTTCATTGCGCGACAGGAAATCGATCAGCGCGTCATTACACTACAGAATAATTTCCTGACCAATGCCAACCGCGAGCTGCATCGGGCGCGGCTCTCCGCCGAACAGGCAATCGACCTGACCGCGGAGTTCAACCCCGACGCACCGGCCTGGCAGGTCGCCGAGATGCATTTCGTTCAGGCCTTCGTGGTCAACCTCATGGCCGAGCATTACTGCGATGGCATCGTGATCAGCACGGTGGTGGATTCGCGCGAGCAGTATGGCAATCCGATGACCGTTGCCGCCGCACTCGAGCGGGCACTCGCCAGCGCAAACGCCGGCCTGGCATTGATTACTGGTACGACCGCGAGCGATGTTAGAGTACGTAACGCGTTACAGCTCACGCGCGGCCGCATCCTGCTGAACCTCAACCGGCATGCTGAAGCGGCGACCGCAGTCACTGGTGTACCGACCAATTATCAATACCTCATGCTGCACTCGCCGACCACGCAATCCAACCAGTTCTGGAGCTTCAACAACAGCGCGCGTCGCTACAGCATTGGCAACAGCGAGGGCACTAACGGCCTCAACTTCGCCACGGCTGGCGATCCACGCGTCCCGGTTTGCGTGGGCGGCACCGCCGCCTGCAACGCGATTGGCGTAACCCAGACCCGTCGCGATGACCTGTCCCAGCCGCTGCACATCCAGATGCTCTGGCCCGCGCGTGAGAGCTCGGTTGCCATCCTCGAAGGCGTCGAAGCCAGACTGATCGAGGCGGAAGCACAGCTGCGTGCCGGCAACACGGCCGGGTCGCTGCTCACGCTTAACACAGCCCGTCTCACGGTCACCGGCCTCACGCCGCTGCTCGATGCCGGCTCGACCGTCGCTCGGGAAAACCAATTGTTCCGCGAGCGCGCATTCTGGATGTTCGGCACCGGCCATCGCGTCGGCGACATGCGTCGCCTGATCCGGCAATACAACCGCACGCCGAACACGGTTTTTCCGACCGGGTCCTGGCACAAGGGCGGTAACTATGGCGCCGACGTCACGGTGCCGGTGCCGCAGGCGGAGCAGAATAATCCGAACGTGTCGAGCGGGGAGACCTGTCTAAACCGCAACGCATAAGGCGTCGCGGGTCTGACGAAAACCTGGCCGCCGGGGTGGAACACCTCGGCGGTTTTTTTTTGTGGGGCTGGAAAATTCAATTTCAATTTCAATTTCAATTTCAAATTGACGGACGGGGTTCGGGTGGGCGATAGGCGCTCGCCCATTCTTCTTCGTTTAGCTGCGTCTCCAGAGTCCTGATTGTCACAATGAGGAGAGCGCTGATCTGTCGTTGTGCATCGCGGACATCACTGATGGCATTCGGCTTCACCAGGCCGAAATCGACCATCGTGTCCGTGTGCGCCCAGCATTCCCAGGTTGAGCCTTTCGCGATCATCAAATAGTTGAGCCGCTTCCCGGGCCGCCATTCTCCGGACGCTTCGAGCACATTCGCAGGTATCGACGCCGTTGAACTCCGAAGCTGGGCAATGAGATCGGAAAATCCGCGCGTGTTAGCACTCTTGATCAATGCCTGCACCGCCCGGGAGTGTGTTCTTGCCAACCGGTACACCGCCATCTTCTCGGGATCAAACTGCGCCACCCCAACCTCTCCCTTAATTTGAAATTGAAATTGAAATTGAATTTGCAGTTTGGTGGATCTACCGAAGCATCACCATAGCGGAACGTGCAGACCGGATTTCGCCTTGGGCGCCGAACCGCAAATTGCAATTTCAATTTCAATTTCAAATTACCGACAAGGAAATGGCCGCAGTCCCGATTCGAGGCTGCGGCCAAGTCGTGTGGCAGGGTGAGCGCTTACTGCGTCCGCGGCGCCGGCCTCGGCGTCCGTGCCGCAATCCGATCCCGTATCAACGTTGCCGTAAACGCCGTCCTCTGATCCGCAATCTTTCCCGCCCACTCCAAAGCCAGCGGCAGGTCCGCGATCGACACGCCATTGATCACGGCCTGATCGGTCTTCACGCGCTCGGCCCAGCGCACCGAATTGATGTCGCTCAGCATCATGTTCAGCGTAATGCCCGGGCTGTCATGCAGACCATCGCTGAGCATCCCTGGCTTCGTGACGCCGAGGTTGCGCAGCACGTTCGGTGTGCCCGCCGGCGTTGTGTAGTACTCGGGAATGTGAATCACGTTAGCTGCGCCGTTCCAGGCCTTGCTCAGCGAATCGGCGACTGCAGCCATACCGCGTGTGTTGCCGCCGCTGTCACCGATGTAAATGACGTTCTTGAAGCCGTGCATCTTGAGGCTGTGCGCGATGTCGGTCAACACCGAACGGAAGGTTTCCTCGCGCAGGCTGATCGTGCCGGGACTGGTCATGTGCCCGCTCGGTGGCTCGATGCGGCCTTCCGGTACGTACGGCAGAATCGGCGCGCAGAGCGCATTGCCGAGGTTGCGCGCGATGCGATCGCAATTCGCGCGCAGCACGTAGTTGTGCTTGCCGAGCACCAGCCACGGTCCATTCGGCTCGATGCCACCGGTCGATACGATCGCCGTGGTCTTGCCCGCCTTCACCGCATCGCGCACGTCCATCCAGGTCATGTCTTCGAGCCAGACCGTGTTCGGTGCCGGCAACGGGTTCGGCGCATCCGAGCAGTTGTAGGGGCTCGCGCTGCAGCTGCCGCCACCCATTGTGCGCGCGGCGATTGCCTGCTGTTCTGGCGTGGGCGGCGTACCACCCGCTCGGCCGCCACCACCTCCACCACCTCCGCCCGCTCGGCCTGCATCGCCACCACGACCGCCACCACCCGCACGGCCGGCGCCTCCAGCTCTGGCTGCATCCGCGCCCCCGCCCCCGCCCCCGCGTGCCGCGGGCGGTACCGTGCCCTTGTTCGCGATCGCCTTGTTCATGGCGCCAATCGTGTGATCGACGCGGAAGGCCACGATCTGGCGGGCCAGCTCGAGCGACTTCACGCGATCGGCCAGCGACACGCCGTTGATGGTCGCCTTGTTGGCTTTGACCCGCTCGTCGAAACGGATCGAGCTGGGATCGTCGATGAACATGTTGAGCGAGATGATCGGATCGTCGTGCAACCCATCGCTTTGCCCTTCGACGATGCCGCGCGTTTCCATGTGGTCGCCCACCGTCGAGTACGTGTAGTATTCCTGAATGTGGGCAACGATGGGATCGCCTTTCCACAACTTGGTCAGCGAGTCCGCTACAGCACGCTGGCCGTTCTGGTTGCCGCCGCTATCGCCGATGAAGAAGATCTTCTTGAAGCCATGCATTTTCAGGCTGTGCGCAACATCGAACAGCAGCGCGCGGAACGTCTCCTCACGCATGCTGATCGTGCCCGGGCTGGTCATGTGACTGCTCGGCGGCTCGATCCGGCCTTCCGGTGTCCATTTGACCAGCGGCGCACAGAGCGCGTTGCCCAGTTTGCGCGCAATCGCGTCGCAGTTGGTGTGATTCACGAAGTTGTGCTTGCCGGTGACCAGCCAGGGACCATTCGGCTCCATGCCGCCGGTCGCGATGATTGCCGTGGTCTTGCCCGCCTTCAATGCATCGCGGACATCCATCCACGTCATCTCCTCCAGCCACACCGTGTTCGGCGCCGGCAACGGATTCGGCGTGTTCGGGCAGTTGTACACATTGTCCGAACACTGCCCGCCGCCCATGCTGGGCGGTCGCTGCTGCGCCGGAGTTTGCGGGTTTTGCGCGGTAGCCGCGGACGCGGATAGAAGCACCGCGCCGAGAAGGAGCACTGTCTTCATACGATCTCCGATGGTAGAAACAAGCGAGGTCAGGCCGTTAATTTGAAATTGAAATTGAAATTGAATTGCAGTTCGTCGACCGCACGGAGCTGCTGCCAGCAAACGGAAAATTCAATTTCAATTTCAATTTCAACTTCAAATTTTTCAGGGTGTGGTAGTTAGCGCGTTACCCTGTTACCGGCGATCCACACCGAGTTGATCTTCTTTACATTCTTGATGTCGTCCAGCGGATTGGCGTCGAGCACCACGAAGTCGGCCCATTTCCCGGTCTCCAGCGTGCCGAGGTCGCGATCGACCTTCATGCAACGTGCGGCGTCGCGGGTGGCCGCCGCAAGCGTCTGCTCCGGCGACAGGCCCGCCTTGACCATCAATTCCAGCTCCATCAGCTCGAAATAGCCCTGAAAACGGCCCATCGGTCCGGTGTCGGTACCCATGGCGATCGGTACGCCGGCGTCTGACAGCCGCTTCAGGTTGCGGGTGGCCACCACGAGCGCGGTCTTGTAGCGCTGGGCACCGGTGCTGTTGCGCGTGGCTTGCTGGCGGACCGGCTGCTTGAGCGCGTCGATCCACTCCTTGTTCGCATGGGCGATGAACAGTGGATCATCGAACCACTCCGGTGTCGATTCATACACGAACGTGGAGACCTCGCGCATCAGCGTCGGTGTGTAGCAGACGCCGGATGCTTTCAGGGTCGCGGCCCAGGCCTGATCGATGTCGGTATCGCGGACACTGTGCGCAATGAAGTCGACTTTGGCGTCGAGCAGCGCTTTCGCATCGGCGAGGTAGAACACATGGGCGGCGACGCGGAGGCCGCGTTTGTGGGCTTCAGTAATAACCGCGCGATAGACGTCGGGCATCATCTTCCGGGTCGTGCCCAGGTTGTCATCGACGCGGATCTTTACGATGTCAACCTTCTGCGCGGCCACACCGGCAACCTGCTCGCGTGCCTCCTCCGGCGTGGTTGGTGTCAACACAGGGCCCGACACGAACACGCGCGCCCGATCGAGTGCAGGCGTCGCCTGTTTATCACGAGCGGCAAATATCGGCGGCTGTTCGCCGCCCAGGCTGAAAATGGTAGTGACGCCGTAAGCCGCGTACGTGTGGAGGTCGCGCTCGAGGTTGACATGGCCGTGCGCATTGATCAGCCCGGGCATCACGAACTTGCCGTCCAGCGGAATGCGTTCGACGCCCGGCGTCATGGCCAGGCTGGCCGCCGGGCCGACCGCGATGATGCGCCCGTCCTGCACGCCAATGATCGCATTGGGCACTGGAGCCCGGCCGGTCCCATCGATCAGGGTGAGCCCGGTGAAAACTCGCACCGGACCGGATTGGGCCGAGGCCGCGACCTGCGTGAATAAAACGATGGCGCCAGCGGCGGAGCGCACGAGGTTCATTGGATTCAGGAGGTTTGTGGGGCGCTCGAAGTGTGGACTCACTGTCGAATGTGCCGGGCTCAGCGGAGGAAAGCAACCTTACCCATACCCGATTCCGTACCCGTACCCGTACCCGTAACCGATTCGGTACCCGCGGGCGTAACCGGAGCACCGGGCACCGGACACCGCATTCGACTACCGCCACCCGTTGAACGAGTCGGTGTCCCGAATGGCTGATTCTTCTTCTGCGTCTTACTTCCGATGCGCTGAGACGTTCGACTCGGTTGACCGGCTCGCTCCACGGGCGACGGGTATCGAATGCGGTGTTCCGGCTGCCCGGTGTTCCGGGTACGGCCGCGGGTACGGGTACGGGGTTCGGAATCGGAATCGGTTACGCGGTTCGGTTGACCGACTCGTCCACGTGACGAGCGGCCTGGTCCTGATTTCCGACAGCCTGTCACCCTGGTCTGCGGGAACGCTGGCAGGGCCGCGTCACGATGGTCACCGATGAAGAATGGAAAGCCCGCGATCCGCGCGCAGCCGCCACCGGATTTTACCTGAGCGCCAGACAGGCGGGTGATTTCGTGGTGTTGACCTACCGGTACAGTGAGCGCCTCGAGGCACCCCCGGACTCCGCACCTCGGCACTATGCGGGCGGGGCGGCAGCGTCACTCTTTTGCGAACGGCTACGGGCTGGAAGGAGGTCTCGCGCGGAGGCTGGGTGACCTGACGCCTGATTCGCCCCGCGTAGGTATTTTCACGGCCGCTGACGTAACGCTGCCTTCCCAACCGGGGTCCTACCTCATAGTATCGGTCTGATGTCTCATAGTATCGGTAAGGCATGAACCGTAGCCGGACACGGCCTGGTCCGGTTCAAGTGGAGGTTGTTGCAATGAAGAGAACGTCGCTGCAAGCAGCTGCGCTGCTGCTTTCAGTTGTGACCTTTTCGGCGTGCTCCTCGGGAGGCGCTGTACCTGCGCCGACCATGCCGGCGCCGCAGCCCGCCAACAGCGCGGATGTCGAGTTCATGACCGGCATGATCCCGCATCACGCCCAGGCAGTGTTGATCTCGAAGTGGGCACCCACGCACGGCGCAAGCGAGGAGCTGCAGCGCATGTGCGAGCGAATTGTGGTCAGCCAGAGCCAGGAGATCGGCATCATTCAGGGCTGGCTGCGCGAAAAAGGACGGCCGGTTCCGCCGTCCGATGCCACACATCATCGGATGACCATGGGTGGCATGACCCACGACATGCTGATGCCGGGAATGCTGACTCCCGAAGAGCTGGCCAAGCTGGATGCGGCGCGTGGCAATGCGTTCGACAAGCTGTTTCTGGAGTACATGATCAAGCACCACAACGGTGCCGTTTCGATGGTCGATGAGTTGATCGCAAAGAATGGCGGCGGCAGTGACGAGCTGGTGTTCAAGATGGCCGGCGACATCTACGCCGATCAGACGACCGAGGTCGACCGCATGCAGAAGATGCTTGCCGCGCGTTCGCAATAGCGTTGTTGTTTCCTGACCCTTCAGCAGGATCGTGATCGTGAAAACAAAATCAAACGTTCGATCCGTGAGCGCCTGGAGCGCGCTCGCCGTGCTGCTCGTGATCGGCGTGTACGCGGGTGCGTGCGCGTCCGGATCATCCTCGAGCGGACCAAGCCCGGCCAGCTTGTCCAATACCGCTTCGCCGGGCGTCCCGGATCCGCGCATTGGACTGGCCGCCGGCACGATGAAGCGGATTGCCAATAACCGCCGGACAATTGATAAGCCGGCCGCCGAGGCCATCTGGAATATGCGCCTCGTTTCGAATACGCCTTCCTCGGATCGCTTCAAGGGCCAGACGAACTCCGACATCGCATTCAAGGGCAATTACGCGATCCAGGGCAACTACGACGGCTACCAGGTCTGGGATATCTCCAACCCGAAAAGCCCGAGGCTGGCGACGTCCATGGTGTGCCCAGCTTCACAGAGCGACGTTTCGATCTACGGCAACGTGATGTTCGTCTCGGCCGAAGCGCCCAGCGCGCGGCTGGATTGCGGTACCACGCCCGACACGATGCCGGTGAGCCATCATCGCATCCGCGGCATCCGCGTGTTCGACGCCACGGACATCACAAAGCCGAAGTACCTGGCCAATGTGCAGACTTGCCGCGGCTCTCACACGCATACAGTCGTGAGCGACCCGCGCGACAAGTCGAACGTCTACGTCTACATCTCGGGCTCGTCCTTCGTGCGTTCGCCGGAGGAACTGCCTGGCTGCCTCAACGCGCCGCAGGATGACCCGAACACGTCGATGTTCCGTATCGAGGTCATCCAGGTGCCGCTCGCTGCGCCGCAGAACGCTAAGATCGTGGGCGGCGCCCGCATCTTCCACGACCTGGTCGCGCCGCCTCGTCATGCCGATCCGCCCCAGCCTGGCCGGGCCGGAGGTGGCGGCGGCCGGGGCGGCCGGGGTGGCGGTGGTGGCCGCGGTGCGGGCGGCGACCAGCCGGCCGGCCCGCGTCCGGGCCCGAACCAGTGTCATGACATCACCGTGTATCCGCAGATCGGTCTGGCCGGTGGTGCCTGCGGTGGCTACGGGCTGCTGCTCGACATTCGCGATGTCGCCAATCCGCGGCGCATCGATGCGGTGGCCGACTCTAACTTCTCGTACTGGCATTCGGCTACGTTCAGCAATGACGGCAGCAAGGTGCTGTTCACGGATGAGTGGGGCGGCGGTGGCGCACCGCGCTGTCAGGCGTCTGACAAGTACGAGTGGGGCGCCAACGCGCAGTTCACAATCGTGAACGGCAAGATGCAGTTCCAGAGCTATTACAAGATGCCGGCGGCGCAGACCAAGTATGAAAACTGCGTAGCACACAACGGCTCGCTGATCCCGATTCCGGGCCGCGAAGTCATGGTGCAGGGCTGGTATCAGGGCGGCGTGTCCGTCTTCGACTGGACCGATATCAAGAATCCGAAGGAGATCGCGTTCTTCGATCGCGGTCCCTTCGAGGTCGTGCCGGACAGCGTCCGTCCGCAGGGCGGCGGCGTGTGGTCGGTTTACTGGTACAACGGGTACATGTACAGCTCCGAGATGCAGCGCGGTCTCGATATTCTGGAGCTGACGCCCAGCGCCTACATTTCGAAGAACGAGATCGATGCGGCACGCACGGTGATTTTTCCCGAGATGAATGCGCAGGAGCAGCAGAAATTCGTCTGGCCACCCAGCTTCTCGCTCTCGCGCGCGTATCTGGATCAGCTCGAGCGCAATCGCAGCATGGCCGCCGATCGCATTGCCGCAGCTCGCGCCGACCTGGTCGCCGCCGAGAAACTGTCTGGCTCGCGTCGCGCAGATGCATTGAACGCATTGGCCACCCGGCTGCACACGGAAGCCGCTAGCGCATCCGATCAGGCCAAGGCTCACACGATGGCCGGCTCGGTTGGTGAACTGGCCAAAGTGCGGTAGCCTGTAACCGGCTGACCGTTGATGCCCACGAAGAGCACCGCAGACGATCCCGTTTGCGGTGCTTTTCTTTTGTAACCTCATTGGATTCGGAAGAGGCCTTCCATGATGACTCGCCAGATCGTCGAGCGCGCGCTGCGCTGCATTGCCATCACAGCTCTAGTGAGCGCGCTGGTCTTCCCAGTGCGACTGGCCGCTCAGCGCACAGCCGAGAGCGTGGTCGCCCTGGTTGGCGCCACGCTGATCGATGGCAACGGCGGCGCGCCCGTGCGTGATGTCACCATCATCGTGCGCGGAAAACGCATTGCGGAGATCGGGCCCAAAGCGTCTGTGAGAGTGCCCGCCGGTGCGCGCGTCATCGATGCGACCGGCAAATTCGCGACGCCCGGCTTCATCGATACCAACGTGCACATCTCGCTCTACAACAACGGCGAGTCGATGGTGCGCTACGAGGATCGCTTTACCGATATCGTGATCGAGACCGCGCAGGTCGTGTTGAAGCATGGCATCACGACTGTGCGCGACAGTTACGGCGCGCTCCTGCCGCTGATCGCGGTGCGCGACTCGATCAACCGCGGCAAGCTGATCGGCCCGCGCATCCTGGTGGCCGGCAACATCGTCGGCTGGGGCGGGCCCAAATCACCAACCTTCTCGAACGCCACACCCACCAGCTTCTTCGACGAGCAGATGATGGACTTCATCGCGCAAGGCTCAGGCGAGGAGCTGATCGAAATGGCGCCGGACCAGCTGCGGGTTGCGATCAACAAGTACCTGGACAAGGGCCCTGACTACATCAAATACGGCG
>JBBDWZ010000195.1:19809-21933 GCA_040902615.1 Gemmatimonadota bacterium | reverse complement strand
CCTCTTCGTGCCGCCGTCCCGTGCCGCCGTCCCGTGCCGCCTTTTCGTGCCGCCGTTCCGTGCCGCCGTTCCCCGTGCCGCAGCCACGTGCCGCAGTCCACGTGCCGCAGTCACACGTGCGGGGGGTGGCCGCCTGTCGGCGGCAGTTGCGGAAGCCGGCGAACGATAATTATTATGAATAGTATTCTCATCCGAGGTGCTATGCCCGTTACCCGCCGCGATACCAACCTCAATGCATTCCTGCACCTGTTTCGCAGATTTCTGCGCGATCAGGGATTGCCGGTTACACAGCAGCGAGAGGCAGTGGCCGAGGTGG
Organism: Gemmatimonadota bacterium; assembly: GCA_040902615.1. Lineage (GTDB taxonomy): Bacteria > Gemmatimonadota > Gemmatimonadetes > Longimicrobiales > RSA9 > JBBDWZ01. Next base: position 21,617 of record JBBDWZ010000195.1, on the reverse strand, counting down.
TCTTCGCCTCGACCGAGCAGCAGTCGGTCGAGGAGATCGAGCTGCGCCTGCGTGAGCGCGGTGAGCGAATCGGCAAAGCGACGATTTATCGATCGCTCGAGACGCTGGTGAAGAGCGGTCTCGTAGCCGAGCACGATTTCGGCGAGGGCTTCAAGCGCTACGAGCATCTGTTTGGCCAGCCGCCCGTCCGAGAACATCTAGTATGCACTGAATGCGCCAAGGTCAGTGCGATCCACAATCCCGAGCTCGTGCGCGCGCATCAGGATACCGCCTCGCGTCACGGCTTCATTCCCGCGCGATATCGCCTCACCATCTACGGCATCTGCAAGGAATGTCAGGAGGCCGGGCGTACGCTACGATGGGAAGGCCTGACCTGTCCGATCGAGGCGCTGTAGCGCACGGCGCGTGCGCGCCGTGAGCTAAAACGCTCGGAGGCGCGCGAGCTACGCCGCGCGGATACGCGCTTACGCGCGGATGCCTTCGGGGCACGCTCCGCGGTAACAACCACAATGCAAGTCCACCCGGCGCGCCGGCCTCCGGTCGCGCGCAGAGCGGGAACCGCCTCCGCAAAGCGTGCCCGCTGCGCGCCAGCGCAGCGCCTCCGCGGCGCACCGCTGCGGCATTGCTCCTAACGCTTGTCCGCGCGATTATCGCAAGCATGCCGAACCGACGTGCGCCGGGAGTCGCGGGGCGCGGGCCCCTGGTTGCTTCAACCCCTGATTTCCGCGGAGGACGGATGCGCGTTCCGCCTGCGTTGCAGCAATTGCACTGGGAGCTGCCGCACAATTTTCTCGGACTCGATGAGGACGCCAGCGCGTTTGACAGTGCGCGTGTGGTGATTCTGCCGGTGCCTTACGAAGCGACCACCAGTTATGGCGGCGGCACCCGTGGCGGCCCGGGCGCGATCATCGAATCGTCGCGCTTCATCGAGTTGTACGATCAGGAGCTGGACTGTGAGCCCTACGATGTCGGCATCTGTACGCTGCCATCGGTCGAGCTGTCAGGTGCGGGTCCCGAAACCGCGATGAAGGAGCTTCGCCACGCCTACGATGAGCTGCGCAAGGCTGCACCGGACAAGTTCATCATCACGCTGGGCGGCGAGCATTCGATCAGCAGCGCGCCGATCCTGTCGTGGGTGAACGGCTGGGCCGCAGAAACCGCACCGCTGCCCGAGTTTGGTGATGTCGTGAAGCCGGGTGGTAAGCGGGTCGATGCCGGCGCTGTGAAGACCAAGCGGTTGACCGTATTGCAATTCGATGCGCACACGGACCTGCGAACCGAGTACGAGGGCTCCGCCTTCTCGCACGCGTCGGTGATGTACCGCGTCATCGACCGGGTCGACCTGGTCTCGGTCGGGATTCGCGCGCTCACGCGTGAGGAGCGCGAGCTCTCCCGCGCGCAGAACAACATCCATCTGTTCCTCGCCGATGACATTCACAGCAGCGAGGCCTGGATGGATGATGTGATGAACAAGCTGGGCCCCGACGTCTACATCAGTTTCGATGTCGACTGCTTCGATCCATCACTGGTACCATCGACAGGAACCCCCGAGCCGGGCGGCCTGCAGTGGTATCCGGTGTTGAAGCTGTTGAAGCGAGTCTTCCGGGAGCGAACCGTACATGCGGTCGACATCGTGGAGCTGGCACCGCTGCCCGGCCTGATCGCGCCCGACTTCCTGGTGGCGAAGCTGGTTTATAAGATGATTGGGTATCGGTTCAAGCAGTAACGAATCAACGAATTGAACGGACGAGAACGACTACGACCACGACTACGAATTACGGGCTCAAACCGCGCCGGCTTCGATATCA
>JBBDWZ010000195.1:0-19799 GCA_040902615.1 Gemmatimonadota bacterium | reverse complement strand
GTGGGGCGCCCGTAATCGTAGTCGTAGTCGTGGTCGTAGTCGTTCTCGTCCGTTGATTCGTCAATCCGTTCAACCCGTCAATCAATAACCTCTCTGCCTTCCGAGTACCGCTTGAACAGCGGGTGCAAATCGAGTGGATCTTCGATCGGATACTCATCGGGAATGAGACCGGGAGCGGCCATGACGAAGGGCCAGCCCTGGCGGCCGCCCATGGCGCCGTGCGCGCCGATCTGGTCGTCGAAGCATATGCAGCGGTCGGTCACCGGATCGTAGGCACCGAACAGGATCAGATCGCCGGCGTTGGACTGCCGGGCGAGGTGGGCGATGGCGCGGCGTTCGACATTGCTGGCCGCATAGTTGATCAGCGGGTCCTCGCCTTCCAGCACTTCGATATCGCCATCGGGCATCACCAGTGCACGGCCGTTCATACTCTCGACGTGTGCGCCATCGACCAGTCGGGTGATGACGACGCCAATGCCGGCGTGCGCGACCAGGAAATAATAGAGCCCTCGCCGGTCGGCATCATTGCGGATTTCGTCGAACGTGATCGGCCGTTTGGGCTCGGTCCAGTACACGTGCGCCAGCGATGAGGAGTAGGTGACCACGATCTTCTCGTCTTTTTGCATCTTCACCGATTCGGCGATGAGCGGGAAGATGGCGTACTTCGAGCGGAGCCAGCGGCCCAGCCGCAGTCCGAGATGGCGAGTCGGACCGGCCGATGTCGCAGACACCTCTTCCAGTTCGGAGATGAGGAATCCTACTGCATCTTCATCGGCGGGTGAGTAGTCACCCACGCCGGCCATGACCAGGACGCCGTGTTTGGCCGCTGCCACCACCGTGTCGCCAAGGGTTTCCCCGAATTTGACGCGATAAGGTATGGCCGGTGTCTGGCCGTGATCGCTCAGGATGTAGACGTCGTACGGGCGACCGGGCAGCCGGCGCAGCATGCGCAGAATCGCACGCACCTGACGATCCATCTTGCGGACACTGCTCAGCGCGGCGCGCGAGCCGGGCCCGAAGTGATGCGCGTATTCGTCGTAGAGATTGTACGTGGTATAGATCGCAGGAACGCCGGTATAAATGTCGAGCAGGACGGCCAGCGTCTGCAGCTCGCGCAGGATGATGTTGGTACCAATGTGGAGGAAGGGCAGGTACCAGAAATGAAACGTGAACTCGCCGCGGATCTGGCCCAGCAGCCGCTCCCACTCCTCGCGGATGTACTGGAACACGGCATCGACCACCATGCGCACGGTGCGATACGGATGCGCGAGCAACAGAAGACCGACGCGGCCGCCGCCCATCTTCTCGAGCAGGCGCTGGTGTTTGCGGGCGGCAAGCGTGAAGACGGCGCGCTCGGCACCGCCATCGTATATGTTGACGTAGCCGTGGCCGCCTTTGAGCACGCCCTCGGCCGGCAGCCGGTCGCGCATCACCTGCACATCGGCGACTTTGGAACCGACCAGCACGCGGCCGTCTTCCTTTTCGTACCAGCGGAAGGCCGGGATGCGATCCTTCACGCCGAAGAAGATCGCGGCCTGAGCGGCCGGTGTGGCGCTGGGCAGGCCAGCCGGATACTTCCGGATCGACCAGTTGCGGCGTAACAACCGTTTGAGCGTAGGCGCGTAGCCATGCTCCATGGCGTGCAGCAAATCATCGTGGGCCAGCGCGTCGATCTGGATCACCAGGAAACCGCGCCGCTCCTCTTCACGGCGACGGCGCCGCTCGCTATGAAACGGGAAGTACTTGATGCGGTAGTAAAGGCGGTAGAGCCGGCGCATGAAACGCCGGAATGGTTTCTCCTTGGGAGCTGAAATGGACGGGTCAGTCACCTTTGCGGTCGCGTTCCTAGCCGGTCTGCTGTCGTTTCTTTCACCCTGCGTTTTGCCGGTGGTCCCGAGTTATCTGGGCTTCATCACCGGAATGTCGCTGGATGATCTTCGCGGTGGCACCAACCGACGGGCAATACTGGTGCCGGCATTGGCGTTCGTCGCGGGGTTCAGTGTGGTCTTCCTGATGCTCGGCCTGTCTGCGACGCTGCTCGGGCAAATGTTCCAGTACTACAAGATCTGGATTGCCCGCATTGGCGGTGTGCTGATCATCCTGTTCGGTCTGCACCTGCTAGGTGTCTTCCGGTTGATGCCGCTACTGCGGGAACGACGCATGCAGCTCGAATCAAAACCAGCCGGTGTGCTCGGTGCCGGTGTCGCTGGCCTCGTTTTCGGAGCGGGCTGGACCCCGTGTATCGGCCCGGTGCTGGGTGCGCTGATAACGATGTCAGCCGTACGCGCGGATATGGGCAATGGGCTGGTTCTGTTGGGCTTCTATTCGCTCGGATTGGCGATACCGTTCCTGGCGGCTGCCATGATGACCGGTGCCTTCCTCAATTCATCCAAGCGTATTCGGCGCTGGCTGCCTGCGATTGAAAAGACCTCCGGTGCAATTCTGTTGGTCGCCGGTGTGCTGATGGTTACTGGGAGCTTTACGCTGATGGCTGCGTATTTTGCGAAATGGACGCCGGCGTTCTTGTTGGATCGGTTGTAGGGAATTAACGGATCAACGAATTAACCGACGAGAACGCGAACGACTACGACTACGACTACGACTACGACGACGGGCTCCAGACATTGCGATTGTGGACAAGGGGGCAGGTATGGTTTTTTACTCGTTGATCATGCTCGCCGGATTACTGCATGGCCGTCAACTCGCGGAGAACTTCGTCGGCGAACATGACTGGGCCACAGGCATGAGCCAGGAGCGCTTGTCTTGTGCGCTGGCCACTCGGGCAGCAGCAGAGATCGGAGACGAATCGGGGGTGGAGTTTGGCCAAATCGCTGGAGCTGCATTCTTGAACGATAGCACCTTGAGCGTCGGCGATGGGCAAGCCAACAATGTTCGGTTCTTCACAACTTCCGGGAAACTAATCTCCACCGTCGGCAAGACGGGTCGCGCACCAGGCGAGTTTCGCAGCATATCCTCCTTATCACTTCACCATGACACTGTCGTGGTATCAGACGGAGTAGGACGCCGAGTCTCTCTGCTGACGACCGGCGGATTTGTTCGTTGGTTCGATAGCTCTGCGACATCGGGGCCGTCCCGCTTTATCGCTTTGATTGGTGACAAACGCCTGATCGTCGCGCATACGAACAGCCGTCGGCGAGGGGCGAATGGCCCGGAAATCTGGCGTGACAGCGTCGAGCTGCGATTAGAAAATTCCGGACAAGGAAAGGTGCTTGCCAGGATCGAAGATGTCATGCGCATTGTCGATTTCACCAAGATCTTTGGCATGATCGAAGCACCATTCCGGCCACCTTCGGTGATCAAGGCCGCCTCAAACCAGATTGTGATCGGTGAACCGAACCGGGAGATTCGGCGATTCAAGGCTGACGGATCAGCCCTTCCATCGATTCCTTCACTGTGGCGCGGCGAACTGATTTCACCGGACGCAATGCAGCAATGGACAGAAGATCAGGTTGGGCGTTTCAAGGAGCCGGATCGGCCGATCGTCCGTGGGATGCTGGCGATTGCCAAGACTCCGGATCGTGCACCCGCATACGATGCGATCGCGCTCGACCGGGCCGGACGGATCTGGATCCAGGAGTATCGAGCGCCATTTGACACGCGGCCAAGCCAGGTTGTCGCGGTTGACTCCAACGGCAAAACAATCCTGCGCGGCACTCTGGAAGGCCGTGGCCGGCTGCTGGCTGCATCCAGGACCATGGTCGCCGTCAGAGTAAAGGACGAGAATGACGTCGAGAGCGTGCGGCTGTATCGCGTGTCTTGCAATTGACGGATGAACAGATCAACGAAATAACAGACGTGCTCGTCTGTTATTTCGTTGATCCGTTATCAGCCAGCAAATCAGGCAACTTCTTGAGCAATTCCTTCGGCGAGAGCGGCTTCGCGAAATAGGCGGAACAGCCGACGTCGAGGCACTCTTTCTTTTCTGCCGGACCGACCCGCCCGGTCAGTGCGACAATCACCGTATCCGCGGTCAGAGCGTTGCTTTTGATTTCTCTTGCGACATCCAGTCCGGAACGATCGGGCAATCCCAGATCCAATAACACGAGGTGAGGTCGATTCGCCTGAACGGTGGACACGGCCTCCTCGCCGGTCTCCGCCTCGAGAATTTCATAGCCCGCGTCTTCCAGCATCATGCGGAACGCCTCGCGCAGGAACATATCGTCTTCGACGATCAGCAATCGCTTCCCCTTCGATGGCTTCATCGCAGACCAAACCAGGTTGCACGCAGAGACGCAGCGGAAGCAGAGAACACAGCAGCAGCTGACGGGTCCATTCCTTTCACTCGCCAGTCACGATCCTTTTTTTGGTTTTTGGCTTCTGCGCGGGCGAGCGAACGATTTGCGGCTGCGTTCGCAGATCCGTATTCCGCCACGCCGGGATTCCAAAAACAAAAAACAAATCGTTCCAGGCGACGATGAAAGATTGGACCAGAGCGACCACCGCGTTCTCCGCTACCTCTGCGCCTCTGAGTGAAACCTGCTGTAAATGTCTTCATGCCGTTTCCGATGATGCGGAGATTTCTTCTTCGAGCGTGTCCTCGAGCAACTGCCGCTGTAGCAGCGTGGCGTAGAGTCCGCCGCTGGCGATGAGGTCAGCGTGTTTCCCGTGCTCGACCACACGGCCTTCGTCGAGGACGAAGATCTGGTCGGCGTTCATTACGGCGCTGACTCGATGGCTGATGATCAGTGCGGTCCTTCCGGTCAGCACGTGTTTCAGGTTCTCCAGGATCTCGGTCTCCGTGTGGGTGTCAACGGCGCTGAGTGCATCGTCGAGGATGAGCACGTTGGCGTCACGGGCAATGGCACGGGCCAGGGTGGCACGCTGACGCTGACCGCCCGAGAGGTTAACCCCGCGCTCACCCAATCTGGTTTCAATTCCATTGGGGAAAAGAGCGATGGCCTCATCCAGGCGCGCTATGCGCGCGGCCTGCTCGACCCGTTCCCGCGAATGAACGCCCTTGGGCAATCCCAGGGCGAGGTTCTGAGCGATCGTCTCCGAGAACACAAACGCATCCTGTGGTACAACGGCGATTGAATTCCTAAGCTGCTCGAAGCTCAGCTCACGGATGGGCACTCTATCCAGTCTGACGTCGCCGGACGTTGGATCGTAACGCCGCGTTAGAAGCGCGACTATAGTGGATTTGCCTGAGCCGGTGGGCCCGACGATCGCGGCGGTCTGGCCTGCTTCGATGCGAAAGTCTATGCCATGCAAGACATCGCGGTCGGTGCCGGGGTAGCGGAAACTGACCTGACGCACCTCGATCTCGCCGCGGACCGAAGACAGCGTCTTCGGCAGCGCAGGAGGCTTGATGCGCGGCTCGGTATCGAACACGAGGTTGAGCCGGCCCATCGATGCGGCGCCGCGTTGAAACAGGTTGATCACCCAGCCCAGCGCGATCATCGGCCAAGTCAGCATGGCCAGATAAAAGATGAACGCGACGAAGTCGCCGGGGGAAATGCCGCCGTTCATGACTTGTACGGTTCCAAACCAGAGCACGGCGAGCATGCCCAGTGCAGTCAGGATGGACAGCGTCGGATTGAACAGCGCGGACATGCGTGCAACTTCGAGATTCTTGGCGAAATACTCGACGTTCAGCTGCTCGAACTCCTGCTCCTGCACGCGCTCCTGCGTGTAGGCCCGCACGATACGGACTCCGGTGAGATTCTCCTGCACCATAGTCGAAAGCACGGCCAGGTGGTCCGAGATCCGTTCGTGCCGTTCGTGCAGGATGCTCCCGAAATGAATCACCACCCACGGCATCAGCACTAACGGCAGCACGGAGTACAACGTGAGCCGCGGGCTGATCTCGATCATGAACCAGAGCGCGAAGGCTGTCGAAAAAAACGTGTTGGCCAGATACATTACGGCCGGACCGACCGACATGCGCACCGCGCTGATGTCATTGGTGGCCCGGCTCATCAGCTCACCGGTGCGTGTGCTGGAGTAGAAGGTCGCGTCCAGGCGGAGCAGGTGGTCGAAGAAAGCGTCCCGCAGGTCGTTCTCGATCCGGCGGCTGATGCCATTGAGGTACTGGCGCATGCCGAAACGGGCGGCGCCCCCCAGAATTGCGAAGCCGATTACCAGACCGGAATAACCGAGTATTTTGAGGCGGGTGACGTCCGGCGTGCCGAGCGCATCAATGGCCTGTCCAAGCAGGCGGGGCGAGAGAATTGCGAAGCCGTTTGCAGCGATGACCAGGACCAGGCCGGAGAGGATTCCCCAGCGGTAGGGACGGATGTAAGGTATCAGCGACCGAAGCTGGGGCATTTATAGGTCAGGCGCATGTCCGGAAGCGAGGTCACGAAGCGCGGGAAAACGGCGCGGCGCAACGCAAATCCATGCTCTCCCAGGGGTTTTTCGGACCCGGGAAGGTGGCATACGCGTTGCACCTCATTAGGACCCGGGGAAACGCCGGAAAAGGCACTTCCACAAGAACTTAGGTTGCATTTCAGGGGCGTTCAAGCCGCCCAGCGCAGGGGGAATGATGCGAAACAGAAAGCTTTGGACAGCACTACTGGTTCTGCCGTTGGCGATCTTGCCGGTGGCTTGCGGCGATAGTGATGACCGCGAGGCGCTGAGTGAGGACGAGCTGTCGCGGGAGCTGGACCTCGCGTTGAAGGGCGATAGCGTGCCCACCGTGTTCGACGATTCTTCGGTTGGCCTTGCGCCGACCACGGATCCGGTGCCGCCGCAGCCTGCACCGCGGCCGCGCACAGTGAATCGTGCGCCTCAGCGCACGCCTACACCGACGCCGCGGCCCGCACCGGCCCGTGATCCGGCTCCAGCGCCGAGCACGCCGCGTACGGTGACGGCAAGTGCACCGGCCGGGACCACGTTTGCAGTGTCGCTGAACGAAACGCTTTCGACCAAGGCAAACGCCGCCGGTGATGGCTTCACGGCCACACTGACCGAGCCGATCCTGGATTCGAACGGTGGAGTGTTGATTCCGTCGGGTGCGACCGTGCGTGGACGCGTGACTCACGTCGACAAATCGGATCGCGTAGGTGAGACCGGTGTCTTGAACGTCGCATTCGAGTCGGTTGCGTTTGGTGGGCGGAGCTACCCGCTCGAGGGCACCGTGATCGAGGCCAATCCGCAGCGCAGCACCCGTCAGACGACGGGGCAGCAAGCGGGCAAGGTGGCCGCGGGTGCCGCCGCCGGTGCAGTACTCGGCCGCGTGCTGGGCAAGGACACGAAGTCCACGCTCAAGGGTGCCGTGATCGGCGCCGCCGCGGGTACCGCGATCGCAATGGGCACCGCTGATGTCGATGTCGTGCTGCCGGCCGGTTCGGCGATGCGTGTCCGGTTGGATGCCCCGATTCAGGTGCGCAAGACCGTCACCTGAGCGACGAGCTACTTCGAAACACGGGCCCGCGTTTGGTGACGTCACTGTTGCCGAGCGCGGGCCCGCTCGTTCAAGAGTGATCTATCCGGAAACGCGCCCCTCGCCGACGTTGCTCGTCGCTCGTCGCTCGTCGCTCCTCGCTCGTCACTCCCAGCTCGTCGCTCCTAGCTCTTTTGCAGCACCAGTTGTTCTCCAGACCAGGGCACAGTGAACGACGTGCGGTGCTGCAGCGTGAAGCCGTGGGCGAGCAGACGGGGCAGCAGGTCCTCAATGGTTTTCCAGGCGAAGCTTTCGTAGGCGCCCTTCCCGAAATCAGTCGCGGTGCCGGATCCTACCTCGACAATGAACAGGCCTTCAGGTGTGAGCACGCGACGGACTTCGCCCATCATGCGATCCGGATCGAACGCATGGTCCATTGAGTTCGTGAATACAATGGCGACGGCGCTGTTGGCGAACTGAAGGGAATGGAAGTCACCGCGGGTCACAAACTCGTTGGCACGACCCGGCTCGAGATCGATGCCGACGGCGAACGCACCTTGATCCCGGAAAACGCGCACTTCGGTGCCCTGGCGCGCGGCCAGACACAGAACCGGCTTGGCCAACAGTGTCATTCCGAGCGCGGTAATGCGCTCGCGCAATGCGCTGTAGAAGCGCTCGTCGTGATGCTCGAGCGTCCTGGCGCGCATCGCGGGCAGCTTGGTGCTCTGGTGCATGAGGTAGGTTGCGTAATCGGGGTAGACCCGGGCGGAGAAGCCATTGCCTTCCGACCATCGTTCGCCGATCCGGCGGCGGAGCCGGAGTTTTCTGATCTGCGCCAGGATGCGCTGAAGTTCGCGGCGTACACTCATCGCGATCAGTGGCCGACCGCCGCGCCGCCGGATCGTGGATCCGCGGCACCCAGCCAGACATTGCCGCGCCGCAACAGTGTGGGCGCCGCGCCGATGTAGGCCGAGCGCTCGACCACTTTGTGTCCCAGCTTTTCAAGCGCAGCGCGCGTTTCCGGGGTCAGGCCTTCCTTCTCGAAATAGAGCTCATCCGGCAGGTGTTGATGATGGATGCGAGGCGCACCCAGTGCCCGGTCGAGCGGGAGATCATAGTCCACCACGTTGGAGATGATCTGGAACACGGCGGAGATGATGCGTGGACCGCCGCGCGCGCCTGTAATCAAGAGTGGCCGGCCCGACTGATCCATTACGATGAGCGGTGTCATGGCCGACAGCATTCGCTTTTCAGGTGCGATCGCATTGGCTTCGCCCTGCACCAGTCCGAACAGGTTGGGCACACCCGGCTTCGAGGTGAAATCATCCATCTCATCGTTGAGCAGGAAGCCCGCGCCGGTAACGGTCACAGCGGAGCCAAACAGCTCGTTGATGGTCGTCGTGAGCCCAACTGCGTTGCCGCGGGCATCGACCACCGAGAAGTGCGTGGTCTGGTCACTCTCGGCGATCTCGCCCAGCCCGGGCCGGATCGCGCTCGAGGGCGTCGCGCGGTCGGGGGATATGGTTGCACGCTGGCGCGCGGCGTACGCTTCGGACAGCAGCTGATCGCGCGGTACCTTCACGAAATCGCCATCACCCAGAAAGTGATTGCGATCCGCGAACGCGCGCCGTGATGCCTCCGCCACGATGTGCAGCGACTCCGGTGTGCGCCAGCCCATTTTTTTCAGATCGTAGCCTTCGGCGATGTTGGCCATGAGCGCCAGCGTGAGCCCACCCGATGATGCCGGGGGCATCGAGATGACGCGATGGCCGCGGTAGTCGAATTCGATCGGATCACGCCACTTCGCCTGATAGCGCCGCAGATCCTCGAGCGTAATGAGTCCGCCACCGCGTTTCATCTCCTCGACGATCAGACGCGCGGTCTCGCCTTCGTAGAATCCTTTCGGCCCTTCCTGCGCAATGCGTCGTAACACTACGGCAAGCTCCGGATTCTTCCAGGTCGTGCCAACCGCGAGGGGTTGACCACCGGGCAGGAAAAGCGCGGCCGACGCGGGGAACAGCTCGAGCCGGCTCTCGTACGAGCGCACAACGCCAGCCATGTGCGCGTCGACGGTGAATCCGCGCTCCGCGTACTCGATCGCGGGCGCGATCAGTTCCGCCCACGGCTTGCTGCCGAAGCGCTGGTGCGCTGTCCAGAGTCCGGCCACTGCGCCTGGCACGCCGGAAGCGAGATGTCCGGTCAATGATTTGTCGGTGACGTTGCCACGCGCATCCAGATACATGTCGCGGGTGGCCGCGAGCGGTGCCTTCTCACGGAAATCGAGCGCGGCACTGCTGCCATCGACCATCCGCACGACCATGAAGCCGCCACCACCAATGTTGCCGGCCTCCGGGTACACGACTGCCAGCGCGAATGCCGTCGCGACCGCCGCATCGACCGCATTGCCGCCGTTCGCGAGCACCCGCGCACCCACCTCAGCGCTCAACCGCGAGTCGCTGGCCACCATGCCATTGCTCGACTGCGACACTTCGGTCTCGAGCACACCGGTTTGCAGCGGGCCTTCAGTCTGGCCGGCAGGCGGGTTGGACGAGCACGCGGTCATTGCCGCGGTGAGGAGCAGGAAGGTTTTTCGCATGATGTCATTTTTCTTTGTGACAGTGAAAACGAATCAACTGACGAGCACGACTACGACCACGAGCACGAGTTACGATTACGGGCTCCAGCCATAGCGGTTGCGGTATAGCTGGACCGCAATGTCTGGAAGCCCGTAATCGTAATCGTACTCGTGGTCGTAGTCGTGCTCGTCCGTTGATTCGTTCATTCGTTACTCCGTTGATCCAAAAACCCCAAGGCGCAACCAGCCAGCAACGCTGCCCCCAGAGCCAACACGCTCTCATCGATATCGAAATTCGGGTGATGATGTTCGCGGGGCGGATTCAGGGCGGCGCCCAGCCAGATGAAGCAGCCGGGTGCCTTGCGGGCGAGGAAGGCAAAGTCTTCGGCGCCCATCATGGGTTCGTAGGGCGCGATGGCCTCCGGGCCGAGCACATCCAGCGCAACCTGCCGGGCGATCGCGGTCACCGCATCATCGTTGATCACCGGCGGGTAACCTTCGCGCAGGTCGAGCGAGTGCGTGCCGCCGAGTGCGTCGGCTACGGTGAGCGCGGCGCGCAGCTCGCGGTGCAGTGTGCGGCGCACGTCTTCATCGTAGTAGCGCATCGTACCCTTCAGGCTCACTGCATCGGCGATCACGTTTTCGGCGACACCGCCGTTGATCTTGCCAATGGACAATACCGCGGGCTGCAGCGGAGAGATGTGTCGGGCCACCGCGTTCTGGCAGGCCAGCACCACGTGAGCGGCCAGTACGATGGCATCAATGCCTTCCTGCGGCCGCGCGGCATGCGAGGACTTGCCGTGGATCGTCGCGTGAAACGTGTCGGTACCTGCCATGTAGGGCCCTGCGCGCACGAAGGCCTTGCCGGACTCGAGATGTGCGCCGATGTGCAAACCGAACACGGCGTCGACGCCTTTCATCGCGCCGTCTTCGATCATGCGGGTAGCTCCGCTCTTGTTCTCCTCGTCGGCGGCTTCTTCGGAAGGCTGGAGCAGCAGGCGGACGGTTCCGGGCAGCGCTTTCGTCCTGGCCGAATCAGCAAGCAGTCGGGCCGCGCCGGTCAGCATCGACATATGCGCATCGTGGCCGCACGCATGCATGACGCCCTTCACGGTCGAGCGGTAATCCCGATCGCTCTGTTCCTGGATGGGCAGTGCATCCATGTCGGCGCGCAGGGCGACGACTGGCCCGTGGTCACCGAGCTCGGCGACGATGCCGGTTTTGCCAACGCCGGTTTTTACGCGGTAGCCGAGTGAGCTGAGTCGCTCGGCGAGCAGGCCGGCAGTGCGGTGTTCCTGGAATGAAAGCTCGGGATGGCGATGCAGCTCGCGCCGCAGTGTAACCAGATCTTCAGCGAACGTTTTGGCTCGATCGAGCAGCGCCTTCATGCCCCCTCTTCCCGGTTGCACTCCGCACGGCCAAGTTACCGGAATGAGCACGAAGCGTCCACTCGACCCGCGGTTGACCGAGCAACGTAATCCGCGCAGTACGGCGATCGATCAGCTTTCCACGATCGAAATCGTCGACCTGATCAATGCCGAAGACCGGATGGTCGCACAGGCAGTCGGTGAGGAACGCGAGCAGATCGCGCGCTGCGTCGACCTGGTTGTGGATACGTTCAAGCAGGGCGGCCGCCTGTTCTACGTTGGCGCGGGTACTTCGGGTCGGCTGGGCGTGCTCGATGCTTCCGAGATGCCACCTACGTATGGCACTGACCCCGAGCTGGTGCAGGGCATCATCGCCGGTGGCTACGCGGCGCTGGTGCGGGCACAGGAAGGTGCCGAGGATCTGCCTGAGAGCGGCGCCCGCGACCTCGACCAGCGCGGCGTGACCGGCCAGGACTTCGTGCTCGGCATCGCGACGTCGGGGACCACGCCTTACGTGCATGGCGCACTGAAGCGTGCGCGCGAGCTGGGGGCTCGCACCGGCTTCCTGCTTTGCACCTACCCGTCGGAAGAACTGCAGCGCACACATGATGTCGTGATCGCGCCGCTGGTCGGGCCCGAGCTGATCACGGGTTCGACGCGCATGAAGGCCGGTACCGCAACCAAGCTGGTGCTCAATACCATCACCACGGCGTCGATGGTGCGCATGGGCAAGGTCTACGGCAACCTGATGGTCGACCTCCAGGTAACGTGTGAAAAACTGCGGGACCGTGGCCAGCGCATCCTGATGGAAACCGCCGGCATCGATCGCGATCAAGCCGCTGATTTCCTGGACCGCGCCGGCGGACACGTGAAAACCGCGATCGTGATGGCCAAACGCGGCGTAGACCGCGAAGGCGCGAGGGCAATGCTGAATGAGGCGGACGGTGTGCTGGTGAAAGTTGTTGGGGATTTGTGACCATGACGGACACGGCTTACTGCAGTTCGACGGCGAGCGGCTTTCCCGTAATCCGTCTTCCCGTCCCATGCTCGTAATCGGCCTCATGTCCGGTACCTCGCTCGACGGCATCGACGCGGCACTGGTGCATTTCGAAGGCGACCTGACTTCACTGAAATGGACGGTTCAGGAATTCGACACCGTCGAGCTCACCGAGGCACAGCGCGAGCGGATTCACGATGCGATGCACGGCAATGCGGAGCAGCTCTGCCGCATCCACACCGACATTGGTGAATGGTTCGCGCAGTCAGTGCTGCAGCTTTGCGAGCGCGCCAGCGTCAACCCCGAAGCCGTGGACTTGATCGGCTCACATGGACAGACCATCTGGCATATACCACCGGTGCAGGGTGAGCGCGGCTCCACGCTGCAGCTCGGCTGTCCAGCCACGATCGCGGAGCGCACGGGCATTCCGGTGGTAAGTGATTTCCGGTCGCGTGACATGGCGGCCTTCGGCCAGGGCGCACCCCTGGTTCCCTGGGCGGATCGCTGGCTCTTTTCGTCGGAGAAACGGCGCGTGCTGCTCAACATTGGCGGGATCGCGAATCTCACCTGGCTGCCGCCGCGCGGAACTGACACACGGTTGCTGGCATTCGACACCGGGCCCGGTAATGCACTGGTGAATGCGGCGGTGGAATGGGCGAGTCAGGGCAGGGAAGCGTTCGATCGCGATGGCAAACGCGCCGCTGCGAGCCGGCATGATGCGCAATTGCTCGAGGAGCTGCTCGCGCATCCTTATTTCGACGCGGAACCGCCCAAGTCGACCGGTCGTGAGCTGTTCGGCAAGCCGTTCGTGCAGGACATCATTGAACGTCATGCGCGCTCGAGCGACGATCCGGACACCCTGGTTTCCACGCTGACGGAACTGACGGCGCGCACGATTGCGAGCGCGATCGAGCGTTGGACCTTGCCGAAGGGTGTCGATGAAGTGGTCGTTACCGGTGGCGGCGGCCGCAACCTCGAGCTCATGCGCCGGCTGCAGCGGCAGCTCGGCGCGATCCCGCTTCGGACCGGCGAGGCGTTGGGGTTAAACCCCGATGCCAAGGAGGCGGTCGCCTTTGCGGCGCTCGCCTGGGCGCACGTAAACGCGATTCCGGGTAACATTCCCGAGGCGACCGGCGCGCAGGGCCCGCGCATACTCGGATCGTTTACGCCGGGGGCAAAGCGCGGGCGTGTTTCACTCGAACCGATTTGACCGATGACCAATAGACTGCTGTTGCTTTCGTGCATGGCTTTGATGGTTTCGGCGTGCAGCGGCAATGCGCCGCCGTCGAGCCGTCCGGTACTCGATCCCGGAATGGAGGTCTGGTTCGGCGATACGCTGCTGGCGCCGCTGTTGACCGCGCCGGTAATCGGCCGCATCCCGCTGGCTCGGGCCGATTCGTTTGCCGCACGCATTCCCGATTTCGATGAGCGGCTCTCGGTGGTGGTGGCCGATACGATGGCGCCGGCCATGGTGCGTATCAACGCACTGCTGCTCCTGTCGGATCGCAGATGGGAGGAACCGTACGTTTACACGGATGCGCTGAGCACGAATGACGAGCGCGTGCGTGCCGCGGCAATCGTTGCACTGAAGCCGTTCCAGGTGAAGTGGAAACACGTGCCGGTTCTGATCAAGGATGCACTGAAGGATCCATCCACACTGGTGCAGGTGAAGGCGCTGGAAGCCCTGAACGAATCGTATGTGAACGATCTTCGCATTTACGCCTGGCAGGCCAGGGATCCCGCACTGAAAGAGATCGCCGAGTCCTTGATCAAGACTGCGGAAGAGCGCGGTGCGCCGGTGCCCGCCGGCGATGCAGCAGGTGCGCTCACCCGGGTCACGGCTACCGGACATCGCATCAATTTTCGGCCGACCACGCGCTGGCAGAACTGGGACGCGGCCGTCGGCGAGCTCTGGTTCGCCGCCCCCGGCAAACCATTACAACGCATCAGCGGCGTCGTAGAAACCGTAGCCAATGTGATTCCGGCGTTCGTTTCCGCAGAAGGCACGTACCTGGTATATGAAGCGGATCGCGAGATCCACGTCCGTGACCTGAAGACCAACGTCGATCGGCTGGTCGGGCCGGGGCTGGCGCCGCGTTTGGTGCCACTCAGTGAAACGTTTGTGTACTTGCGGGAACAGTCGGTGCTCAGTAATCCGCGCAACAGCTCGATTAAGTATGAAGTCGTGCACGAGCCGCTGGCGGGCGGGAAGTCAAACGTGCTGGGCTCGACCAGCGCGCAGGTCAAACAATCCGTTCACGGCAATTACTCGCCGGTCCGCTGGATGCGCGTGCGGGAGATCGACGGCGTGTTCGTGCTGGCCAGTGACGGGATGGAGCAATTCACACTGCCGGACCCGTTCTCCGCCAGGTAATGGCAAAACGCCGTGGCGCGCCGCCGGCTCGCGCGAGTGAGAAAGGGAAGGCCGCGCCGCGGCAGCGCGCCACAGCGGCGCACCCGATTTCTTCGATGCTGCGTGAGCGGCCCGCGCTCATCGCCCTCCTGCTGGCCGCGCTGCACCTGTTGTTTGCCTTTCTGTTCTTCGAGCCGGCACCACACAACGGCGGCGACAATGGCGCGTACCTCGCGCTGGCACGCTCGCTGTTGAGTGGGCAGGGCTATCGCGAGATCTACGATCCGGCCATGCCGGTGCACACGCAGTATCCGCCGCTCTTTCCGTTGATGGTCGCCGGCTTGTTGCTGGTCGGTTTCCAGCCCTGGGTGCCGATCAAAGTGATGGTGATGCTGTTCTCCCTGGCGGCCATCGTCGGCAGCTACTACTGGATGCGGCGCAAAGGCCGGCCCGAGCTCGCATTTACGGTTGCATTGCTGATGGCGTTGAGCCCGGGCGTGCTCGGACTCTCCCACTGGGAATTATCGGACGTTCCGTTCTGGGCCTTCACGATCGCAGCACTGCTGGCCTGGGATCGAATGCCACCCGGCAATGTGAAGCGGCTTCTCGCGGCGACCGTGCTCACGTTGCTGGCGTACTTCACGCGATCGGCTGGCCTGCCGCTGCTGGTCGCCATTGTGGCCTGGCTGTCGTGGAAACGACGCTGGAAGCAGCTGGCGATTTTTGCAGCGGTGATGGCGCCGTTCGTGTTCTGGTGGTGGTGGCGCGCCCGCACGCAGGGCGGCGTCGACTACGTGCAGCAGTTCTGGTGGATCGACCCGTACGATCCGTCAAAAGGCAATGTCGGCATCATCGACCTGATTCGCCGTGCGGCCGCAAACAATACCGCATATCTGACCCGCCATTTGCCGCTGCTGCTGATCGGACAACCCAGCATTCCGGGCAAAGTACTGAGCTTTGCGGTCGTGATCCTGGCCGTGATCGGCTGGATCCGGCGCCTCCGTCATGCGCAGGTGTCCGAGCTGTTCCTTCCGCTCTACATCGGACTGCTGCTGGCCTGGCCGGCGGTCTGGTCCGGCGAGCGATTCCTGGTACCCGCACTGCCGCTGTTCCTGTTCTACAGCGCCGAAACGCTGCAGCGCCTCGTGCGACGATTCCAGCCGCAGCGGGTGCGCGTGATCTCGCTGGCGACGGCTGCACTCATCCTGTTCCTTGCGATGCCGGCGTTGAGCGTGGGCGTGCGCTGGGGCATGATGTGCACGCGGGTCTACTTGAGTGGCGATCCGTACTCGTGTCACACACCCGAGTGGAAGGACCTGTTCGCGGTCACTGAGCTGGCCAACCGCGCATTGCCCGACAACGCCGTGATCATCTCACGCAAGCCCCGGCTGCTCTGGGCCATCAGCGGTGGAAGGAAAGGGCGCATTTATCCGCTGAGCGACAGCCCGGACTCGCTGATCGCCAGCGCAGGACGGGCAAAAGCACGGTACGTCATACTCGATCGTGTGGACGGGCTCTCGCTAACCTACCTCTTGCCTGCGCTGGCCAGGCGACCGGCGGCGTACTGCGTGCTTTACGCGCTGGGTCCGGGTCGTACCGCTATTTTCGGGATCAAACCCGACGGGGCGACCATCAAGGACGCTGCCCCGTCGCAAGGACAGCAGGTCGAATTCGAGTTCTGTGGACCGGAGTATTGGCGTAGTCCGGCCATCATGGAATCGATCTTGAAGCAGTAGCGGCACTCGGTTTGCCCACAGTGGAGCGGTTTGGGATAACGGGAGGGGTCATGGGCGTTAGCTATTCGCCGATCAAGCTGTTCGGGCAGCCCAAGATGGCGGCGCTTTTGGTGCTCGGCTTTGCTTCAGGACTGCCGTACTTCCTGACCAGCCGCACGCTGCAAGCCTGGATGACCACCAGCGGCGTCGACCTCGCCACCATCGGCATGTTCAGCCTGGTTGCGCTGCCCTATTCGCTGAAATTCCTGTGGGCGCCACTGCTCGACCGCTACATCCCGCCGTTCCTCGGTCGGCGCCGTGGCTGGATCTTCATCCTGCAGCTCGTGCTCATGATCGCGATCGGCGCGATGATGTTCCGCAATCCCACACGCAGCATTCAGCTGATCGCCATCAATGCGCTGGTGATCGCCTTCGTGAGCGCCACCTACGACATCGCGTTCGATGCCTACCGCACCGACGTGCTCGAGCATCGTGAGATGGGCGCCGGCGCATCGATGGGTGTACTCGGCTACCGGCTGGCGCTGATACTCACGGGATCACTGGCGTTGATCCTGGCCGATAGCATTCCGTGGCCGATGGTGTACGCGATCATGGCCGGGACCCTGCTTCTGCCGATGATTGCGACCTTCCGCGCGCCTGAGCCGGTGCTCAAGGACAAAGGTCCGCAAAGCCTGCGCGACGCGGTCATCCTGCCCTTCGGGGAATTTTTTCAACGGGTCGGACCGGCCCGTGCATTTGCGATCCTCGGTTTCATCGTGCTCTACAAGTTGTCGGATTACCTGGCAGCCGCGATGGCGACGCCATTCTTGCTCGAGATCGGCTTCACCCAGACGCAGATCGGCGCGATTCAAGGCGGTATCGGCATGGTCACGACCATCGTCGGCACTCTCGCGGGTGGTTTGGTCGTGGCCCGGCTCGGCATCAATCGATCGCTCTGGGTATTCGGTCTGCTCCAGGCCGCCAGCAATTTGATGTATTACCTGCTGGCCGTGGTCGGTCAGAATACCGCGCTGCTCACTACCGCCATGATCGTCGAGAACTTCTGCACCGGTCTGGTTACCGCCGGCTTCGTCGCGTTTCTGATGAGCCTGTGCAGCGTGCGCTTCTCAGCCACACAGTACGCGCTGCTCTCGAGCTTGATGTCATTCAGCCGCGATCTGCTGACATCGCGCTCTGGTGAAATTGCCGAATCCACCGGCTGGCCGTCGTATTTCCTGATTACGCTCGCCGCCGGTGTGCCGGGCCTGCTGCTGTTGCCGATTTTTGCGCCCTGGAACAAAGACCAGCCTCTCGGCGCTGCTGAGCACACAGGTGCTGTGACTAATGCCGATGGCGACCAGGAAACGCCCAGGGCAGGGACGGAAGTGAGATGATGACCAAGACGCTGTTTGTTCTGACTCTCGTGATGGCCACCGCGGCGTGCGCTTCCAATCCGGTCGCGCCCACGGCCCCTGCGCCTTCGCCCGTGACCACGCCGCCAGCGCCGGTCTCGCCGACGCCCGGGGCGCCGGCGCGTGGCAATTTGCCAGCTCCCGCGGAAGTCGATGGCCTCCTGGCGGTGGATGTCGTGTATCCGCGCGAGGGCGCGTCGATACCGGTGCGCGACTCGACCTTCATTTTCGGAAACATCGGCAGCGGGCGGGCGCAGCTTCGCATCAATGGCGCGTCCATCGCCGTGCAGCCGAATGGCGCGTTCCTCGCATTTTTGCCGGTACCGCCCGATGGCTTGTACCAGCTCGAGGCAACTCGCGGCGTCGAGGCGGTGCGCGCTGAAAGGCGCGTCCGCGTGCCGCCCGAGGCGGTAAGCACCGGCGATCGCACGGCGATCATCGAGTCGAGCATCACACCGCGCGGCGTTCTGGCCGTGCGCCGGGGTGAGCCGGTGGACGTTGCGTTCCGCGCGACGGCGGGCGCGCAAGCATTTCTGCTGTTGCCCAATGGACAGCGCGTCGTAATGACCGAAGATCGTCGAGGTACAGCGGGGCTCTCGATCTACCGCGCCGTTTTTCCCGCGCTGCCGCTGCTCACCGGCGATACGTCGATTGCCCGGCCACGCGTTGGCAGCTCCGAAGTCGATCGTGAGACCGAAGCCGCAACCGCGGCGGCTGCTGCCGCGCGCGGCGAGACACCCCGCACTCCATTGGCTCGAGGTACGGGTGCGATCGTCGAACTGATCGTGGGTACAGACACCGTGCGTACGTCCGTGCCTCTCAACCTCGCCGTCGTCGATCCAATGCGTCCGACTGTCGCGGTCGCTGCCGATCCGAATCCGGCCGGCGAGTCCAACGATGGTTACGTCGTGGGCCGACCCTCACCCGGTACGGTGTCCCATTACTTCTGGCCGAACGGCACGGAGTTGTTGATCGACGGGCAGCGCGGCAATGAGTATCGGGTGCGCTTGACCGACGATCTCACCGCCTGGGTCGGCGCGGATGAGCTGCGCCTGCTGCCGAGTGGTACGCCCAGGCCGGCCTCGCTGGTCAGCAATGTGTCGATTCGCTCTGATCCGGGTTGGATCGATGTCCGATTCCCGGTGTCACGCCGTCTGCCGTTCGAAGTCGAAGAACGTGAAAACGCACTGAGCATCACGCTCTTTGGCGGGACCAGCGCGACCGACTGGCTGATCAATGGACCGCGCGACCCGCTGATCCAGCGCACGTACTGGGAGCAGCCGAGTGACGGACTGTACAAGTTCACGATCGAGCTGAACCGCCCGGTCTGGGGCTACCAGACGTTCTTCAACGAAAGCGGCCACCTGATCCTGCGGCTGCGGCGGCCGCCGGCAATCGACCGCAACGCGCCGCTGCGCGGTCTGCTGATCACGCTCGATCCCGGTCATGGCCCGCCGGAAGGCCGCTGGGGGCCGACCCGCCTGACCGAATCGCAGGCCAATCTCGACATCGCGCTCGCCCTCAAGCCCATGATCGAAGCCGCCGGCGGCAGGGTGCAGATGACGCGTGTCGACACCAGTCATGTCGGTCTCTACGATCGCCCGGCCATGGCCACGCGTGCTGGTGCGCACATTTTCGTTTCGATCCATAACAACGCAGTCGGCGATGGCACGAACCCGTTCACCAATCACGGAACCAGCACGTACTTCTTCCACACCAACTCCGCCCTGCTCGCGCGTCACATGCAGGACGAAATCGTCGAAGAGTTCGGCCTGCCCGATCTCGGCTACATCCGCGCCAGCCTCGCGGTTGTCCGCTGGCCCACCTGGATGCCGGCGGTTCTCACCGAAGGCATGTTCTTCATGATGCCCGAACAGGAAGCCGCCCTGCGCAATCCCGCTGTCATCCAGCGCAACGCGCGAGCGCACTTGCGCGCATTGGAGGAATTCCTGCGCTCGCAGGCAAGGTAACGGATCAACGAATGAACGAATAAACGGACGAGCACGAGCACGACCACGATTACGATGAACGATTA
>JBBDWZ010000194.1:0-21981 GCA_040902615.1 Gemmatimonadota bacterium | reverse complement strand
CGCTGTCACTGAACCTGCTTCTGTCTCTGTCCCTGCTTCTGACCCGCTGTCACTGAACCTGCTTCTGTCTCTGTCCCTGCTTCTGACCCGCTGTCACTGTACCTGATTCTGTCTCTGTCACTGGTGTTCAGCGAGTCGCAGAGTTTCGAGGAATTGCTGTGGCGACGTTGCTGCCAGCAGGGCCTTTCTTACGTCGTCGTTTCGGATGAGGCGTGCGATTCGACTGAGGGCTTTGATGTGTGGTCCGGCGGCCGATTCGGGACCGACCAGCAGGAACACGAGATGGACCGGTTGTCCATCCAGCGCATCGAATTCAACGGGCTCGTGGATTGTGCCCACGGCCATACGCAGCTCAGGGACCAGGGAAGATTTGCCGTGGGGGATGGCGACGCCGTTGCCGATTCCGGTGGAAAGAACGGCTTCGCGTTCGCGCACGGCGCGAAGCAGCTCGTTGCGCTGGTGCTCTTCGCGGCCATTCGCGATGAGGTTGACAAGTTCGCGCAGGACGTCGTCTTTGGTCCGGCTCAGGAGCGGGATCTTGATCCGGTCGATCGTTAAAAGGTCAGTCAACAGCACAAGCGCAGGGCCTCGCGATGCGGAGCAAAGGTGTCGGGGCGGAGCAGCCCGGTTAACTTAATCCCGTCAGGACATAGCCAACAGGCAGAGGGAGCAGGAATGGGTTGGAAGGTCGTCAGCATACTCGTGGTGGCAGTTGCAGCGGCCGGGCCCGGCGCAGCAGACGGCCAGCGGTTGGCCGATTGGTCGATCCGGACGTCCGCGATGCCGGACGCGCTGATCACCGGCCCCAGTGCGGTTTTCTGGAACCCTGCAGCGCTAAGCACGGGCTCATATCGGATCGAGGGTGCGCTCATGAATTTGCGCACTCCGCAGCTGGTGGATCTCAACGCAATCGCCGGTGCCGTTTCCTATCGCGTGGAAAAGAGCGTGCTGGCGGCATCGTATCAGCACGTTGGACTCGGTGATATTACGGTGACCGAGGATTCGCCGGGTGATGATGCCACCCAGAAACTGGAACTGGGTGAAAACCAGATTGCCCTCGCGGCGTCCCATCAGCTGGGATCGCGAACGACGGTCGGTGCGATCGCACGTTACGCTCGGGACAACCTGGATGGCAGCGACGCAATTCTGGGCCTGGGCGCGGGTCTGGTCACCCAGCTCAGCCTTCCGCTTCAACCACGACTCGGCGGCTACGCACTCAGCGAATCGGATGATGTGATCTGGAGCGCGGGGCTCGACCTGACCGTGCCCGTCGGATTGGGTACGGAATATCGGGCTGCCTTGGGTTACGGCATCCGATCGGACATACGGCTGGCGTCGCCAATTCATCAGGTGGCCGCACAGCTGGAATGGGCGGGTCGTGCCAGCGCATCGGCCGGTCTGCAACGGACACGTGACGAAGGATCCGCCAGCTGGCAGCCGCTGCTGGCCGCGAGTTTGCGACTATATCGCTACCAGTTGGCGATCGCGCGCGAGAGCCTGAGCGGTGATTTCGGTGCGACCTGGTCGTTCGGCCTGCAGGTTGGTTTCGGACCGTGAGCGGCGACGACTTCGAGGAATCGACAGAGCAGACCCCTGATCTGCTCGAGCTGCCGCCGTCGCGGGTCCAGGGAGTATTGTCGGACCATTTCACAGCGCGTAGTCAAGGCAAATATCGTCTGAAGCAGACCCTGGCCTGGCTTTACGAGCGCGATGCCATCGCGTTTTCAGAAATGACCGACCTGCCGGCGGCTGAGCGGACTGCCCTGGACTCGGCTTTTCGACTGACCGCGCCCGAGCTGGCAACTGCCGCGACATCGACCGACGGTACGGTCAAGCACCTCTGGCGATTGGCTGATGGCGAGTCGGTTGAATCGGTTTTGATTCCCGCTCCGAGCCGATTGACCCTCTGCCTTTCATCACAGGCCGGGTGTGCGATGGCCTGCGTTTTTTGCGCGACCGGTTGGTCCGGCTACCGCCGCCAGCTCTCACCCGGCGAGATCATCGCGCAGTTTCGCGGCGCGCGACGATGGGCGCGCGAGCACGGCATTGGTGCCATCACCAACATCGTGTACATGGGCATGGGCGAACCGCTCATGAATCGCAAGGCGGTCATGCGCTCGCTCACACTGCTCAATCGGGCGTACCGATTCGGTGCTCGCCGGATCACGGTGTCGACGGTTGGCGTGGTCCCCGGCATTCTGGAGCTGGCGGAGCGCAAGGAGCAGTTCCGGCTCGCGGTTTCACTGCACGCGCCCAACCACGAGTTGCGGGCTCAGCTAGTACCGATCGAGAAGAAATATCCGCTTCCCGAGTTAATGGATGCGCTGCGCAAGTTCGATGACGCGGGTGGCCGGCGCATCACGTTCGAGTATGTCATGATTGCCGAAGTAAATGATGATCCCGGACTGGCACACGAGCTGGCAGCGCTGGTCAGACCATTCGGCGCACACGTGAACCTGATTCCATTCAATGCCATCCCGGGCACCGAATGGCGGCCATCGAGCAAGGAACGTCTGCGCCAGTTTGCCAGCGTTCTGGAATTGCGCGGTGTCGAAGCAACCGTGCGATCCCCGCGCGGGCGTGACATTTCGGCGGCGTGTGGTCAGCTGCGCGCGGAGCACGAAACGACTCCACCCAAGCCGTACCTGCAGTCGATGCAACTGGGCGAGCCGGCGAGGAAATCCGGCTGACGTTTACGGAACCGATTGGCGCCTAGTTCTTAACCGGCCAATCCACGCCCAACACGACGCTGACTTCGACCAGCCGCGTCGAGTCGATTGCGGTCTCGACTCGTGTAATTCCCAGGTGACTGGCGACCGCGCGCGCGAGGTCAGGCTTACCGACTCGATCCAGGACGATCGAGAGCGAGTCTTTCCGATTTCCTGCATTCCCGAAAAACACCACGTCGTACCCAGCCACGCGCAGCCGGTCGGTGGCAGTGCGCGCCATCCCGCTGCGACCGGCAGCGTTCAGCACTTCGACTCGGCGCCCGGAATCGAGACCGGGTACGGGCCGTTCCACGCCAGGCATGGTTACGGGTGTCGCGTCGTCACCGAGCCCGCGCACGAACGAAATGCCGAAGGCAACAACCACAAGGCCGACCACCACCAGGCCGATGATGCGTGTGGGTCCGGCCATCAAGCCTCGCCGATCGACTGCCAGAATCCGGCAGTTTCGGGTCGCACGGGCGAGCCGGCCTTAGTCAGATGCGCGATGCGCGCACCGGCAACTTCCCGCAGAACCGCATTGAACTCGCGAGGCACCCGATCCCGCAATGTTGCCCGTCCTGCCAGATCGAACTTGCGGCCGGGCTCCAGGTAATCAGCGAGGTAGAGTGCACGTCCGAGCGTGTCGAGACAGTTGTGTCCAACGGTGTGATAGGCGACGGCGTTCAGAATATTACGCGGAGCAGCGGGCTCCTCGCGACGAATCCGGGCGGCTGCGGCCGGACCGTGCAGCAACGCGTCGGGCCATTCCTTGAAATCGCGGTCGACCACTTGGCGAAGGGTATCGGGATCAGCGTCTCGAAGCGCATCGTGCAGCCAGGCCGCGGCCGTCCAGTGCGGTGCCTGCTCAGGTGCGAACTCTGCAGCCCAGGTGCCCATCAGTTGCGCGACCCGTGCGATGTGCGCGCGCCGCTTTGGTGATGCGCAGGTCCATTCCGGCAGCACGCCGGCGGCGGCATCGTCGATGATCGAGCTCATATCCCGAGCACCACATTGTCGATCAGCCGGGTCTTGCCGGAGAAGGCGGCTATCGCGAGCACGTGCCCGGATTCGGCAATTTCGGGCCGATCCAGCCGCCCGGGCTCGACCAGCTCGAGGTATTGCAGCCCGACGGCGGGTTCCGCGCCAATCACGGCATCCGCTCGATCGAGGATCAGAGTTGGATTGCGCTGGCCCGAAGCGAATGCCGACTGTCCCGCGCGCAATGCGCGGTTGAGTGCGGTCGCCGCGCGCCGCTCATCGGCCGACAGATACACATTGCGTGAGCTCAGGGCCAGACCATCGGCCTCGCGTATGATGGGCGCGACTGCAACGTCGATCGCGAAATCGAAATCGCGAACCATTCGCCGAATCAGCACGGATTGCTGAAAGTCCTTTTGACCGAACACGCTCACATCCGGCCGGACGATGTTGAACAGTTTGGCAACTACCGTGAGCACGCCCTCGAAGTGGCCCGGGCGATAACGTCCGCACAGTCGATCGCTCAGCGCAGGTGCTACCATGGTGACCGCGGGCCGTTCCTGCGGATACATCTCCGCGGCGGCGGGTGCGAATAACAGGTCGGCACCGCGCGACTCCGCAAGTTTGGCATCACGATCGAGATCACGCGGGTAGGTCGCGAGGTCTTCGCGCGGGCCGAACTGCAGCGGGTTCACAAAAACCGAGAGCACCACGCAATCGGCCTGCTGACGGGCGTAATCGATCAGTGAGAGATGGCCTTCGTGCAGAAAGCCCATGGTGGGAACCAGGGCTATGCGCTGACCTGCAGCGCGTCGCGCCGCTACCCGCTCACGCACTGCAGCGATTGTGTTCAGTCTCTGCATCGCTGGACCACGGGCGTGTACGGCTCAGAAGGAGTGATCGGCGTCGGGATAGGAGCCGTCCCGGACGGCGCTCACGTATTCACTGAGGCCCGAGCGCACTTGATCGGCAAGACTGGCAAACTGCCGAAGGAAGCGCGGCTTGAAGCCATCGTTGAGACCGAGCATGTCGTAGAGCACGAGCACCTGACCGTCCGCGGCGGAGCCCGCGCCAATACCAATCGTTGGAATGGTCAACGAACGCGAGATATCCGCGGACAGTGTATTCGGTATGAGCTCGAGCACGATCGAGAAGCAGCCGCACTCTTCGAGTCGAAGGGCCTCCTGCCGCATGCGCTCGGCATTCTGCTCATCGCGGCCCTGCACACGATAGCCGCCCAGTGCATGCACCGATTGCGGCGTAAGTCCAAGGTGTCCCATCACCGGAATTCCCGCTCGCACCAGTGCCCGCACGTGGCGACCGGCTTCCTCGTCGCCGCCCTCGAGCTTCACCGCTTCGGCGCCGGTTTCTTTGAGCACGCGTCCGGCATTGCGCACGGTTTCTTCCGGCGAAATCTGAAAGGTGAGGAAGGGCAGGTCGATGACCAGCAGGGCGCGGTGAACACCGCGCCGGACGGCACGCGCGTGGTGGATCATGTCGTCGAGGGTTACGGGCAACGTCGAGTCGTAGCCCAGCACGACCTGTCCGAGTGAGTCTCCCACGAGCACGATGTCGACGCCCGCTTCATCGACCAGCCGCGCAAACAAGTAATCGTATGCCGTGAGGGATACGATTTTTTCACCGCGTCGCTTCATCTCGATGAGGTCGCGCGTGGTGACGCGACGCTGGCTGCCGTTCTCGCTCACGCCTTCTGAAGCACTGGTTGCAGGTTGCGGGAAGGTAGGCACATCTTCAAAGTGTGTCAAACACAATACGTTACGACGCTCTACTGACCCGACACCTGGCCCGGGAGCTGGCTGCGACTCTGCGCACCGAGCGCTTGCTCAGTGTCCATTTCGATCGCGATCGCGGTGAATGTCGGATCGCGTTCGCGGATTGCGCGCTGCTCTGGAGCATTCAGCGTGGGCCAAACATCGAACGCCCGCCGCTGCCAGGCGAGGGTCACCTGCTTTCGATTCCGAAGAAAGCGGCCATCGAACGAATTGAAGCCGTGCCCGATGAGCGCATACTCCGCATCGATTTCAGCGGTGGATCGCGCGCGAATGGGGTGCGCTCCATCGTCATCGAACTGCTGCCGCCGGAACCAGATCTGATCGCGTTGGACGATGAAGGCCGCGTGTTGAAGAGCCTGGTCCGCGCCGCGAGCCGGCCACAAACCCGCGGACAGCCGTATGCACCGCCGCCCACGCGCGGACGACGAGGCAGCGAGGATGCCATCGCACTCGATGAATGGTTGGAACTGCTGCGTGATGTTGCACCGGCCGAGCGTACCGGCATCGTGATCCGAAGCGTTGCCTATCTCAGCCCGATCAATGCCGATGCCGTGCTGGCTTCGGCAGCAACGCCGGCGGAAGACCGCGAGCTCGTCGCCGCGCACGAGCGATACATGGAATTGCTTGGCTCGCCTATGCGCCCGGTTGTGATTCCACTAGGCAAGCGGCTTCAGCCTTATGGCCATGCGCTCTGGCAAACGGCTGCGTTACCACAACCATCTCTACTGGCTGCGATCGCTCACGCGCTGGAAGGCGATGCGACGGACACCAGCCCGGTTGCGCGGCTCGAGACGGCGCTGCAGCGAGAGCGCAAGAAGCGCGAGCGACTGCTGCAGGAAAGCGAACGCGCAGGTGAGGAAGCGGTTCAGCTGCGAGCGGCCGCGGACCTGGTGCTGGCAAACGCGGGGAGCATCAAGCGAGGAGCCAGGGAGATCGAATTACAAGGTTTCGATGGAGAGCCGAAGCGGCTCGAGCTCGATCCGGCATTGAGTGCGGCGGAGAACGCCGAGGTGTGGTACACCGAGGCACGCAAACGCGAACGTGCGGCCGAACGAGTGCCGCAGCTGGTGAGGGAAACCGATCGAGTGATCGCAGGCATCGAGGACAAACTGAAGCGGGCGATGGCAGGAGAAGCCATTGAAATGCCGGCGCGTGCAGCACCGGGTGCACGCAAGCAGCCAACCATCAAGGTTCCCTACCGACGATATCGCACGAGTGGCGGGCTCGAGGTGCGGGTTGGCCGAAGCAGCCGCGACAACGACGAACTGACCTTCAAGCACTCATCGCCGAACGACCTCTGGATGCACGCCCGCGCAGTCGGCGGCGCGCACGTTGTTTTGCGCTGGACCGACGCGGACAATCAGCCGCCTGCGGCCGACCTGCGTGAAGCCGCGGTTCTGGCCGCCGTCCACAGCAAAGCGCGTCATGCCGGCACAGTCCCGATCGACTGGACTCGCCGAAAGTACGTGCGCAAGAGCCGCGGATCACCCGCGGGCCAGGTGCTGGTCGAGCGCAGCAAGACCCTGTTTGTCGCACCGGATGATGCGCTGGAGAAGCGGCTGCAATGGCCGCTGGAGAGCATCTGAAGGACTAGCGGTCGAGTCCGGCGCGTAACGATTGCACCAGTCTGGCAGCGGCTTCGGTTCCGCCGGCGTCCAGTTGGTCGATCAGCGCACTTCCCACGATGACGCCGTCCGCAACTGCAGCAATCGCCCTGGCCTGCTCGGGATTGGAGATACCGAATCCGACGGCGATCGGAACAGTGGACAGCGACCGCAACAACTTCAATTCATCGACCAGCTCGGCGCGCAGTGCAGCGCGAGCGCCGGTCACGCCCAGTCGCGCGACGTAATAGACGAAGCCCTGGGTGCGCCGCATGATCTCGAGCGCCCGCTCTCGAGCCGTGGTTGGCGCCAGCAACCGAATCAGCGCAAGCGGTGATGCTTCGAGCGTTTGCTCGAGCGCGGGATCGGAGCCGACCGGCAGGTCGACCACCAGTACTGCCTGCGCGCCCGATTCCGTGGCATCGCGCGCAAATTCGGCGGGACCGTGGTTGAGCAAGGGATTCAGGTAGGTGAACACGACCACCGGGGTTTGATGCGTGCGCCGAAAATCCACCAGGGTTTCGAGTGCCCATTGCAGCGTGACGCCGTGCTCCAGCGCGGCCTGCGACGATCGCTGGATGGTGGGTCCATCCGCTACGGGATCGCTGAACGGCACGCCCAGCTCGATGATGTCTGCACCTGCATTGGCGACCGCGCGCAGGAGGCCGAGTGTTGCCGCCGGCGTCGGATAGCCGGCAGTGATGTAGGGGATCAAAGCCGTGTGCCGCAGCCGCCGCCATTCGGCGAACAACGGTGCCAGCGGATCAGACGAAATAATCGGAGACGTTGATGCCATACCGATCGGGATCCGTGGTCTTGAGAATGGTGCGCAGAGGCTGGTCGCTGGTGGGATCGCGCTCGGCGAGGTCTATCGTGGGTGCTTCCGGAATCATCACGCCCAGCGCATTGCTCACCAGCCGCATAATCGGCTGATGTACGCGAGTGGGATCGGGATTTCGGGAAATCACCAATGCGAGCTCACCGGTATCGAGGATGCAAAGGGTACCGACCGGGAACACGCCGGTCACGTTGATGAAGGCCTTGACCAGCAATGCGTCATACCCGCGATTCGGATTGTCGCGCATTTCGCGTAGCACCTCATCCGGCGGCCAGGGTTGGTTCTGGTAACTCCGTTTGGAAGTGGCGGCGTCGAACCCATCGGCAGTCGCCACGATTCGGCTGAACAACGACGGATTGCGCGGTCGTTTGTTTTTTGGGTAGCCGGTCTGATCCCGTCTCATGTGGTGCTCGTAGGCCTGGAGCATCGCACGGTACGGCACCTCGCTCAGGCCTCGCATCGAGAAGAGGGACAGCAGACCCTCGGTCGGGTGCTGCTGCATCTCGTACCACTCTTCATCAGTCAGACCCGACGTCTTGTTGACCACTTTTGGGTTGATGCGCTGCTTGCCGATGTCATGGAACAGCGCGCCCAGTCCCAGCTCATAAAGCTGCAGCTTGGTGAGTCCCAGTTTCTGTCCGATCACGACGCTGAAGATGCAGACATTCACACAATGCGTGAACGTGTACTCATCGTAATCGCGCAGCGTGGTCATGCCGACAATCGAGGTTTCGTTGTTCAACACCTGGTCGACAATACCCTGCACGGCACGCTTGACTCGACGCAGGTTGACGGCTTTGCCGAGCCGGGTGTCGGTCAGGACCTCCTTGGCAACCTGTACCGACTGGAAGTAGGTCTGTTTGGCGGCCTGCTTGGCTGCTTCGTCCGGCTCCAGTTCGGGTTCCGGTTCGGCGCCCTTGGCCGCTTCGATGCGCAGATGTGTGGCGTTACTGAGCGCCAGCCGATCGCGCAGACGCAGGAAGGGGTCGACCGGCGCGGCATCCTGCAGCAGCAGTGAGATGAGTGGCGCCAGGTCTTCCTTGCCGATTTCACTGCTGAACTCGATTTCGCCAACGCCGTGTTTGTTGAACAGACCCGCCACATGGGAAAAAGCCAGGTAGTCGGTCAGGTCGAGTCGGAGTCGCGCATCATTGAGGAACAGGAAATCGCCGACCAGCTTCAAGTCGACCACTCCCTCACGATCCACGATGCGCCGGCAAACCCGATGCAGCTCTTCGAGCGCGTTCTGGGTGGTCGCATTCTCGAGCGGATAGAGCTTGAGCGATTGGGCGGCGGCGTAGATCGCGGTAACCAGCGCGCGGCCCAGAGGCTGGAGGATGGTTTCGCTTTGAACCAGGCTGGGCCGGTTCACGGCGCGCTCATTTCCTGGCGCGTGGCCTTGAGCACGGCATTGCGTACCATGGGGTGCTGTTCATCGGAGGCGCGTTCCAGCGCTGCGCGCGAAGCCGGCGATCCAACCCGGCCAAGCGCCATTGCTGCGCACGCGCGCAACTCCGGCGGCTGTTTCTGACGCAGCAGATTCTTGCCGTTGAGCATGCGATCGAGCATGGTCACCGACTCCGCGTTGGCGACCGCACCAAACGCTTCGAAGAACGCAATCTTCTCGGTCAGGTCGGCGTCACGCAGGCGATGTCCGTCGATGATCGCCTGGAGGCGGTGACGTGCCGGCTGGTAGCGCAGTGTCGCGAGCCCGCGCGCCGCGGCAATCCGGGTGTCGCGGTCGCCATCATCCAGCGCAGTCTGCAGAGCCTCCAACGCGGCCCCCGACTTGATCAGGATGAGGGCATCGACCGCAGCCCGACGCAACGGAATCGACGGCCGGGTCAGCAGCGTCGCGACGGCCGGCGCGCTGGACGGCAGCGCCATCTGCCCGGCCAGATTGGTGGCGCCCGCAGCGATGATTTCATCCTCCGATTTGATCAATTCGATCAATCGATCCGGGTGCGCGCGGCCGAGCTGGGCGACCGCAATCCGGAGCCTTCCCTGCAGCGCGACAACGCGCGTTGTCTCGGTTGCGCGCAGCAGGAGTGGCAGCGCCTGACTACCCAGATGGCGCAGGAAGATGCCCAGTTCGACACCGCTCGGATCGATCGCGCCTTCTTCGAGCGAACGGAGTAGTTGCGTCAGTGCGGCCGGCTCACTCAGCTCGGAGAAAAGCTCACGCGCGAGCTGGGCCTGGTCCGGGCCAAGGATGTCAGCGGCTTCAACCACGCCATTGAGCTCGATCAGAATGGTCGATGCGGAAGCCAGATCACCGCGGCCCAGGTACGCCGGCAGCAGTTGCCGCAGAATTCGCAGGATCTCGGTTTGGCGCGCGGGAATCGGATCTTCGAGCCGATCGAACATGGCCGCGAGCACATCGGCCTTGAGGTCGCGCTGCCATTCCTTTTCGACCTCGTCGCGGATGACCGCGAGCTCCGATGGCTCGAGGAAATACAGCGTTTCTTCGAAATCCTCGCGCGTGATGCTCGAGGCTACGCTCGGCTTACCTTGCTGAATGGCGGCGGGCGCCTGGTCGGCGTCGGACGCAACCTCGCTCTGCGCATCCGCCTGTATTTTTGCTGGCTCGACCCGGTCGACCGAACGCACTGGCACGGAATCCGGCACATGCAGGCCTTCAGCCAGCGCATCCACGTAGCTGTACTGAAACGCTGTGAACTCTTTCTCCCACAGGATCGTGACCATGTCATCATCGCTGTGCTGATCGAGCACGCGCGTCTTCTGCATCACGTCCAGAAACGCATCGATCTCATCTTCAAAGGTCGGCAGGAAGGTCAGGTAGCGAATGCCGTCCTTGAAAAAAAGGAAAGCCATATTGTCGCGGCCTTCACCCACCGTGAACGACACATCATTCCACTTGAAACCGTGCTCTTCCACCATGACCGACAGCGAATTCGTTACGCCCCACAACCGGAAGAGCGCGTCGCGCAGCGTTTGAACGAAACCCTGGAAGACCGGATTGTTGGCCTGGTACAACCGGCGGGCCCGCACAGCCTTGTCGAGTGCGGTAAAGAAATTAGCGACGTCGCTGCTGTCCAACTCATCGGGATTGGCATCGGGAATGCCGGAGCGTAGCGGCATTCCCTTCGTTTCCAGCTTGGGCGCAACCGAATCGAAGGACTGATCCGGCAGCGTAAGATCGAGATTGAAATTGATGGCAGGTGCAGGCGCACCCTCGTCGGGCTCGCCCTTACCCAGGTTCAAATCAGGTGAATTCGATCCTGGCGCCAAATGCTACCTCGACCGGGTTTCGGGCGCTGCGGCAGCCGTGAGAGCGGCTACCTGTTCGACGTCCTTGTCACCACGCCCACTCAGGCAGATGACGACCGGACCACGCCCAGACCAGCGTTGACCTTCCTTCAGAAAACAGGCAACTGCGTGCGCGCTCTCCAGCGCCGGAATGATGCCTTCCAATCGAGCCAGCAGCGAGAACGCGTCCAGCGCCTCCTGGTCCGTGATGCAGGCATAACGGGCACGACCACTCTCCTTCAGAAAAGCGTGCTCCGGCCCAACACCAGGGTAATCCAAACCGGCCGAAACGGAATGTGCTGCGGCGACCTGGCCGGCCGCATCCTGAAGCAGGTAACTGAATGAGCCATGCAGAACGCCGGGCCGCCCGGCCACCAGCGATGCCGAATGGCGTCCCGATTCCAGACCCGCGCCCGCCGCTTCCACACCGACCAGCTCGACGCCGGCTTCCGGCACGAACTCGTGAAACATGCCCATTGCGTTCGAACCACCGCCTACACATGCGATGACCGCGGCTGGCAGCGGTCGCTCGAGCGCCTTCAACTGCTGTCGCGTTTCACGACCTATGACAGCCTGAAAATCGCGCACCAGGCGGGGATACGGATCGGGGCCTACGACGGAGCCGATAATATAGTGGCTGTGTTGCACCGTTGCCACCCAATCTCGCATGGCTTCGTTGGTTGCATCTTTCAGTGTGCGGGTACCGGATGTAACGGTGCGCACTTCGGCGCCCAGCAGCTTCATGCGGTAGACGTTCAACGCCTGTCGATGCACATCTTCTTGGCCCATGTAGACGACGCAGTCGAGTCCGAACAGCGCACACACGGTCGCGGTGGCAACGCCGTGCTGGCCGGCGCCGGTTTCCGCGATGATGCGTCGCTTGCCCATGCGCCGAGCGAGGAGAATCTGACCCAGCGTGTTGTTGATCTTGTGCGCGCCTGTGTGGTTCAGATCTTCACGCTTCAGATACACTTCGACCGCGCCAACCTGCTCGCCCAGCCGCCGCGCGCGGTACAGCGGAGTTGGACGGCCGACATAGTCCCGCCACAATCCATCCAGCTCGGCCCAGAATGCGTGCTCGTTCCGGGCTTGCTCGTACGCGGCTGTCAGCTCATCCAGTGCCGCAATCAATGTTTCCGGCACGTAACGGCCGCCAAAACGGCCGAACCGGGTGTTCGCGACTGTCGTCATTCGTCAGATCCGCCGATTCCACGCGAGCGTGCAGCCGCGACAAAGGCGCACATGCGCTCAACCGATTTTTCGCCAATTGCCGCTTCTACACCGGAACTCACGTCCACGACATCCGGCACGAGCGCGCGCACCGCGTCGGCAACGTTTTCGGGCGTGAGTCCACCTGCGAGGACTACTTGCAAACCAGCGGGCAGTCGACCGCGTTCCGCAGTCAGGCTCAGCCATTCCAGCCGCGTACCGCTGCCGCCGGCCAGTGTCGGATGAAATGCGTCCAGCAACAGCCCATGCACGGCCCCGGAAAACGCCCGGGCCGCTTTCCCAATTTCGTCGGGCGCCTGCACTCGAACCGCTTTCCACACCTGCGCCGACTCACCCGCCAGGCGGGCAACGTCAGGCGTCTCCTCACCATGCAATTGCACGACGTCCAATTGCAGGTCGCGGATCGCCTCGCGCAACATGGAAGGCTCGGGATTCACGAAGACACCCACCCGGCGAGCTCCACGCGCCTCGTCGAAAATTTGCTTGGCGGTGTCGATAGTTTGTGATCGCCGCGTGGCCGGCGCCAGAATAACGCCAACGTAGTCAGCGCCCGCCGCAACGGCTGCGGCCGCATCGGCTGGACGGCACAATCCGCAGATTTTGATCCTAATCATTGCGTCGCCACGACGGCGCGGCTCGAGCGCGGATGTACGGCTAGCGATTGCGCTGCCGCGCCCGGATCCGCCTGGCGCATCAGCCACTCGCCGACCAGAACCGCGTCAAAACCTGCTGCGCCGTAACGACGGACATCGTCGCTCGATCGGATGCCACTTTCCGCGACCACCACAACATCCGCAGGAATCTGCGGCAACAGCCCGTGCGCAGTTTCCGTGTTTGTCTGGAAGCTGGACAAATCACGATTGTTGATGCCGATTACCTGTGCGCCTGCCAGCAACGCGGATTCGACTTCTTCGGCATTATGCGTTTCGACGAGCGTGCCAAGTCCGAGGTCACGTGCCGCTTGAACCAGATCCCGCAATTCGTGCTGGCTTAGAATTCGCACAATCAGCAGCGCCGCGTCCGCGTTTGCTACACGTGTTTCCAGCAACTGCACTTCATCGATGATGAAATCCTTGCGAAGCACCGGCAGCGTCGACAGGTTGCGTGCCTCTTCGAGGTCGACGAGCGAGCCACCAAAGAATTCGTGGTCGGTCAGTATGCTCAGCGCAGCAGCACCGGCAGCCTGATACTCCGGTACGAACTGCGCGACCGATGCATCGCGGTGGATCCAGCCGGCCGACGGGGAGCGACGCTTGAATTCGGCAATCAGCCGAACGTTTTGACCCCGAAGCGCGGCCTCAAAAGGACGGGTGGATGGAGCGAGTCGAGCGGCGGCAAGCAATTGGGCGGCGCGGGGCCGGAGCCGATCGACTTCCGCGCGCTTGGCGGTAATAATGGGCTCGAGGGCGCCTCTTGCGTTTCGGTCCATCTTCGGTATATACTGACTTTCGGTCAATCTTCGGATTATAGGTTCAGCGAGTAACGGATGCCACTGACCAAACGGCAAAAAGAGATACTGGACTTCCTCGAGGGGTTCCTGGCCGAGAACGGGTATGCGCCGAGCTTCGAGGAGATCGCCAAACACTTCGGCTACACGTCGCTCGCCACGGTGCACGAGCATTTGGAGAATCTGAGGCAAAAGGGTTACATCCGAAAGAGTTACAACGCCAGTCGATCGGTCGAACTGGTGCCCGCCGGGGCTAAAGTTTCGGCGGTCGAGCTGCCTCTGCTGGGGCAGGTCGCGGCGGGTGTGCCGATCGAAGCGATCCGAGACAGCGAAACCGTGGCGGTACCGGAAGACTTCCTGGGCCGTGGCGGTGAGCACTACGTCCTGAAGGTGAAGGGCGACTCGATGATCGACGAGCAGATCCGCGACGGCGATTACATCGTAATCAACGCCAAGAACACGGCATCGAACGGTGAGACGGTGGTCGCGCTGGTGCGAGGCGAATCAGCCACGGTCAAGAAATTCTATCGCGAGAATGATGGACGGATCCGGCTTCAGCCAGCCAACACGACCATGCAGCCGATGTATTTCCGCGGTCATGAAGTAACGATTCAGGGCATCGTCATCGGTGTAATGCGCAGGTATTAACGGCAGACGAAAGCGACGGCGAACATGAAGCGCGTGTTTTTGATAGGGCGTTGCAGCAAGAAGAGCAAAGCGGTGTGGTTGTTCCAGCACTCTGCGTCACCGATCGTCGGGCCGTTCACGCTTTGCGCTGTCGTGAGTCTGCGCTAGGCAGGCAGCTCGAGCACGGCGCGCGTGGCAGCACGCAACCGGGTCAGCGCCTCTGCACCCTTCCCTGCTGTCAAAGCCGATTCGGCCACTTCGATTCCGCTCACTAGATCGGGGGCGATACCCGCAACATAAAGCGCGGCTCCCGCATTGATTACCACTGCCGCGCGCGCGGCGGGTGGTCCGCCGCCGGCCAAAACCTCTTCCACAATGCGCGCATTGTATTCCGGATCACCACCGCGCAAATCCTCGGGCGTCAGATTGCGTTCACCGAAAAGCCGGGCCGGATCGAACGTATAGCGCTCGATTTTCCCAGGTCGGACTTCGATGACGGCGGTGGTACCGATCGGGCTGAGCTCGTCCATTCCCGGTTCTCCGTGCACGACCAGCGCATGCTCGTGACCGAGCTCGAGCAGAGCCCCGGCGATGAGCTCGAGCAGCCGTGGATGCGAAACGCCGACGACCTGCCGCCTTGCGCCAGCTGGATTGGTGAGCGGTCCAAGCAAGTTCATGATGGTTGGCATGCCCAGCTCGCGGCGGACCGGCGCCACGTGTTTCATCGCAGGGTGAAGCAAGGGGGCGAACATGAAAACGATACCGGCCCGCACTAAGACACCCAGCATTTGTTCAGGCGTCAGCTCGATCTGCACGCCGAGTGCGTGAAGTACGTCCGCGCTGCCGCAACGTGATGTGAACGAGCGGTTACCATGTTTGGCCACGCGGACACCGACACCGGCGGCAAGCAGTGCCGCGGCGGTCGAGATATTGAAGGTCATGAAGGCACCGCCGCCGGTGCCGCAGGTATCGACGACGGCCCAGCCCTCGGGCACCGGGATCGGGATCATTGCTCGCCGCAGCGCGCGCACACCGCCCGCCACGTGCAGCGGGGATTCGCCGGTAGCGCGCAATCCAACCAGCAACGCGGTGATCTGCACAGGCGTGGCGCGGCCTTCCATCACGGTGACGAAGGCAGCTTCAGCCTCCTCCACCGTGAGTGGTTGTGCCGCGACGATTTTGGGTATCAGATCGGAGAGTGCGGGGGTTGCTTCCCCGCCATCATCCAGCATGCACCGGCTCCGCGTGCGGGTTGCGTGAGCCGCAAGCTAGCAAGCGAGGGAGCGACGAGCGATAGGCGGCGGCGCCGCCTGAGCGACGAGCGACGAGCAACGGCTCAGCGGGCCCGCGTTAGGTGAGATCACTGATACCATGCACAGGACCGCGCTTGGCAACAGTGGACCGACCAACACGGGCCCGCTGGGCTGTTACTCGTCGCTCAGGCGGCGCGCAGCGCCGCCGATCGCTCCTCGCTACCGTGCACGCAGGGTTACGCCGCCCGATCCGGTGTCGATCTCGATGCGGCCTTGTCCGTCGCCGAGACGTCCGCGCAATGACGAGCGCTTCTTCTGGATCAGCTCCATGGGGACGTCGGAATTGATGCCGCCGCTGCCGGTGTCGACCAGAAGCTCGGCGCCGACCGTTGATGGAAGACTGACCGTTACGCTGCCCGAGCCGGTGTTCACGCGAGCGTTCCGAACATCACTTGCCAGGTCCAGCGTGATCGAGCCGCTGCCGGTACTGACCTCGAGGTCGCGCGCGGTCACCCGGACGGCGCGGATGCCGCCGGATCCCGTGCTCAGATCGAGGGCAGGTGCATTGACACCATCGAGCCGAATGCTGCCGGAGCCGGTATCGAGCTTGACGCCACTGCTCTCGACATTGGCAACAGCGATGCCGCCGGAACCCGTGTTGGCAATGAAGCTGCCGTTGCTCACGCCATCCGCGGTGATTGACCCGGAACCCGTGTCGAGCCGAACGTGGCCGCGCGCCTGGTCGACGGTGATGCCGCCGGAGCCGGTCGAAATGAGAAGCGAGCCATCGACACCGGACGCGGTGACCGAGCCACTCATGGCTTCGACGCGGACATGTCCATTCACCTGATGCACGTCCACGCGGCCGACGCCGAGCTGGATGGCTACGGTCACGCCCTGTGGCACCAGTACCCGCAATGACGCATAGGCCTCGGTCCCTGAACCGTTGCCGGTGACCCGTACACGAGTGCGGCCACCACCGATCCGCAGATTCGAGGGGAAGCTGAAGCCGTCCTCGGAGAGGGTGGCGCGCAAGGCGCGTCCACCGAAGCTGCCATCCGAGTGGATGTCGAATTCGCTGCGGGAAAAACGGCTCATTTTCGGGTAAACAATGCGATCATCGGGGAAGACCACGCGCAAAGATCGCCAGCCGTCCATCTCCCCGGTGCGTACGGTGAGACGATCGGCATCGGAACCGTAACGCGTGACTTCAACCACGACTGCGTTTCCGGTGCCGCGCTCGACGCGCATTTCTCCAACCAGGTTGGAAATGGCGACGCGATCACCTGCGAGAGAAAAACGCTCCGCCGTTTGAGCCGTCAACGGCGCCACCGCGCCAAATGCCAGTCCGATCGTCAGGTTCAGCCACCGCATTTCCTGCCTCCTCATTACCGGGACGCCACACCTTGTCCTGCCAGGGTACCTACGTACCGGCTGGAGGCGTGGTTTCGAACCTTGCGTCGGATGGGGTCGGCCTTATCCTTCCACCCGCCGGCGGCCAGGGTCCGGCGCTCGAGGAGTCTAAGGAATGAAGCGAATTCTGGTCACGGGTGGGGCCGGGCAGGTGGGTACAGAACTGGTCGTCGCGCTGCGAGAAGCCTATGGCAGCAGCGCGGTCCTGGCGACCGACGTGAAGCCCGGCGAAGGTGTAATGCAGGACGGCCCCTACCAGCAGCTGGACTGCATGGACCCGGGCGCGCTGGCCGAGGCGATGCGCGCGCATCGACCCGATACCATCTATCACCTGGCCGCGCTCCTGTCTGCCACAGCGGAGAAGAATCCGCAGCGGGCCTACCACATCAACATGGGTACGCTGGCCAACGTGCTGGAAGCCGCGCGCGAACACAACGTTGCCGTGTTCACGCCCAGCTCGATCGGTGCGTTCGGTCCGTCCACACCACGCGACCCCGCTCCGCAGGAGACCCTCCAGCGTCCCACCACGATGTACGGCGTGACCAAGGTGGCTGGGGAGCTGCTCTGCGATTACTACTTCCTGCGCTATCAGGTCGACACGCGCGGCCTGCGCTTCCCCGGTCTGGTTTCGTACGTCGCGCCGCCCGGCGGCGGTACCACCGATTACGCGGTCGATATCTTCTATCAAGCCCTCGAAACCGGCCGCTTCACCTGTTTTCTGAGCGCGGATACGCAGCTCGACTTGATGTACATGCCCGATGCTACACGCGCGGCAATCGAGGTCATGGAAGCGCCGCAGGACCGGTTGCGTCATCGCAATGCCTTCAACGTCACTGCCATGCAATTGACGCCCGCGTCCCTTGCGCAAATGATCCGCGCGCATTTGCCGGAATTCCAGATCAGCTATGTGGTAGACCCGGTCCGCCAGCGCATTGCCGAGTCCTGGCCGCGACGCATCGATGACAGTGCGGCGCGTGAGGAATGGGACTGGAAACCGGAATACGATGCGCCTGCAATGGTGGAGGACATGCTGAAGCAGCTCAGTCTCAAACTCAACCCGGCCGAGCGAGGAAACTGAGATGCCGCTCGATCGGCTGACACGCGTGCTGTCGGCGCAGGTTGCCGGCCTGGAGCAGAAAGGCACCGCCAAAGGCGCCGAGGCCGTGGTGCGCGGCGTGATCAAGCCGCACGGCAATCAAGGCCCGCGGTTTCTCCTGGAAGGCGAAGGTGATCGCGAGTTCATCCGCATGAACTCGAATTCCTATCTGGGGCTAGGGCTCCGCCAGGAGATCATCGATGCCGAGGAAGCAACTGCGAGGAAATACGGCGCGGGTCCCGGCGCCGTGCGCTTCATCAGCGGCACGTACGACACGCATATCACACTCGAGCAAAGGCTGGCAGCGTTTCACGGACGCGACGCTGCGATGCTGTTCAGTGCAGCCTATGCCACAGTGATCGCAATCTTCGCTGCCTTAACTACCGATCAGACCGTAATCATCAGTGACGAGCTGAACCACAACTGCATCATCAACGGGATGCGGCTGGCGCGGCCACTCAGCAAAGCGGTCTACCAGCACAATGATGTTGGTGCGCTCGAACGGGAGCTCAATGAGGCTCGCGGTAAAGCCAGGCGCGTGCTGGTCGTGACCGACGGCATTTTCAGCATGCGCGGCGATCACGCGCCGCTGGCCGAGATCATGACTGTGGCTCGCAAGCATGATGAACATTTCGAGGAGAACGTCATCGTCGTCGTCGATGACTCACACGGCGTGGGCTCCTTTGGTGCGACCGGCCGCGGTACCGAAGAATTCACCGGTGCGGAGCCCTCGGATGTGCTGGTGGGCACGCTGGGCAAGGCGTTCGGCGTGAATGGCGGCTACGTGGTCTCCAATAAAACGCTGATTCGGTACCTGCGAGAAACCAGTCCGACGTACATCTACTCGAACCCGATCACGCCCGGCGAAGCCGCGGCCGCTTTGCGGGCGGTCGAACTGCTCGACAGCGACGCGGGCCGCGCGCTGCTGAATCGGCTGCGTGCGCTCACGCACCGATTCGAGGATGGCCTGGTCCGCCTCGGCTTCGAGGTGATTCCCGGTGAACATCCGGTTACACCGCTGGTCGTTCGCGATACCGATCGAACGCGCGCACTGGTCGCACATCTGCGGGCAAACGGCATTCTGGCAACCGGCCTCGCCTATCCGGTGGTTCCGCGCGGCGACGAAGAGATCCGCTTCCAGATCAACGCCGATCATACGGAGACCGACATCGATTGCGTGCTGGCTGTGCTTTCGAATTTCCAGGCGTGAGGGTGCTGGTGAGGAGCGATCGGCGGCGCGGCGCGCCGCCTGAGCGACGAGCAGCAAGTGATGAGCGATGAGCGACGAGCGACGAGTAACTGCCAGGCGGGCGCGCGCTGGTCCGACCACCGTTGTCAGGCGCAGTTCGCGCTTGGCGAGGGTGCTTTCGCCTGACGAGGGGCCGCCGAGGCCGTTACTCGTCGCTCGTCGCTCGTCGCTCAGGCGGCGCGCAGCGCCGCCGCTCGCTCGTCGCTCATCGCTCGCCGCTTGCATGCTCGCGCGCGAGCGCGCGAGCGGCTAAGTTGTGCGGGTGACGCTTCCCAGCGGGCGACGGGTCATGCTCACGCTGCACTACGACGGCGCCGGATTCATGGGCTGGCAGGTCCAACCCGGCGCCCGGACAGTGCAGTCGGAGCTGGAGGCCGCGCTCTCCCGTCTGGCGGACCAGACAGTCACGGTCATTGCGGCAGGACGCACGGATCGTGGTGTACACGCAACCGGCCAGGTCGCATCCGCGCTGGTTCCGCCCAAATGGACGGCAGCCGCCCTCCATCGAGCTCTGAACGCCATACTCCCAGACGATGTCTGGGTCGCTGACTCGCGCGAGGTGCCGCTCGAATTTCACGCGCGGTATTCGGCTATTGCACGCAGCTACGAGTACCGCATTGGTACGAGTGAAACGGCCTTTTCACCGTTCGAGCGGCGCTGGTGCTGGGCAATGCGGGATCCGATCGATCGGTCAGCCGTGATGACGGTTGCTGCTCAGTTGACGGGCTGTCTTTCATTCCATGCGTTTGCCAAGACCGGGCAGCCGGAGCGCGGCGAAATTTGCGAGGTCACGAGCAGCAGCTGGCAGGAATGGGAATTGGGACTGGTATACCGTGTAACGGCCAATCGATTTCTGCATCACATGGTCAGGTACCTGGTCGGTACAATGGTGGACATAGGACGCGGACGGCGACCGCCGGGCGACGTTGCACTGCTGCTGGACAACCAGCCAGGTCAGGAAACGTCGCCGCCGGCGCCACCGCAAGGACTGTTTCTTTCTCGTGTTCATTATCCGCCCGATTTGATCGGGCGTTGAGGAGCTTGCAGCATGAAATTCTTTTTGGACTCGGCCGACCTGAGCGAAGTCCGGCGCGCGATGGATGCGGGTCTGATCGACGGGATGACCACGAATCCATCATTGCTGGCCAAGGCGGCCGGGACATCGCGGAATCCGCGGGAAATCCTGGCCGAGATCTGTCGCCTCGTACCGGGCGACATCAGCGCGGAAGTGGTGGCCACATCCAAGGACGAGATGCTGCGTGAGGGACGCGAGTTGGCCAAGATCGCCGATAACATCGTGGTGAAAGTACCGCTGACCGAAGACGGATTGCGTGCCTGTCGCGCTTTCCGCGCCGACGGCATCAAGGTGAATGTCACGCTGTGTTTCAGTCCGGCCCAGGCACTGCTCGCAGCCAAGGCCGGCGCCAGCTACATCTCCCCGTTCGTGGGCCGGCTGGACGA
Source organism: Gemmatimonadota bacterium (assembly GCA_040902615.1). Classification (GTDB taxonomy): domain Bacteria; phylum Gemmatimonadota; class Gemmatimonadetes; order Longimicrobiales; family RSA9; genus JBBDWZ01. The sequence continues at coordinate 1,014 of JBBDWZ010000194.1, read as the reverse complement.
TGTAGGCAGCGATGGCATGGACCTGATATCGCGCATCATCCAGATCTATGACAACTACAATTTCGAGACCGAGGTACTGGTAGCCTCGATCCGCCATCCAATGCATGTAGTGGAAGCCGCCATGATGGGCGCACACGTGGGAACCATGCCGTTGAAGGTGCTGCTATCACTGTTGCAGCACCCGTTGACCGACAAGGGATTGGAGTCGTTCCTGGCCGACTGGAAGAAGCTGCCGGCTGAGAAGCAGGGGATCTGATCTGACGAACCCGGTACGTCAAGTAGAACAGGAATCTTCACGCAGGGTTGCGTGAAACGTTGCTGTTGGTTTGGAGCTGAGAGGTGATGGCGAAGCGGAGTGTCTGGTTTGCTGCAGGTTTTTCGCTGTTGCTGGTGCTGGGTGTGGCCCTGGCCAGGCGGAGCGCTGATGACGGCTTGATGTTGCCGGCAGAGGACTCGATGGCTGCGGCGGCACTGCAGGACACGATCGGCGGATCGCGGCGCAACGCGATCGTAGTGGCGTCCCAGCGGGTTGCGCCGGCCGTAGTCAGCGTGAACGTGGTGCGGCAATCACGGCAGCCGCGCACGATGTGGGAGAGCCTGTTCTTTCCGGAGACCAGCCGGCGGGATGCGGGGCTCGGCTCGGGATTCATCATTCGTGAAGATGGTCTGGTGCTCACCAATGAGCACGTCGTGCGCGGTGCATCCGAGGTCGTGGTCACACTGGCTGATGGGCGCGACTTCGCCGCGACCATCGTCGGACGGGATGAAGTCACCGACCTCGCTTTGCTGCGGCTGCGCGATGCGAAGGGTTTGCCGGTCGCCCCCATGGGGACCAGCAATAACCTGATCATCGGTGAGTGGGCCGTGGCGATCGGGAATCCGTACGGCTTCTACCTGTCCAATGCGGAGCCGACCGTGACGGCGGGCGTGATCAGCGGAGTAAGCCGCAACATCATCCCCAATGGAAATGAGAATGAAGGTGTGTACCTGGACATGATTCAGACGGATGCGTCG
>JBBDWZ010000193.1:0-22228 GCA_040902615.1 Gemmatimonadota bacterium | reverse complement strand
CGCATGGGGAAGAAAAACACCCCTGAGTCGCTTGTTTTTTCAGCACCCTGCTAGGTGGCACGACCCTGGTCGGGCCGGACGGCGCGGTCGGAGGGCGAGCGGCGCAGAAGCGCCGGCTGGCGCTGCTGGCTCGGCTCGCGCTCGCGCCGTCGCGGACGCTCAGCCGTGACAAACTGATTGGCCTGCTCTGGCCCGAATCTGACGGCGAGCAGGCCCGTCACCTGTTGTCCGTGAGTCTGCATGAGCTGAGGCGGGCGTTGGGCGATGATGCGCTGCAGTCTCAGGGTGATGACGTCGTGCTGAATGCTGCGGTCATCTCGACTGATGTCGATGCCTTCCTGTCCGCGAATCAAAGCCGTGACTATGAAACGGCGGTGACGTGGTACGCCGGGCCGTTCATGGACGGGTTTTTTGCGAGCGATGCGCCGGAGCTGGAGCGCTGGATTGACGGCGAGCGCGATCAACTCGCGCGTACCTATTCGAACGCGCTGGAGCAGTGTGCGCGTGCACGCGCGGCAAACGGTGATACCAATGCCGCGGTGGATGCCTGGCGCCGCCTGGCGGCGCTGGACCCTTATCACGCCCGCATTGCGCGCGAGTTGATACTGGCGCTGGATGCGGCAGGCGATCGCGCGGGCGCGCTGCAGCATGCCCGTGTGCACACCACGCTGATGCAGGAGGAGTTCGGCGCCGAGCCGGATCCCGAAATCATGGCGCTGGTGGAGAAGCTGCGCACGGCGCCGACGCGCGCCGCGCCAGTTTCTTTCGCATCGCCCCCGGCTCCGATCGCGTCGCCACCGGCTCCGATCCCTTTGCAGCCGGCTCCAGTGGTTCAGCAAATTCCAACGCAGGCGGGCGCGGTCAAGGTTACGCCGCGAGAGCCCACTCGCTCACCGTCGAAATCACGTGCACGCGCGCGGCGGCGGCGGACTTCGTGGCTGGTAGGGGCGCTGGTGGTGGTTGGCATGCTGTCCGTATCTCGGGTCGTGATTGGTTGGGTCCGCCGGGCGCCGCAGCCGGCCAGCATTGCCGTGGTGCCCTTCGGCAGCATTCCCGAGGACGACTCGCTGCGAGCGTTTGCCGACGGCGTCAGCGAAGGCATTCTGAGTGCGCTGTCCAAGGTGAATGGATTGCAGGTGTCGTCGGCCAGCTCTTCCTTCCTGCTGCGCGGGCGCGGCAGCAGGGAAGTCGGCGAGCGGCTTACGGTGGGTTCCGTGTTGGAAGGATCGGTCAGGGCGGATCCGGGAAGGATCACGGTTACCGCCCGCCTGGTGGAGGCTTCGACCGAGAACGTGAAATGGGATGCCGATTACCACTTCCCGCGGGACATGCGCAATGTGTTGATCGTGCAGGACAGCATTGCGAGAGCGGTCGCCACCGCACTCGGCTCTGCGTTGCTGCGGGACGGTTCAGACAGCGGAGCAGCCGTACCGATCCTCGGGCCCACTACTCAGAATCCGACCGCGTTCACGCTGCATCAGAGTGGACTGTTTCATTTTCGGCGCCGGAATCCGCTGGCGCTCGACACTGCGCTTCAATTCTTTCAGAAAGCGACGGAGGCAGATCCGCGGTACGCGCTGCCGTATGCTGCTATGGCCGAGGTCTATACAATTCTGGGTGCGTATGACTATGGGCGATTGGCGCCGCGAGACGCCTTTCCCAAGGCGAAGCAGGCGGCCGAACAGGCTCTCAGGCTGGCGGACAATCTGGCGGAAGCACACGCAGCATTAGGCGCGGTCTACTTCAACTACGAATGGAACTGGAAGGCAGCCGAGGAACATTTCAAGAAGGCGCTGGAGCTCAATGGCGGATATGCTCCAGCCTATCACTGGTATTCATTGCTGCTGGCGACGCAGAACAAGATGAAGCCGGCGCGCGACGCCATTGAGCAGGCGCGTGTGCACGATCCGCTGTCGGAGGTGGTGAACACGTCTTTTGCGCGCCATCTCTACTTCGACCGGAGAAACGACGACGCCCTGGAAGCGTATCGCAATGTGCTGGCCCGAGAGCCGAGCTTCGTCACCGCCGACGCGGGCATCGGCCTGGTTTTTGTGCAGTTGAAGCAATACGACTCCGCGATCGCGCATTACAAGGCAGCGGCCGCCAAGATCGGACGGATGACGCCGCTGCTGCACGGATTGCTGGCGCATTCCTATGGTCTGGCGAAGCGCAATCAGGAGGCGCGCGCGGAGCTCAATGCGCTGCAGTCGATGCGACGCGGGACGTACGTGCCGCCGGAATACCTGGTGCTGGCGTACATCGGCCTGGGGGAAAACGACAACGCGTTGAGCAGTCTGGAAGCCGCCTTCGAGGCGCAGTCTGGCGGGATCGCGTACTTGAACATCGAGCCGTTGCTGGATCCGCTGCGCAATTCTCCGCGGTTTCAAGCCCTGGTGAAAAAAGCCAGGCTCCGCTGACCAGCGGTCAGCGGCTGATTTCCAGGATCGCCTCGAGGACCGCGTCCGGCCTCTCTTCATTCACGAACTGACCCGCACCTTCCACGCGCCGCAGCGTGAAATTGGGCAGACCCGCACGCAACACTTCGATCTTCTCAGCCGAGAGCGCCTTCTCCGAAGTCCCGACCAGCAGAAGTACGTGTGCCTTCAGATTGGGGAGAAGCGGCACCAGCAGCTCAGGCTCCTTGGTGTTGGCCATGGTCTGCATCACCTTCAGCATCTGACCTGCGTCCTCGCGGTAGGGAGCCGTGTATTCACGCACGATTTCCGGCGTGACCCAGGCTGGATCCGCTGATGCATCGATCAGTCCTTCCTTCACCTTGCCCACCATAATCCGTTTTGCACCGAAGATCCTGATCACAGTAGCGAACTTCATCGCCTTGCGGACTCCTGACGTTGCTGCCTGCTCGGATGCGCCCGCATCGATGCCGACGATCGCCTTGACCAGGTCGGGGCGGTGCACCGCCAGCCGGTACGAGATGGATCCACCCAGCGCCTGCGCCACCACGATGGCATCGCGAATGCCGAGCGAATCGAGCACGGTCTCGATGCGACGGCTCTGCGCCGTGAGCGAGTAATCGGCCTTGTGAGGCTTGGACGAGCTACCAGCGCCAAGCATATCGACGATGATCACCGGATGGCCTTGCTCGGCGAGCTGCGGCGCAATCTGCCGAAAGCCGTACGCGCTGCCTAACAGCCCGGGCACGATGACAATCGGCGTTTTGGCGCCGCCTTCGTATCGCGTGACGTTGATGTTCTCATTGGCCGCCAGCGTAAAAACGCGGGTGCTGGGCGGGCCGTAGGCGGCCGCGAGGACGAGTACGGCAAGCGTGAGTAGATTCATGCGGGTTTACGCGGGCAAATCCCGCACCTGCGCAGCAGGCAGTCGACGCCGCCCCGATCGTGACTGCCCGACAGCAGACCCGCGCGGCTCGGGTCGATTGTGATCATGGCCACCCTTAAAGGTTGTCCCGCAACGGACGGGACGCGTAGCGCGACCCATCGAAAATAAGAATGCTCCCGGCTGGCACGCTTCGCCAAGGGCCATCATCCAGGGCCTGCTTCCTGTATTTCCCACCGCGACAACTACGCCCTAGAATGCACGAATGAGCGATTCACCGACCATCCTCTGTCTGACCAGCTTCGAGAAGGGTGCAGACCTGATGCGCGAGTGCCACTCACTCGGCGCAAGAGTGCTGCTGCTGACGGTTGAATCGTTGCGGGAAGCCGACTGGCCGCGCGCTGTGCTGGCCGGCACTTACTTCATGCCAAGTCTGTACGAGCGCGAGCACGTCATCCACGCCGTGAGTTACCTGGCACGCTCGGAGCGCATCAGCCGGATCCTCGCTTTGGATGAGCTGAACGTGGAAATGGCGGCCGCGCTGCGCGAGCATTTGCGGCTGCCGGGGTTGAATGACAGCGTGGCCCGCCGGTTCCGCGACAAGCTGGCGATGCGAGTCAAGGCCAGCGCAGACGGCATACGGGTGCCGCGCTTCACCCGGCTGTTCCCCTATGAAGACGTAAGCGCGTTTCTCGCCCAGGTCAGCCCACCGTGGGTACTCAAGCCGCGTACCGAAGCATCGGCCGTTGGTATCCGGAAAATCCACGATGCAGAGCAGGTCTGGCGGACACTGGAAGAAATGGGCGATGCGCAGTCGTTCCATCTGCTCGAGGAGTTCGTTACCGGCGACGTTTATCACGTCGATTCAATCGTGGTTGGTGGTCAGTGCGTATTCTCGGAATGCCACCGTTATCACAAGCCGCCATTCGAGGTCTATCACGGCGGTGGCATGTTCCGCACCAGCACCATCCAGAGGGGCAGTAGCGAGCAGCGCCAGCTGGTCGAACATACGCAGCGTATCACGACGAGCCTGGGAATGGACCGCGGCATCATGCACACCGAGTTCATCAAGGGCGCTGCGGATGGGAAATTTTATTTTCTGGAGACGGCAGGTCGGGTGGGCGGTGCCTACATCAGCGAGCTGATCGAAGCGGCAAGCGGGGTCAACCTCTGGCGCGAGTGGGGTCGACTCGAGGTGCTGGATACGCAGGGGAAACCGTACACCGTGCAGCGCACGCGGCGTCTGTACGGGGGCGTCATCATGTCATTGGCGAAGCAGGAATGGCCGGACACAACAGCATATGACGATCCAGAGATCGTATACCGCATCCACAAGACGCATCACGCGGGTTTCGTGCTGGCTGCGCCGGCCCACGACCGCGTGGTCAGCCTGTTGGACTCCTACGCACAGCGCTTTCAGACCGATTTTCACGCCGCGCTGCCACCACAACAATCACTCCGCTAACCAAACGCGTGAAGTATTAGATGAGGAACTGGGAACCCTACGTCGCACACGAGTACACCGATGAGTCGGTGCATGGCAGTCTGCGGGTGCTCCGCTCGGTGAAGAGCGAGCAGCTTGGCAATGAGCGCGACCTGTTTCTGTATTTACCGCCATCCTACGACCGCAGCGATCGGCGCTATCCCGTGATCTACATGCACGACGGGCAGAACCTGTTCGATCCGAAGACCAGTTTTGCCGGTGAATGGAACGTCGATGGCATCCTCGATCAGGCCAGCAGCGAAGGTCTGGAAGCGATCGTCGTGGGGATCCCGAACATGGGCCCGGATCGCTGCAGCGAGTACAGTCCATTCGATGATCCCAGGCACGGCGCGGGCAATGGCAATGCGTACGTCGCGTTTATTACTGATACCATAAAGCCGATCGTCGACCAGGACTTCCGCTCGCTGCCCGAGCGCGAGCAGACCGGTATCGCCGGGTCATCCATGGGCGGATTGATCAGCCTGTACGCGTTCTTCAAGCGTGCGGACATCTTTGGTTTCACCGGTGTCATGAGTCCTGCGCTGTGGTACGGCAAATACTCGATTTTCGACTATCTGGATGGTGTGACCCACGTGGGCGGCCGCGTGTACGTCGACGTCGGGACCAAGGAAGGCAGCCGTGAGCTGCACGATGTGCTCGACCTGCGCGATCGGCTGATCCAGATGGGGTATCGCTCCGGTGAAGACCTGCTCTATGTGGTCGATCGCGGCGGTGCACATAACGAGGCGGCGTGGGCCCGCAGACTGGGCAAGGAACTGCGTTTTCTGCTGGGTGGAGCACCGGTCGGGTAGTTTAAGGCCTGCGCGATTGCGTATGGGTGCTCGCTCGTGCCCAGACAGCGACAGCACATCGTTCGTGGCCGGTGAGGAATGGGGAATAAGGAATTGAACGAAGAGCGACGAGCGACGAGCAACAGCACCAACGGGCCCGCCCTGGTTTGTCATTGGTCGGTAAGCGCACGTATGCCCGTTGCAGCGGTGGCCTCACCAGAGCGGGCCCGCTCTGCAGTGGCTCGTCGCTCAATGCTCTTCTCCCTGCTTACCACCTCGTGCCAGTTACTGGACGGAACTCCGCGGCAGCCCGAACCGGAGCGCCTGGCCGCAACCAGCGGGTTCGTCTGGGTCACTGACAGCTCCGAGCACTTCCGGCTTCACATCGACACCGGCTCGATCGCGGTGGGACGGCGTGATCTCCTGAAATTCCAGCTGGAGAACGACCGCACCAAAGTGCTCTGGCTGGTCGGTGACACGGGCTACGTGCGGCCGATCGACGCGTTCATTGTGGGCACTCCGGAGGCGATGCAGCGATTGACCGGCCAGAGTGCGAATGGCATCGCTTATCACAAGTCTCACGTCATCGTTCTGACCGTTACACCGAGCTGGAGTGCGATTCCGGCACACGAGATTTTCCACATCATCGCGATGAATGCATGGGGTACAGGCCCCGTGTGGCTGAACGAGGGAATGGCCGTTCTGGCAGATGGCCGCTGGCACGACCGCCCGCTGCACGATGTCGCGCGGGAATTGCTCGATGGTCAGCAACTGGTCAGTCTGGAGCGGCTGATCAGACGATTCCGCGATGGTGAAGCAGCCGTGGTTTATCCGCAAGCGGCAAGCCTGCTGAAGTACATCGTCGATCAATACGGCCTGGATGCGGTGAAAGCTCTCTGGCACGGTGATGACGAGGACTTCCTGCGGATCGCGGGGAAAGATCTGGCTGCCGTGGAGGCAAGCTGGAGGACATGGTTAGCGTCGGAATGAACGAATGAACGAATGAACGGACGAGCACGACTACGACCACGACTACGAATTACGATTACGGGCTCCAACCATTGCGGCGCTTGGAAGTGCTCTATCGCAATGTCCGGTGCCCGTAATCGTAATTCGTAGTCGTGGTCGTAGACGTGCTCGTCCGTCAATTCGTTCATTCGTTCATCCGTCAATTCACTCATCCGACTATCCGGCGCCGTGTCCATTCCTGCGAGCGGCATACTGCCCGGCGGCGTGCACGAATTCCCCGAACAGGCGGCGAGTGCCCTGGTCCTGCTCGATCAGCATCTCGGGATGCCACTGCACACCGACCAAAAACCCGTCAGCGGTACTCTCGAGCCCTTCAATCAAACCATCCGGCGCAATGACCGGAGCCGTCAGACCCGCACCGAGCTCGCGAATGCCCTGGTGGTGCATGCTGTTGACCCTGATGGCGGTCGAGCCATAGATGCGGCCCAGCCTCGAGTCGGGCTGCACACTGGCGGTATGAGCCAGGTAGTCCCGCTCGAAGCCCTGGGTCGGGAAGTAGTCGTGCTTGATCGCCCGATCGTGGTGTTCGACATCCTGCAATAACGACCCGCCACACGCGACGTTTATCACCTGCATCCCACGGCACACACCGAGCACGGGCTTTCCATCTTCCATGGCCCAGCGCGTGAGCAACAGCTCGACGCGGTCGCGCTCGGGGTCGGTGCGGCCACATACGTCCAGCTTGTCTTCCCGGTAGCTCGCGGGATCGATGTCGACGCCGCCGGCCAGGAAAATGCCCGCCGCGCTTTCATACAGCGCACGCAAACCAGCTTCATGGTAAGCGATCAGCGGTACCATGAAAGGTGCCGCGCCCGCGGATAGCAGCGCCAGGAAATAGCGCTGGTTCATGACCCATGAATGCGGGATACCCTGGGGAATGCCATCGATGGCTTGCAGAGTCTGAGTGGGTACGGCAATTACGGGCATCATGACCGAATACTCGAGCTTGGGATGCTTGCGGACGTAGTCCCCAATGCACGCATGAGGCCAGGGGCTGTCGGTAGCTGGCGAGCATGCCGCCACATCGAATACCCGAAATCCCGCTCGCCAGCCCCGCACCAGATATCAGTACGGCAGAAGCCGCCCCTGGCGATCAACGGCACGCTCGACCAACCCACATGTGCGCCTGCCCCCATCGATTCGCTATCCTTGCCGCAAATGTTCTCAGGCTTTCCTGATGCAACAGTACGCATGGAACCATCACCCTGCCAGCGGAGGCCAGGCTGAAGGTCACGGTGATCGGCGGCGGTCCAGCGGGACTCTACTTCGCGATACTGCTGAGGCAGGCAGATGCGAGTCACGAGGTCACGGTACTCGAACGCAACCGCGCCACTGACACCTTCGGCTGGGGCGTCGTCTTTTCCGATGCCACGCTGAATCACCTTGCTGCAGCCGATGCCAAAACCCATCAGCAGATCGCGGATCACTTCGCGCACTGGGATGACATCGACATCCACATTCAGGGCCGCACGATCACATCGGGCGGGCATGGCTTCAGCGGCATCGCACGCAAGCAGCTGCTGGCCATTCTGCAGGCGCGGGCCGTGGAGCTGGGTGTGGAACTGCGCTTCCAATGCGAGGTGGACGCACGGCAGTTGCAGCACCTGGTGGAAAGCCGCGACTTGCTGGTGGGCGCGGACGGAGTGAACAGCCTGGTGCGGCGCATCTACGCCGAGCGCTTTCGGCCCGATCTCGATCTGCGATCGGCGCGCTACATCTGGCTCGGCACACGTCTGCCCCTGGATGCATTCACCTTCATCTTCGTCGAAAATGAGTGGGGCGTGTTCCAGGCGCACGCCTACCGATTCGATCGCGAGCTGTCCGCGTTCATCGTGGAATGCGACGAGTTATCGTGGCGCAATGCCGGCTTCGACCGGATGGATGCGGCTGCGGCGGTGGCCGCCTGCGAGCAGATGTTTCGCCCGTGGCTGCAGGGGCAGCCGCTACTGCACAATGCGGCGCACCAACAGGAAACACCCTGGCAGCGGTTCCTGCGCGTACGTAACGCGGAGTGGCATTACGACACCATTGTACTGCTCGGCGATGCCGCGCATACCGCGCACTTCTCGATCGGATCGGGGACCAAGCTGGCACTCGAGGATGCCATCGCACTGGCGCGTCACGTTTCCAGCCATGCGGCGCTGCCTGATGCACTGGCGGCATACCAGGCCGAGCGCAGCACCGAGGCACTGCGCCTGCAGAACGCGGCGCGCAATTCGATGGAATGGTTCGAGAACGTGCGTCGCTACATCCACCTGGCTCCGGAACAGTTTGCCTACAGCCTGCTGACCCGCAGTCAGCGCGTGAGCCACGAGAACCTGCGCCTGCGCGATCGATCCTATCTCGAGGGTGTCGAACGCTGGTTCGCTGCCGCGGATGGGGGCGGGGGCGGGGGCGGGGGCGGGGGCGTCGAGCCGGACGTTGCCAGCGCGGCGGCGGACGCGGGCGGCGGCGCCAGTGTGGTGCGCGCACCCGCGTTTACGCGGTATCGGCTGCGGGGGCTGGAGCTTCAAAACCGAATTGTGGTTTCGCCGATGGATATGTACAGCGCGGTGGATGGCACGCCCAACGATTTCCATCTGGTGCACCTCGGTGCGCGTGCGCTGGGTGGGGCGGGGTTGGTTTTTACGGAGATGACATGTGTGTCACCGGAAGGACGGATTTCTCCGGGTTGCACCGGGTTGTACAGTGACGCGCATGCGCGGGCGTGGCAGCGCATCACCAGCTTCGTGCACGAGTGGTCGCGGGCGGCGATCTGCCTGCAGCTGGGTCACTCGGGGCGCAAAGGTTCGACTCGCAGGATGTGGGAGGGTATGGACCAGCCGCTCGAGTCAGGGAACTGGCCGGTAATGGGGCCGTCGGCACTGCCGTTCTCGGCCAACAACCAGGTACCGCGGGCCATGACGTTCGACGACCTGGAAGAGGTAAAAGCACAGTTTGTGACCGCGACCGAGCTGGCGATCGGATGCGGCTTCGACATGCTCGAGCTGCACTGCGCGCACGGGTATCTGCTCTCGAGCTTCATCACGCCCCTGTCGAATACGAGAGCCGATGCGTATGGCGGCTCGCTCGAGAATCGGCTGCGTTATCCCCTCGAGGTGTTCCGCGCGATGCGTTCGGTCTGGCCCGAGGAGCGGCCGATGTCCGTGCGCATTTCCGCGACCGATTGGGTGGACAGTGGCGTGACCGGTGCCGACGCAGTGGTCATCGCCCGTGCGTTCATAGACGCGAATGCGGACATCATTCACGTGTCGACCGGGCAGACCTCGAGCGAATCGCGTCCGGTTTATGGCCGCATGTTCCAGACGCCGTTCAGCGACTGGATCCGCAATGAAGCGCGCGTACCGACCATTGCCGTCGGCAACATCACCGACATCGACCAGGTCAATTCCATTATAGCGGCAGGCCGTGCCGACCTGGTTTCGCTCGGGCGGCCACACCTGAGCGATCCGAGCTGGACGCTGCGGGCCGCGGCTCAGCTCGGCTGGCGGGAGCAACCCTGGCCGCCTCAATATCTGAGCGGCAAGCAACAACTGGAGCGCCTGATGGAACGTATGAGTAATGAGCGACGAGCGATGAGTGATCGGCTATGAGTGTTGACGGGTGGCTCGCGGGCAAACATGCCATCGTCACGGGTGGTGGGCGCGGGATCGGTGCGGCGATTGCGCGCGAGCTGGCCGGGATGGGGGCGCGGGTGACACTCATCGGCCGCGATGAAGTACGGCTCAATGAAACCGCGGAAGACATCGCCAAGGCCGTGGGCTCTGCGGTCTCAGCGTACAGTTGCGATGTGACGCAGGCGGAATCGGTGAACGACGTTTTTGAACGGGCGATGCACAACGCAGGTGATGCGTATATCCTGGTCAATAATGCCGGGCAGGCGGAGGGCGCGAGCTTCGTGGAAACGACGCCGGCGTTGTGGGATCGCTTGATCGCGGTGAACCTCACGGGCACCTACCTCTGCACGCAGCAGGTTGTGCCCGCGATGGTGGCGAATGGCGCCGGGCGCATCATCAACATCGCATCGACCGCGGGACTGAAAGGCTACGCGCGAGTGACCGCATACTGCGCGGCCAAACACGGCGTGGTCGGCTTTACGCGTGCACTGGCCGCAGAGGTTGCGCGTACTGGTGTGACGGTAAACGCGGTCTGTCCCAGCTACGTCGACACCGAGATGACCGATCGAACCGTCGCCGCGATCGCCCAGCGCACGCAAGCCAGCACGGAGGAAGCACGCAAACGGCTCGAGCGGACCATTCCGATCGGTCGGCTGATCAGGCCGGAAGAAGTGGCGGCCGCGGTGGCCTGGCTTTGCACTCCAGCGGCAGCTTCGGTCACGGCGCAGGCCATCGCAGTCGACGGTGGTGAAACCCAGTAGGTCTGTCGACGCCAGAAGCGAGGACGTGAATGAACACGAAGATCAACGCGAGTGGGCTGAAGCCTCGCAGTTTTGGCTGGCAGGTAGCCGAGCGCGTGGCGACGGTCACGTTGCAGCGACCCGAGCGAAAGAATCCGCTCTCGTTCGAGTCGTATGCAGAACTGCGGGATACGTTCAGGCAACTGCAATTCGCGGACGATGTAAAGGTCGTGGTGCTGACGGGTGCGGAGGAGAACTTCTGTTCCGGCGGTGATGTGCATGACATCATCGGTCCGCTGGTAAAGTGGCGGGAAGAGAAGCGCATGGACGAGCTGTTGTCGTTCACACGGATGACTGGCGATCTGGTGAAGGCGATGCGTCATTGTCCGCAGCCGATCATCGCGGCGATCGATGGTGTGTGTGTGGGCGCCGGCGCGATCCTGGCCATGGCCAGTGACATCCGGCTGGGTACGGCGCGCAGCAAGGTCGCGTTTCTGTTCACGCGCGTCGGTTTGTCGGGTGCAGACATGGGTGCCTGCGCACTGCTGCCGCGCATCGTAGGACAAGGGCGGGCCAGTGAGCTGCTGTACACTGGCCGCACAATGGATGGCGCCGAAGCGGAGCGCTGGGGTTTCTACAATCGGCTGGTCGAGCCGGCGGCTTTGCAGCCGGAGGCCAGCGCACTGGCGCAGTCACTCGCACGCGGACCCACATTCGCGCATGGGATGACCAAGCAGCAGCTGCACCAGGAATGGGCGATGGGTGTGGACGAAGCGATCGAAGCGGAAGCACAGGCCCAGGCGATCTGCATGGAGACCGAGGATTTCGCGCGTGCCTATCGCGCGTTCATTGCAAAGGAAAAGCCCACCTTCGAAGGCAACTGAGTTGGCGGACAGCAGCTATCTGAACTGGCCTTTCTTCGAGGCATCTCACCGCGCGATTGCGGGCGGTGCACGTGAATGGGCCGCGGCATATGCGGCTCCGTCCGGAAGCGTGGATGACCAGGCCCGCGCCTGGGTGCGTGACCTCGGCACAGCGGGCTGGCTGCGTTACGTCGTCCCCGCGCAGTATGGCGGCGCGGGTGACCCGTTCGATGTGCGCGCGATCTGCCTCGTCCGCGAGCAGCTCGCTTACCAGTCCGGGCTGGGTGACTTCGCCTTCGCGATGCAGGGGCTTGGTACCGGTCCTATCTCACTGTTCGGCACCGAGCAGCAAAAGCAGTTGTACCTGCCAGCAGTCGGCCGCGGCGAAAAGATCGCGGCGTTTGCGATCTCCGAGAAAGAAGCTGGTTCCGACCTCGCATCGATGCGCACACTCGCCTGGCGCGACGGGGACCACTGGGTGCTGCACGGCGAAAAGGCCTGGATCTCGAATGCCGGCATCGCCGACCATTACGTCGTGTTTTCACGCGTGCCGGAGCTGGGGGAAAAGGCGTACGGCGCCTTCATCGTCGATGCTAACACGGCCGGACTGCGCGTGGCCGAGCGAGTCGAAGTCATTGCACCGCACGTGCTGGGTACCATCGCACTCGAGAACTGCAGACTGCCGGAGTCGGCGGTGATCGGCGATCCGGCCTCGGGCCTCAAGGTGGCGCTGGCCACGCTCGATGTCTTCCGCACCAGTGTGGCCGCGGCGGCACTGGGCTTCGCCCGCCGCGGGCTGGATGAGGCCGTCAAGTTTACGATCGCAAGGCAGCAGTTCGGTCAGATGCTGGCCTCGTTTCAGCTCACGCAGGCGCGACTGGCCGATATGGCGACCGCGATCGATGCTTCGGCGCTGCTGGTGTATCGCGCCGCCTGGACCAAAGACAGCGGCACCGCGCGCATCACCCGTGAGGCCGCAATGGCCAAGCTGTTCTCGACCGAATCTGCGCAGCGCGTGATCGACGATGCGGTTCAGCTGCATGGCGGCCGGGGCGTCGTTTCCGGCGAGGTGGTGGAACGATTGTATCGGGAGATTCGCGCGTTGCGCATCTATGAAGGTACCAGCGAAATCCAGAAGATCGTGATCGCTCATCACGTCGTGGGCCAATGAGCGTATTCACTGCGCATACCGACACCTTCGCGCGTGACCAGCTGCCACCGGAGAAACTTTGGCCTGCGCTCGATTTCAGCGCGCTGCCGGAGCTGTTGCAAACCAGCCGGTTGAATGCGGCAACCGAGTTGCTGGACCGCACGATCCAGCGAACGGGTGGCGATCGCGCCGCGCTCCATTTTCCGGGCGGCCGCTGGACGTATCAGGAGCTGCAGCAGAAAGCAAACCAGATCGCGCAGGTGCTGATCGACAGTTACGGTCTCGTGCCAGGCAACCGCGTACTGCTCCGAGCCCCCAACAACGCTATGCTGGTCGCCTGCTGGTTCGCAGTTCTGAAGGCTGGCGGCATCGGGGTCTGCACCATGCCGCTGCTGCGCGCGCGCGAGCTGCGCTACATCCTCGATCATGCCCAGGTGAATATCGCGGTCACCGATGCACGGTTCGAGAAAGAGCTGGACAGCGCGATCGAGCAGACCCAGCGCGAAATCCCGGTCGTACGCTTCGGCAACGCCGAGCTCGAAGTGGAGATGCTGCAGCAACCCACTGAGTTCGAGGATGTGCAGACCGCACCGACCGACATTGCGATCGTTGCCTACACCTCGGGCACGACCGGTTCGGCCAAGGGCACCGTCCATTTCCACCGCGATCTGATCGCGGTTTGTGATACCTGGTCGAAGCACGTACTGCGTCCGGAACCCGACGACATTTTCTGCGGTTCACCCCCGCTGGCGTTCACTTATGGTCTGGGCGGCCTCGTGCTGTTTCCGATGCGAGTGGGAGCATCAGCGCTGGTGGTCGAGCAGACCGCACCGCCGCAGTTGCTGGAGGCGATCGCGCGCCACCGTCCGAGCATTATCTTCACCTCACCAACCGGGTACCGAGCCATGCTGACCAGGCTCGCCGATTTCGACCTGAGCAGCCTGCGCAAGTGTGTTTCGGCCGGCGAGACCTTGCCGTTGTCGACCTTCGAAGCCTGGAAGGCCGTGACCGGCATCGAAATCATCGATGGCATTGGTGCGACCGAGCTGTTGCACATCTTCATCAGCGCGTCGGGCTCCGATATCAAGCCCGGATCCACGGGTAAGATCGTGCCGGGCTACCGAGCGTGCGTCGTCGACGATGACATGCGCGAGGTCCCACGCGGGGTCATCGGCAAGCTGGCCGTGCAGGGACCGACCGGTTGTCGTTATCTCGGCAATGAAGAACGCCAGCGCGCCTACGTCCGCAATGGCTGGAACCTCACCGGCGATGCCTACATCCAGGATGAGGATGGCTATTTCTGGTACCAGGCGCGCGCCGACGACATGATCATCTCGTCCGGATACAACATTTCCGGGCCGGAAGTCGAAAACGTGCTGCTCGAGCATCCCTGCGTGCTCGAGTGCGGTGTGGTTGGCGTGCCGGACGCCGAGCGTGGTCACATCGTGAAGGCGTTCATTGTGCTTCGGCCCGGTCATGCCGCAGGAGACGCCCTGGTCAAGGAGTTGCAGATGCATGTGAAATCGCAGATCGCACCGTACAAGTATCCGCGCGCGATTGAATTCGTGGATGCACTGCCGCGCACAAACACCGGCAAGCTGCAGCGGTTTCGCTTGCGTGAAACGGAAACAAACGCATGAAACAGGTACAACCGGACGGTTGGGAACGCGCGCGCGGCTACTCGCACGGCATCATCGGTGAAGGGCCGATCCTCGCGGTGGCCGGGCAAATCGGCTGGAACCCGCGCACACACGTGTTCGAGGCGAAAGACTTCGTCGGCCAGACGCGGCAGGCACTGCAGAATGTGGCAACCGTTCTCGAAGCCGCGGGCACCGGTCCGCATCACGTAATTCGCCTGACCTGGTACATCACCGATCGCGATGCGTATCTGCGCTCAGTCCGTGAGCTGGGTGCCGCCTATCGCGAAGTCTTCAGCGATCGCTATCCCGCAATGTCGGTCGTGGTCGTGGCCGGGTTACTCGAAGCGGAGGCGCTGGTAGAGATCGAAGCGACGGCGGTGGTGTAGCGGCGGTCGACGCCTTCCGCCGTTACGTCGGCACCGTATCCGCCACGACTGCAACCGGTGCTTTCTGCTCGATGCTCTCGAGTCCCATGGCAACCAGCATCATCGAGAATACCAGCGCAGCGCTCACCAGGAACGGGAACGCCAGGTTCCAATCGAAGGCCAGGCCGGCAAGGACGGGAAATACCACGCGCGCCAACCCGCCGAAAGTCTGCTGCAGGCCCATGAACAGACCACGCTCGTGACTGGGAACCACTCGTGACAGCAGCGCGGTCACGCACGGGAACGTGAATGCGGTACCCAGCGGGATGAGCGCGATCGGCAAGGCCAGCGGTAGAAACGCCAGCAGCCCGCCGCCGTTACCGGGCAGCAATCCACGGAATGCATTGGCGAACACACCAGGGTTTTGCAGCTTGTGCACGAATGGCAACACCGCGATCCCCGCGGTCAACAGAAACATCCCGAATCGCGACAGCCTCGCTTCCCCGAACTTGTCGACGGCCGGTCCGAGCACGATCGCGCGGGTCAGCACCGAGATCAGGCCGATGTACAGGAAGACGAAGCCGATGGTTTTTTCAGTGAGCCCGAAGCGCACGGCGAGGAACAGCGTCAGAATTGCGGTGGTGCCGTTGAACGCACCCATCGTGACGGCGTAGATCCAGATGAGCCGGGACGATTGCTCGCGCGGATGGCTCATCACATAGCGTAAAGCCTGGCGCGAGCGGCCGCGCGTGGGCGCCATGCGTTTGGCTTCCGCCATGTCCCGCGATTCGGTCAGGAACCGCCAGGCAAACAACATGTTGCCGAGACAGAGGCCGGCGGCCAGCAGCCCCGGCGCCGATCGGCCCATGCCGATGGCCAGCGATCCGAGTACGGGACCGAGCGCGACACCCGCATTGGTCGCGGCCGACAGCCAGCCCAGCCCGCGCGCGCGCTGCTCGGGCTTCAGGGTGTCGGCAACATAGGCCTGAATGACACCCACCGTGCCGCCGCCCGCGCCCTGCACCAGACGAGAGAGAAACAGCAGCCAGAGTGAATCGGCAAACGCGAAGATGATGTAGGCGATCGCCGAGGCACCAAGTCCGACCAGCAACGCAGGACGGCGGCCGTAGCGATCGGAGAAGCGGCCCCAGATCGGTGCACTGAGCAGCTGCGCTATGGCAAAGGAGGAAACCAGCAGACCCACGATGAACCCGCCGCCGCCCATCTTCATCGCGTAGAACGGCAACAGCGGGATGAGCATCAACAGCCCCACCATGTCGATGAAGGCTGTGATCATCAGGATGACCAGCTTGCTCATATCGCGCTGGTCCCGGGCGCTACCCTGCGTTCCGCTCACTGGGGCTGAAAGGTAGCGGGCGGCAGGCCGATCGCCGAGTTGTCAGTTATGGGGCTGGGTTATCTCAGGGAGAAAAAGCGAGGAGCGCGGTGTGAACCGCGCTCCCGGCATCGTTTTATGCGGCCTTCTTGTAAACCCGCTTGTTGGTTACCGGGTCACCACCGCCGCGCGGAGGCTGTGTCGTTGCGACTACCAGATTGTTGCCGTCGATCGAATAAACGGCCGTCGAGGTACGAGCGCCGTTCGGCCCCTGCGTGGTGGTAACAACAACGATCGTTGCGCCGTCCCACTTGGCCTTAACCTTGGCTTCGCCCTGACCCATGGTCACCGTCTGCTCGGAATCATCGAGCTTGTAGGTCTGCACTACCGGACCGTTCTGCCCATCGCGCGTAATCGTCAGCGTAGTGCCATCGATCGCAAGCGTCATCGGGCCCATCATACCGCCGCCGCGACCACCACGGCCGCCGCCACCGCCGCCGCCACCTGCGTTCGGATTTGCCGCCGCTGTCTTCTCGGCGTCCAGTTCCCACTTGCCGGCGAAGTTCGGCTTTTCCTGTGCCGCTGCGGCGTTGGCCATCACGACCATTGCGACCGCGCCCAGCACTGCTGTCACTTGACGCTTCATGAAACCCCCTTGGGAAGGATGAGACGGCGACCTGCCGCCTCGATGTTTGGTATTGGAACCCCCACGGCTCGAACGGAAACCTTCGGTCGATCAAAGACCGGCGCGGCCGTTTGGAAGGGAGGTATACCCAAAGCGTAACTACCTATGGGTGCATAGCCAAGATGCGCTGGCGAGCAATTCTGTTAAGCATACCAGTGTATCAACCTGCGCTTGAACGAAACGCTCGTCGTGCATACCGTCCCACCCGCGACCGCTGTACTCTATGACGACGCATGGTTCGAAAGGTTGCGCCTCTGATTGGCCGCGGTTGTCATGCACTGGAAAAAAGGGATCCCCCGCATATCCACCTGGTTCAGCGCATGCGCTGCCACGCCCGCAGGAGGGCACGCTCGGCATGCACGCGGGCAAGCTGAGCGCGAAACTCTGGCGGCGCGTACAAATCACCGCGCGCGGCAATGCCATCGGGCACTTTGCTGGCAGCAAGCTGAAGCAAGTCGGGCGTCGGAGTTTGCCCCATCAACATGGTCTCGGCTTTTCCGGCGCGGGTAGCGGCGGTACCGACTCCAGTCACCGCGATGCGTGCCTGCGCGATCGTATTGCCGGTTCCGGCGGTCAATACGGCAGCGATACCGACCACGGCAAAGCCGGATGCGGGATGCGCGTGCTTCTCGTAAGCAGTGCCCGTACGAGCCGTTGGCACCGGTACGCGGATTTCAGTCAGGATTTCACCCGGCCTGAGCGCGGTGCTGAACAAGCCGGTAAAGCAATCGTCAGCGGCAATCGTGCGGCTTCCGTCCGGACCCTCGACTCGGAGTTCTGAACCGAGAGCGAGAATGACGGCGGGCAAATCGGCCGCGGGATCAGCATGCGCGAGGCTGCCGCCGATGGTGCCCAGGTTGCGGACGGCGGGATCGCCAATTTGTGCAGCAGCTTCGGCGAGGATCGGCAGCTTTTGCTGCAGCAGCTGCGAATGCTGTAATGCTGCGTGGCTGGTGGCGGCACCGATCACGATTTCGCCGCCCGCTTCGCGGATTCCGGATAGACCCTCGATGCGGCGAATGTCGATCAGGTGACCGATCGTAGAGAGGCGCAGCTTCAACACGGGCAGCAGGCTGTGCCCGCCCGCCAGCAGTTTGGCATCGTCACCGTAGCGCTGGAGCAGGCCAACCGCTTCCTGGACACTGCTCGCGCGATGGTACTCAAAGGGGGCAGCGTACATGGATCACTTCCTTCCCGATTGTTGGATGGCGGCCCAGACTCTCGACGGAGTGTATGGCATGTCGAGATATTTGATCCCGAACGGAGACAGCGCATCGAGCACCGCGTTGGCGACGGCTACGGGCGCCGCGATGGCACCCGCTTCACCGGCGCCTTTAACGCCGAGCGGGTTTACTGGCGATGGCGTTACGGTACGATCGGTTTCGAACGCGGGCAGCATTTCGGCTTTGGGCAGAGCGTACTCCATTAACGAGCCGGTCAGCAGCTGGCCTTGCGGATCGTATTCAGCGCTTTCCCAGAGCGCCTGCGCGATGCCCTGCGCGACGCCGCCATGCAGCTGACCCTCGACGATCATGGGATTGATCACGTTGCCGACATCATCGACAGCGATGTAACGCTTCAGCGTGACCGCGCCGGTTGCGGCTTCGACCTCGACGACGGCGATGTGGGTTCCGAACGGATACGTGAAGTTGGTTGGGTCAAAGAAGCTGACCGCTTCGAGCCCCGGCTCGAGACCCTGCGGCAGGTTGTGCGCGAGGTAGGCCGCCAATGCCAGATCCCCAAATTGTTTGCCGCGCTCCGGCGAGCCGCGCACGAAGTAGTTCGAGCCTTCCACCTCGATGTCGCCCTCGGCGGCCTCGAGTAAGTGCGCGGCGATCTTCCTGGCCTTGTCCTTCACCTTCTGCACACTCATGTGGATCGCGGCGCCGCCGACTGCCGCGCTGCGGCTGCCGTACGTGCCCATACCGAATTGGACCTGCGCGGTGTCGCCATGAATCACTTCGACATCTTCGAGCGCAAGGCCTAGCTCACCGGCAACGATCTGGGCAAACGCGGTTTCGTGACCCTGGCCGTGCGAGTGGGAGCCGGAATACACCGTCACCTTGCCGGTCGGATGGATGCGCACTTGCGCGCTCTCGTACAGACCGGCCTGCGCACCGAGCGCACCGGCCACCTGGGATGGTGCCAGGCCGCAGGCTTCGATGTAGGAAGACAGGCCGATGCCGAGATATCGTCCCTCCGCCCGCAGTTGCTTCTGCTCCGCGCGCAGCTGCGCGTATCCCGCCAGCTCCAGCGCACGCTCGAGTGCGGGCGCGTAGTTGCCACTGTCATAGGCCAGCGCAACGGGTGTCTGGTAAGGGAATTGGTCCGATGCGATGAAGTTGCGGCGGCGCAGCTCGGCCGGATCTATGCCGAGCTCCAGCGCGCCCAGATCGACCAGACGCTCCACTACGAAGCAAGCTTCCGGACGTCCGGCTCCGCGGTAAGCGTCCACCGGTACCGTGTTGGTGAATACGCCCGTGACCGAACAATGGATGGCGCCGATGCGATACTGCCCGCACAACAGCGTTCCATAAAGATAGGTCGGCACGGACGGCCCAAAGAGGGAAAGGCCGCTGCCGAGGTTGGCGATGGTCCGCACACGCAATCCCACGATCTGTCCGCGCGCGTCGAACGCCATCTCCGCATCTGTGATGTGATCGCGGCCGTGCGCGTCGGTCAGAAAGCTTTCACTGCGATCGGCGGTCCATTTGACCGGCCGGCCCAGCTTGCGGGTGACCCAGCAGGCAACGACTTCTTCGGGATACACGAAGATCTTGGAGCCGAACCCGCCGCCTACATCGGGAGAGATGACCCGGAATTTGTGCTCGGGCACGCCCAGAACGAACGCGCCCATGAGCAGGCGATGCACATGCGGATTCTGCGAGGTCAGCCAGAGCGTCAGGTCATTGCCGGCGGCGCTGTAGCTGGCTATGCACGCGCGCGGCTCGATCGCGTTGGCAATCAGACGCTGATTCCGGAAGCGCTGCTTGATGACATGTGCGGCACCAGCAAAGGCGGCATCCGTCGCGACCGCATCGCCGATGCTCCACTCGAACGCGCTGTTGTCGGGCTGCGACTCGTGCAAACGCGGCGCATTGGGTGCCAGTGCGGCTTCGGCATCGACCACAACCGGCAATGGCTCGTAGTCCACCTCGACCAACCCAGCAGCGTCGCGGGCAGCATACGGATTCTCCGCAACAATGACCGCCACGGCTTCGCCCTGGTGACGTACGGTCCCGACGGCCAGAACTCGTCGTTCCGGTATTCGCAGTCCCGGCAGCAGCCAGCCGACCGGCAGCGGATTCACAGCCATCAGATCCTGGCCGGTGAAGACGCCGAGGACGCCCGGATGCTTGCGCGCGCGGGTGGCATCGATCGAGCGGATCCGCGCATGCGCGTAGGGACTGCGCACGAATACCGCCGAGGTCATGCCCGGAAGGGTAAGATCATCGGTGAAGTGACCCTGGCCGGTCAGAAAGCGCACGTCTTCGGTGCGCTTCACACTGGTGCCAACCAGGCTGTTCGGACGCATCACAGTAGCCATGTGAGTCCTCCTCTCAGCGGGCCGCCGCGGCCATCGGCACCGCGCGCGCAGGTGATTGTTGCTCCGAACGCATCTGTTCGGCCGCGCGCAAGATTGCTTTTACGATGTTGTGATAGCCTGTGCAGCGGCAAAGATTGCCGCCCAGCTCCGAGCGCACCTGCTCTTCGGTGGGACTGGGATTGCGCCGCAGCATATCGGCAGCTGCCATCACGACGCCCGGTGTGCAGAATCCACATTGCAAGCCATGCTCTTCGCGGAAGGCCTGCTGTAACGCATGCAGCGCCGCTGGCGTGCCCATGCCTTCGATCGTGGCTACGTGCGAGCCGTCCGCTTGCGCGGCCAGGACCGTGCACGATTTCACGGCAACGCCATCCAGCAGCACGGTGCATGCTCCGCACTGACTGGTGTCGCATCCCACATGAGTGCCGGTCAACCGAAGCACATCACGCAGATAGTGCACGAGCAACATCCGGTCTTGAATGCTATGGCTCGATGAAACGCCGTTTACGGCGATGGTGACTTCCGCCACGGAGGATCCTCCTGCAGAGGCCCGGCCGAGCCGGGCGGTTGGTTTTGACGATGTCCGGAGTCGCGGCGCGCGTACGCTGGGTAGTGCGTGGGGCCGCAGTGGGATCAGGAGAATTGCGCGCGCATTCGCCTACGTCAAGCGAACTCGCACCAGCTCTACAGACTGAAGTGACGACCCAGGCTCTCGAGGCTTCGCAGATCGTGCGCCGGCCACAGCACATCGACGAAGGGCAGGGCCGCACGCAGGCCTGCGGTCTCCGGTGAATAGCCGGCGCTGCCCGCTAATGGATTCAGCCAGATCAACTTGGCAGCCCTACCGTGGATATACCGAAGTGCCGCGGCCAACACACTTGGCTCACCCGTGTCCCAGCCATCACTCAGGATCAGCACAATGGTTTTGCCGTCGACCAATCCAGGCCAACGCGAATTGAACTGCTCGAGACTCGCGCCGATTCTGGTGCCGCCGGCCCAGCCGCTGGGCAGCTCGCGCAGACGCGCGAGAGCCGCCTGGTAGGAATCCGTGTCCAGTCCGCGCGTCACGCGTTCGATCCGAGTGCTGAAAACAAATGTTTCGACCCGGGCAAAGCTGTGCTGCAGCGCATACAGGAATTGCAGGAGCAGCCGCGTGTACAGGTCCATGGAAGAGGAGACGTCGCAAAGGACGACCAGCTTAGCCCGCAATCGCCGGTGTTTCCGAAAACGAAGCCCAACCAATTCACCATCAGTGCGCAGTGCGGCTCGCATCGTGCCACGAAACGAGAGCGATCTGCCCGTGCGTGCCGACTGCCAGCGCCGGCCATCCAGGGAGTGGAGCCGCCGCGCGAGTCGGGCTGCCACACGACGCAGCTGATCGAGCTGATCGGATCGAAAGGTGCTGAAGTCCGCCGCGCCTTGCGCATCGCGATCGCTGAGCAGCGGGACCGCAACAACTTGAGAGGAGGCATCGGGCGCGCGGCCGTTCCGAAGCCAATCCTGCAGTGACGGAAAGCCCAGAGGCTGTCCTGGCTTCGGCATACCGGGACGTGGCAATCGGGGATCGCCGACTGCCTTTTGCGCCGTGTTGCCAGCGGCATCGAAGTAGGTCTCGAACAGCTGGTCGAAGGCCGCGAAGTCTTCCGGTTTGTGGATCAGTACCGAGCGTAATGTGAGGTAGACTT
>JBBDWZ010000192.1:0-22602 GCA_040902615.1 Gemmatimonadota bacterium | reverse complement strand
CACCCTGGCTGATCGTGCTCCTCATCATCGCGCTCATCCCGGCCTTCCTCGGTGAATCGTATTTCAGCGCTCAAAGCTATTCTCTGAACTACACGCGCACGCAGGAA
This sequence comes from Gemmatimonadota bacterium, assembly GCA_040902615.1. Classification (GTDB taxonomy): domain Bacteria; phylum Gemmatimonadota; class Gemmatimonadetes; order Longimicrobiales; family RSA9; genus JBBDWZ01. The sequence continues at coordinate 22,495 of JBBDWZ010000192.1, read as the reverse complement.
CGGCGCGAGATCGATTATATGCGGCAAACCGGTGCCAGCATCGAGACTGCGAAAGAAGTGAAGATCTTCGGTCTTTCGACTTTCCTGATCGAACGCTACCGACGTCTCGCCTATGATTTCTACCTGGCCAATCGCAAGCTTGCGTTTCGGCGCGCCGGCTGGGGTCTTGCCCTCACCGCGATCGGCACGCTCGGCTATTACATCGCCTATGGCTACATCGCATGGCGCACGGTTGCTGGTCAGTTCTCGGTCGGTACACTGACCTTCCTCGCAGGCTCTTTCATGCGGTTGCGAGGTCTCTTCGAGGCCTCACTCTTCCGCTTCTCACACCTCGCCAGTCAGGCGCTGTATCTGGAAGACCTGTTCGGCTTTTTCCGGATTCAGCCTGCGATTACATCGCCGGAGAACCCGCGTCCCTTTCCAAATCCGATTCGTGAAGGCTTCCGCTTCGAGGACGTCGGCTTCCGCTACCCGAATGCGGAACGATGGGCCGTGCGTCACCTCGACTTCATGTTGCAGGCCGGCGAGGTGCTGGCCCTGGTCGGTGAAAACGGCGCGGGCAAGACCACGCTGGTCAAACTGCTCACTCGCCTTTACGATCCGAGTGAAGGCCGCATCCTGCTCGATGACCACGACCTCCGCGAGTACGACCTGGCCGAGGTGCGCGCCAACATGGGCGTGATCTTCCAGGACTTCGTGCGCTATCACCTCACGGCGCGTGAGAACATCGCGGTGGGCCGCATCGAGGCGATCGCTGACTCATCGCGGATCGAGGACGCAGCCAGCCGCAGCCTGGCCGATGACGTCATCCGCAAATTGCCCGAGGGCTACGACCAGCTGATCGGCCGGCGATTCAAGACCGGTGTAGACCTTTCGGTCGGTGAGTGGCAGAAGATCGCCATCGCCCGCGCGTATATGCGGGAGGCGCAGGTGCTGATCCTGGACGAGCCGACTGCCGCACTGGATGCGCGCGCGGAATTCCAGATCTTTCAGCGATTCAAGGAACTGAGCAAAGGCCGCACTACCGTGCTGATTTCCCATCGCTTCTCGAGCGTGCGCATGGCCGAGCGCATCCTGGTTCTAGCGGATGGCCAAATCGAAGCATCGGGTACTCACGAGGAATTGCTTGCCCAGCGTGGTCGGTATGCGGAACTGTTCGAGTTGCAGGCGGCGGGGTACAGATAACGGATTAACGGATTAACGAATTAACGGACGAGCACGACTACGACTACGACTACGACTACGATTACGACTACGACTACGACTACGATTACGAAATAGCATTGTGCACGGGTAAACCAGAGCGATCATGCGAGGCGTCAATGTTCATGTGTGCTCACGCTCACACTACTTTGACGGGGAGGTTGTCATGTGCAGACCTTTCGTTTTTCTGCTCGTGCTTGCCGGGTTGGATGGTGAGCGGGCGAAGGCACAACGTTGGACCGTAGGTCCGAAGCCAGTCGTGACCATCGGCGCCGTTGAGGGCGCACCCGAGTATCAGTTCCAGCGCATCTCACATGCGCGTCGTTTGAGTGACGGACGCATTCTGGTCGTAACCGGGCTGGACCTTCGCTTTTACGATGCCGAAGGCAAATACCTGAGCAAGGCAGGTGGCAGCGGCCGCGGGCCTGGCGAGTTCCAGTACATCGGTGACCTGCGCGTGCTGCGCGGCGATACACTGCTCCTGTTGAGCGAGCTCGGACCGGTCTGGCTTACGGGTGATGGGAAGTACGTCAGGCAGGAGGCCATCGACTACCCCAAATACACAGGTGACGGCTGGTTTACCGAACAGGGGGCAGGCTTCCTGCTTCCGGACGGCCAATTTCTGGCATTGCAATTCGCGCAGCAAAACCCGAACGAGCCGCGGCCGGCGTTCTACCGCCCCGGACTCCGCTATGCTCTTTTCGACAAGACTGCGGCCAGGCTGCAACCACTCTTCACGTCAGGCGCAGGCCGCCAGCTGGTTCGAGCCCGGCCAGCCACTGGCATTTCACAGCCCTTCTCGCCGTACGCGCAGCAGGCGATCGGTTCGGATCGCATCTATCTGGGCGACAACGATACCACGTTCCTTCGTGTGTTTGGCTTCGATGGTAAGCCGCTCGGCACAGTTCGCGTGGCCGACAAAGCGGTGCCGGTGTCGCCACAGGACCTCGCCTTGTATCGCGATAACACCTTGAAACGGTTAGGCAATAACGAGCAGCGCAAAGCGGAGTTCGAGCGCAACTGGGCCGACGTCGAGAAGCCGAGGCGTCACCCGTATTGGGGAGTTGCGCTGGTCGATCTGTCGGGCAACTTGTGGGTGTCCGATCACAACGGGTTTCGTGCGCTCCGACCGGTTCCGACCTCGAGGAGTGTGTATGACAGCAACGGCCAGCGCGTGGCAAGCGCAACGCTACCCTCAGGCTTTCAACCGAAGGAGATCGGCACCAATTATGTACTCGGTGTAGCCCGGGACGAATTCGACGTCGAGTACCTGCAGGTGTACTCGCTCACCAAAGCCGGGCGTTGACACGTGGAGACCGAAGGGGCTGGAAACGGATTAACGGACGAGCACGACTACGACCACGACTACGACTACGATTACGAAATAGCATCGTGCCGTTCTAAACCAGAGCGTCATTGCCGGGAACTTGTATTGTGTTTCGTTGCGCTCACGTGAGACTATGGGCTATCAAGTAGACGATTTGCTGCAGCTGCTGGACCTCGAGCCGATCGAGGTCAACATCTACCGCGGCACCAACCGTGACATTGGATCCGGGCGCGTGTTTGGCGGGCAGGTGCTGGCGCAATCGCTGGTGGCGGCACAGCGCACGGTCGAGCAGCAACGAGTTGCGCATTCCGTGCACGGCTACTTCATCCTGCCAGGCGATCTCGCCGCGCCGATCGTCTACTTCGTAGATCGTTTGCGCGACGGCAAGAGTTTTACTACCCGCCGCGTAACCGGGATTCAGCATGGACGTGCGATCTTCAACATGTCGGCGTCCTTTCAGGAAACCGAAGAGGGACTCGAACACCAGACACCAAGGCCGGATGTACCGGGACCCGAAGGATTGAAATCGGAACTGGAACTCATGCGCGCCCAGGCGCACGTGATTCCCGAGCAGGTTCGCGATGTGCTGACCCAGGATCGTCCGATCGATTTCCGGCCGGTCGAACACGTCGATCCCTTCAATCCCAGGAAGCAGCCGCCGATTCGCCACATGTGGTTCCGCGCGGTCGGCTCCATGCCGAATGAAGCACTCGCCCATCAAGCCATCCTCGCCTATGCATCCGACTACGGCCTGCTCGGCACTGCACTGCAGCCTCATGGCCGCAGCTTTCGCAGACCCGGGATTCAGGTCGCATCCCTCGATCACTCCTTGTGGCTGCACCGGCCCTGTCGCGTCGATGACTGGCTGCTCTACGTCATCGATAGCCCGATCGCTGCCGGCGCACGCGGCTTTGCCCGCGGCACCATCTACACGCGTGCAGGCGCGTTGGTCGCATCAGTTGCGCAAGAAGGACTGATGCGGCTGCGCGACTGAGCCCAGCCAGCGTTTGGCCCCTCAACATTGACGATTCGGCCGCGGTCGGCTACTGTGGTGGTGGTTTTTGACCACTTGGATGGAGGGACTGCGGTGGGTAAATCGACAAGCCCCCTGAGCAAGCGTGAGCGACAGGTCATGGACGCATTGTACGGGCTGGGCGAAGCGACGGTGGGCGAGATCATGGAGCAGCTCGAGCCGGAGATGTCCTATTCGGCGGTGCGTTCGGTGCTGCGGGTGCTGGCGGGCAAGAAGCAGGTGCGACGGCGGTACAACGCGCCGCGTTATGTGTATTCGCCACTGGTGCCGCCGGAAGCGGCGAGCACGCGCGCGCTGGATCACGTGGTGCGCACGTTTTTCGGAGGTTCATTCGAGGCGGCGGCCGCTGCGTTGTTACGGCGAGCCGATATCGAGGTCAACCAAGTCAAGCTGCGTGAGCTCGCGCACAGCATACAGCGAGCCAAGCGAGAAGGCAGGTAATGATGATGACGATACTGGATCCGGTTTCCATTTTTCGTGTGGTGCTGTTGAGCACGCTCGTGACGGGCGCCGTGGTCGTGAGCGCCGCGCTTTTTCAGCGAGCTTTTTCGGGGGCGGCAGCCTCGATTCGGCACGCGGTCTGGATGGCAACCCTGGTGATCGCACTGATCCTGCCGCTGGCGGCGGCGGTAGTGCCTTTGCAATGGGGCGCGCGGATCGCCGGGCTGGAGCAGACCGTGCGGCTGAATCGCGGCGTCGAAGCGAGCCTGCCGGCTGAGGTGGCAGCGCTGGAGTCGGGGCCACCGGTCATCACGATCGAGCGGTCGGCGGCGGAGAACGGCGCGGGTGTGTTCCTGCTGATCTGGCTGCTGGGCATTGGTGGAGTCGTGCTGCACCTGGGCAATTCGGCGAGACGGCTGCGAGCGGTGCTCGCCTCGGCGCGGCCGCTGAATGAACGGGTTCTGGCGGATTGTCTTCCAGCACATTGCGAGGAGGTGACGATCCGGCAAACCGGTCGGATCGAGCTGCCGCTCACCGCCGGCATCATGCGGCCGTTGATTCTTCTGCCGGAAGGTGCGGTCGATTCCTGGTCGAACCGAAGAATGCGTGCGGCATTGCTGCACGAGTTCGCACACATCAGACGTCGGGATGTGGCGTGGCAGATTCTCGGTCGCATCGCGTGTGCGCTGCACTGGTTCAACCCATTCGTGTGGTATGCGGCGCGGCAGTGCGCGCGGGCCGCGGAGCAATCCTGCGACGATGCCGTGCTCGACGCGGGCGTGCGTCCGTCGTCGTACGCGGGGCACCTGCTCGAGATTGCGCGCTGGGCGGCACAGCAGAATACGTTCGCACTGGCGGTGGGTCAGGGCTCCGAGCTGGAGGGCCGGATTACCGCAGTGCTTTCGCCGGTGCGTGCCCGACGCGGCTTGAGCCGGCGCGCGCTTCAGCGCATTGCGTGGGCCGCGGCGTTGGTTGCGGTCGGATTGGGCACGCACCGCACGCTGCGGCCGAGTGATGCGCAGGCCGAAGCTACGGAGTCCCGAGCCACCAGGAGGTCCGAGCAGGCCGTGGACGATGCACTGGTTCGATTGCTCGACGATATCGATCCGGCGGTACGTGCGGCCGCCGCGCGCTCGGCCGGCGAGCTGCAGATCCAATCGGCGATCGAGCCGCTGCTGCGAGCGCTGCAGGATCGGCATCCACAGGTTCGCGTGCGCGCGGCACACTCACTCGGTGAGCTGGAGAACGGAGCCGGGATTACGGGATTGCACCAGGCGCTGCTGACCGACCCCGATGTGAACGTGCGTCGCGAAGCCGCAAGCGCGCTCGGCGAAATCGAGAGTGACGCAGCGGCAGCGGCATTGAAGGATGCGCTGGGCCGCGTACAATCGGCGAACATGCGTCGTCAGATCATCCGAGCACTGGGTGAAACTCGCTCGTCCACGGCGTTGCCGGTGTTGAAGGCGCTGATTGATGGCCATGACGAGCAGACCCGGCGTACTGCGCTGGAAGCGCTGACCCAGCTGCAGTCCCCGGAGGCCACGCGCCTGTTGCTGCAGGCAACCAACAGCCAGAATCCGGAAACAAGGAGAGTAGCGGCACGCGCCATTGCGGACGCGCACCGATGAAGCCTTGCGCATGGGCCGCGCTCATCCTGCTGGCGCTGCCGGTCGGCGCAGTCGGGCAGGAAGCGAACAACCGTCTGCGGGTATTCCTCGATTGCGATGGGGATGGCTGCGACACGCGCGAGTTTCGCACCGAGATTCAGTTTGTCGATTGGGTGCTCGAAGCGACAGCCGCAGATGTCCACGTCATCATGACCGACCAGGACGCCGGCGCCGGCAGGCAGCACATCATCGACCTGATCGGCCGGGGTGCACTGCAAAACACTACGGACCGCCTGACCGTCACCACAGCCGACACCGACACACGAGCTGAAGAACTGCGTTCGGTGACTACATTGTTGAAGGCGGGCCTGGCGCGGTTCCTCGCGCTTCATGGCCGGTCGGCCGACATCACAATCAGCGCGGCGCGGGCAGAGGCGCAGGAGCGCGGCACGCCGACCGTGCAGGAAGATCCCTGGAACTACTGGGTCTTTCGCATCGGCGTAGATGGCGATCTGGAAGGCGAATCGCGAGAGCGGGATCACAATCTCAGGGCGCAGATCAGCGCCAATCGCACGACGCTGGATTGGCGCCTCGATTTCGAGATTGAAGGCGATTTCAACCGCAGGCGCGTGGAACTCAACGACGGCCGCATTTTCACGAATGATGTCGACGATTGGGAAGCCGGCGGCCTGATCGTTCGGAGCATTGGCGCGCAGTGGTCCACCGGTGGCACCTTCTCGGTGAGTACATCCACGCGCCTGAATCAGCGCCTGGCCGCGCGCACGGCCGCAGCCCTCGAGTACAGCTTCTTTCCGTATCCGGAAGCCAACCGCCGTGCGCTGCTGGTTCATTACCAGGTGGGCGTGGCCCGTTACCGCTACGAGGATCTCACGATTTTCCAGAGGCTCGAGGAATCGGTGGGCGAACATCGCCTGGCCGTGGCCTACGATACGCGTCAGACCTGGGGCGATGCCGATGTCTCGGTGCAGTATTCCAGCATTCTCGGGCAGTGGTCGAAGAATCGAGTCTCCGCCGATGCCGGCATCAGCGTGAGGCTGTTCCGCGGTCTCGAGCTCGATGTGTCGGGCGGCTATGAACGGATCCGCGACCAGATCTATCTTGCGGCAGAAGGCGAGACCGATGAAGAAATCATCGCCGAGCGTCGCGAGCTGTTCACGGAGTATCAATACGAAATGCAGATCGGACTGAGCTTCCGATTCGGCTCCGTACTGAATAACTTCGTAAACAACCGCTTTCCCAGAAACGTGCTCGGGTTCGACTGAGCACGGATTTGCTCTTGCGATCCCACGGACGGCTCATGCAACGACGGGATTTCATTGCCGCGGCGGCGGCGCTCTGCGGTATGCCCGCGCAAGTCGTACAGGCATCGCGTCTGACTGAGCGCAAGCTCGATCGTATCGGCATCCAGCTCTACAGCGTGCGCGATGCAGCGCAAAAAGATTTCGAGGGCACGCTGGCAGGGTTGGCAAGCTACGGATACCGCACGATCGAGCTGCTCGATTCGGTTGGCAACTTCGGTAAATCAGCGGCGCAGATCCGGCCGATGCTGGATCGGCATGGGCTGCGCGCCCCGTCCACCCACGCGGCCTCAAAGTTCATCACCACCGACTTCGAGGCCAACCTCGACCGGGCGAAGACGATCGGACACGAGTATGTGATCATTGCCGGCTTCAGCGGCGAAGAGTCGAAGACGCTGGATGACTACCGCGCGTGGGCCGACCGCTTCAACCGCGCGGGCGAGATCGCTCGCAAGACCGGCGTCTGGATCGGGTTTCACAACCATGCCGGCGATTTTGCGCTGAAGGATGGTCAGGTTCCGTATGACGTATTGATGGACCGAGTTGATCCGGCGATCGTGAGAATGCAGCTGGATGTCGGCAACCTGGCTTCACATGGAGCGGACCCGCTGGAGTATTTGCGGCGCTATGGCAACCGCTACTGGTCGTTTCACATCAAGGATATCGCCAAGCCACCGGCAAAGGGCTTCGCCGAATTAGGCCAGGGCGCGCTCGACTTCAAGCGCATCCTCGCGTCGATCGAGCGCATCGAGCAGAAACACATCTTCGTCGAGCAGGAGAACTACGAGCTCTCGTCGATGGAGCACGCGCGCCGGAACTTCGACTACCTGTCGAAGCTCGATTTCTGAGTCTCGGAACCGCTGGTGGGCACTCATCCCAGTGTCGTTGCCAGGGGTTGCAACCCAAGGGCAAGTTGGTTTGGCAAGCCCATGAAAGAACTGACCCGATGAAGACCGCACGCTGGCCGTTCCTCGTCGTGACCTGGATCGCGGCCGAAGGCGTGTCTGCGCAGTCGATCACCGGGCGTGCACTGGACCTGGTCACCGAAGGACCGGTGGTCGCGGCCCACATCGAGTTGATCGATCGACGCGGTGACGTGCGTGCGCGGAGCGTGACCGATTCAGCGGGCTGGTTTCGTCTGGCGGCGCCGCAGCCGGGGACCTATGCGGTACGCGCAACATCGCTTGGGTATGCCAACGCACAGACCGATACTGTCGGGCTGGATCCGGGGGAGGAACTGGAGGTTGAACTCCGCCTGGGCTCGCAGCCGGTGCCGCTCGCGCCGTTACGCGTCATCGCTCAACGCACGATCCGGATCGGGCGCCTGTCGCAGTATTACGACCGGGCTGAATGGTCGCGGAAGAGCGGGCAGGGTCGCGTGTATACCAGGGATGAAGTCTCGAGCATGCGTCTGAGCCGGGTGAGCAGTCTGCTGGATCAGTATCCAGTCCGCAGCACTTGCCGGATGACCTACATGCTGGACAACCTGCCGATGTCACGCGACGACATCGACCGCAGCATCATGATCGATGACGTCGAGGGCGTGGAAATCTATCGTGCCTCGCACCAGGTCCCGGCCGAATATGCCCATCGCACGGCTTGCGGGCTGGTGCTGGTGTGGACCCGCGCAGACCACACGGGCCCGCCATTTTCCTGGAAGCGCGCGTTGGTCTTTCTCACCGTGATCGGCGGTGCCGTACTGTTGGTCAATCGTTGAACGGCGCCTGGACTCCATGATCATGAATCGAGGCAGACTCCTGAGTATGGTCGCTCTCTCGAGCGCAATCGGGGCGCTGAGCGCGCAAGGCCAGGAGCGCAGGCTGGCCTACCTGCGGCCGGCTATGGATCAGGTCACACGCATCGCCGATTTGCGGTACCGGTCCCTCGAGGGCACCAGTGACACGGTCATGTACGGGACCGACCTTCGCTACGACGTATTCCTGCCGCCCGGTCCGATACAAGCGAATCGACCCGGTGTCATTTTCATTCATGGCGGGATGGTCGCGGGCACAGCGCGCGTGTCACCCAAGGACGATCTGCCTGCGTACCGTGAATGGGGCAGGCTGGTCGCGTCAGCCGGCCTGGTTGGCATCACGTTTTCCCACCGGCTCACTACTCAGGACAACGTCGATCTGGGCGCACAGGACGTCGAGGAGCTGCTGCGGGCAATTCGACGCCGGGCAAGCGAATGGGGGCTGGACCCTGGCCGCTTGTGTGTTGCCGCCTACTCAGCCGGCGGTCCGCTGAGCAGTTTGTTTCTTCGGCCAGGACCGGATCCGGTCCGTTGCATCGTGTTGTTTTACCCGTTCCTCGACGTCGACCATGCCGCAATGATCTCGCCGTTCCGCGCGGCCCACCCAGCCGAGCGCGTGGCCGAGCTGCAGCGCTATTCACCGCGAGCGCAGGTTCTTTCCAGCGGCGGCCAACTCCCCCCGATCTTTCTGGCCCGGGCCGGCCGGGATGCGATTCCCGGTATCAATGCATCGATCGACCGGTTTGTGCAGGCTGCGCTCTGGGTGAACGCTCCGCTCGACCTGTACGTGCATCGGACCGGCCCGCACGGCTTCGATATGATCGCAGCGCCCGATCCGCGCGCAACCGAGATTGTCAGCGCGGCGCTGGATTTCCTGGTTCGGCATACGCGCTAGATCCTCATTGCGGAGCCGTGCGGTTCATCAATCCTGACTCTAGTAATCTGTCTCACCCATTACTCTAGTTGACATTCTACCAGACGCCGCCTTACTCTGGTAGAATGTCAACCAGAAACGATCCCGCCACTCGCGAGGCCCTGCTCCAGGGCACGCTCGACCTGCTGGTTCTGCGTGTGCTGGCATTGGGGCCGCATCACGGTCACGGCATCGCGCTGGCGATCGAAGCACGATCAGGCGATACGCTCATCGTGGACCACGGCTCACTCTACCCGGCGCTGCAGCGACTGGAGCAGCGGGGTCTGATCAAAGGCGCCTGGGGTAAGTCGGACAACAACCGCCGCGCGCGTTTTTACTCACTCACCGTCAAGGGGCACCAGCAGCTGACGATCGAAACGGGTCGTTGGAGCCGGCTGGTCGATTCCATTGCCCGGGTTCTGGCACCCGGTCCAACACCGGAGAGTGCCTGATGTTTGGTCGTCGCTCGCAACGCGATTTCGAAGACGAGATTCGCTCACATATCGAGCTCGAAACTGAGCGCCTGAAGGCACAGGGCATGAGTGAGGCGGATGCTGCCCGGATGGCCCGGCGCCACTTCGGGAACGTGGAGGCCGCTCGAGAACGGTTCTATGAGGGGCGGCGGCTGGTGTCGCTCGACGACACGTTGCGTGACATGCGTCACGCATTGCGCGCGCTCCTGCGTGCGCGCGGGTTTCTCGCGACTTCGGTCGGCACGTTGGCTTTGGCCATTGGCGCGGTTGCCGGAATGTTCGGCGTGGTCAACAAAGTGATGCTCGAGCCGCTGCCGTATGCGAATCCGGAGCAGTTGACTTATCTCCTGGGCACGGCGCCCGGCTCCGATATGCCCGAGCGCTTCGATCTCGGCAACGAGTTCTACGTGCACTTCAAGGAAAACTCGAAGCTGATCGATGGCATTTTTGTCTTCCAGGCTGGGACATCCACGTTCCGCGCGGGCGAGCGTGTGGAGCGCATCGGGATGGCCTGGCCAACCAATGACATGTATGCGACGCTGGGCGTGCGTCCGCAGCTCGGTCGGTTGCCCGTGGCGGAAGACCGGGATGACGCGATTGTGATCAGCGATCAATTGTGGAGCACGTGGTTCGGTCGCAACTCATCGGTCGTGGGAAAGTGGTACTTCGCTAACGACAGCCTGAAGCAGGTGATTGGCGTCATGCCGCCGGAGTTCGCGTTTCCATCCGACCAGACGATGATGTGGATCTCGGGTGAGGTGCGCGCCGCCGACGTGACTCCGGGCAACCTCGGAATACCTGTGGTCGCGCGCGTCAAGGATGGCGTGACCACGGAACGGCTGAGCACCGAGCTCAAGCAGCTCGCCAGTCAGCTTCCGGCCAGATTCGGCGGCCGCGCGGCGTATGCGAAGATCATCGAGCAGTACCGGCCGATACTGCTGCCAATGCGCGACGGTATGATCGGTCCCGCGGTGCGGACCTCGCTGCTGGTTCTGCTCGGTGCAGTCGCCCTCGTGCTGCTCATCGCCTGCGCCAACGTCGCGAACCTGTTCATGGTGCGCGCCGAGACGCGGCGTCGCGACATCACGGTTCGGCGCGCTATTGGTGCATCGACCGGGCAGCTCGTGCGCTATACGCTGGCTGAATCGTTCGTGGTTGCGCTCATTGCCGGTGTCCTCGCTGTGGTGCTCAGCGCGGTAACGTTGCCGGTATTCCTGCGTGCCGCGCCGGAAGGGATACCGCGGCTGAGCGAGGTGAGCCTCGACCTGCCGACCGTCGGTGCCACGTTCCTGCTCGTGATCATCGTTGCGCTGCTGTGCGGCGCGGCACCCGCGTGGCGAGCGTCATCCGCCGATCTCAGCCGACTGCGTGAAAGCGGACGCGGATCGATCGGCGGCCGGCATTGGGGACGCGATGTACTGGTCGTGCTGCAGACGGCGCTCGCGCTCGTGCTGCTGATCGGCTCGGCGCTGTTGGTGCAAAGCTCCCGGCGGCTGAGCAAGGTCAATCCCGGGTACGACGTCAGGAACATCTACACGTTCCAGTTTGCGCCGCAGCAGCCGAATCTGAGGGACGGCCCAAGCCTCGGACAGATGCATCTAACGATGATGGATCGCCTGCGCGCGCTCCCGGGCGTGAGCGCGGTCGGCGTGGTGAACAACATTCCGCTGGATGAAGGCACGGGCGGATTCCGCGTTTACACCGATGCCATGTCGACCGAAGGTACCGGACACCTGGTCGACCTGAACTTCACCGGCGGCGACTACTTCAAGGCGATGGGAATCACGCTGCTGCAGGGGCGTGCGTTCACCAACCATGAAGCGATCACGCCGAACACTAACGTAGTGATCAGCCGCTCGGCGGCCGAGAAGCTGTGGCCCGGATACAATGCATTGGGGCAACGTATCCGGCCGAGCTTCGGCGGACAGGACACGCTCGTGTTCACGGTCGTGGGCATCGTGAATGACGTCAAACAGGACGACTGGCGCGGCGCGGGCGAGGCGATCATATACTTCCCGCTCACCGGTCCGTCGCCGGATGCATGGGGCATGGGCTCGCCCGCGTACGTCGTGAAGTCGCCGCGCGCCGCCGTTCTGAAGGAAGAAGTCCGGCAACTGGTGCGCGCGATCGCGCCGGAAGCGCCCGTATATCGCGAGTATACGATGGAATTCCTGGCGCAGCGTTCGATGCTGCAACTCTCGTTCACTACACTCACGCTCGGCGTGCTGTCCGTGCTCGCGCTGCTCCTGGGCGCGGTCGGGCTTTACGGCGTGCTCTCCTATGTCGTGGCGCAACGCACGCGCGAGATCGGCGTGCGCATGGCGCTCGGTGCGACCGCGAATGTGGTGCGCCGCCAGGTCGTGTCGCAGGGCACGATGGTCGTGCTGATCGGCGCCGCCATTGGCGTCGGCGCCGCTTACATGACCACGCGATTCCTCGCCAATTTGCTCTACGATGTCAAACCCGTCGACCCCATTGCGTTCGGCGTGACTTCCGCGATGATGATCGTGATTGGGATGTTGGCGAGCTATGTACCCGCGCGCCGGGCGAGCAGTGTAGATCCGATGATGGCGTTGAGAAGCGATTAGCTACGCATTCGAACGAAGAGCGCTCGCCGGTCAGATCAAGGTCGGGATGTCGCTGCGCACGGGTACGTGCTGAGTCGCAGGCGCGAAGCGCTCCTGCCAAACATCACATTCCAAATCGAGAGGCTCGCGAAACGGTGGCGGGACTCGAGCCCGCGAAGTTTCGAGCACCTGGTTGAACGACGATCCGTACTGGTCATAGCACTCGACCAGGAACAGCGCAATCGCTCGCGGCCGGCATTGCTGCAGTCGAGTACCGGTGGGAGTCTGAATTCAGGGAGCTTCGGCTCCGAAAGGCCTGCACCGCGCTGATCGTACAGCACAACATCGCGATCGTGTGACATGCCGCCCTGTACCACGCCTCTGATCATGGCCGTGAGCGCGCTCAATCCGGGACCACCGTGCAAGATCACCAGAGGTGGCTGGTCTGAGCGCTGGCGCGCGCGAACGACCGCTACGGCGAGTCGAAGGCTGGTCGAATTGGCGGCCGCCCGATTTGCCGGTACGACCAGGTACCGGCAATCGAACGCGTCGTTCTGCGCCCATGCGCCACGCTCGAATGGACATTCCGCCGGCTCCAAGCGCGCACTCTGAAGCTGTTGACCGTTGGCCTCGCACTTGCAGCAGTGCCGATCAGGATGATCGCCCACAACCTGTTTTTCATAACAACTCCGCTTCCCACAACGCGGCTCGGTGCACTTAATTCCGAATTACTGCGAAGTATATTGTCTAGCGTATTGAGCAGCGAAGAAGCTCAGGTCACCGTATCGTGCCGGCGCGCTGTACGTAAAAGCGTTCTCCGTCCTGCTTGACGATCTTTTCGCGTTCGAGGGATGCCAGGACGTCGTCCAGTCTTTTCGAGTTTGGCAGGAAGCGGTCCAGAATCGTGCCGAGTGAAACCGGAACATACCGCCGGAACACGCCCGTGTTTTGATAGAGCAAGCGTGCCGAGTCGAGGTGATCGAGGGCACGCGCTGCGATGTCCTGCCGAGTCAATCCGTTGGAATTGGGGTCGTTGAAAACGCGTATGACGGCGGTGCGATAAACTTCCGCCAACTGTCCATCGATGACGTTCGTATCTACCAACTTGGAAATCCGCGCGTGGTAGAAACCCCATCGTGCCATGAAGAACAAGGGGAGCGTACTTGCGGTGCCGTCGATCGCTGCGCTCGGGAATGCATCCGCCACGGTTCCAACGCTGAGCGTAAGGAAGACCCCGACAAATGACCAGGTAGCCGCCGAACGCCGGTCCAGATCAATCGTTTGGGAGCTGCCGGAGTCACCTTTGCCGACTTCGATAAGCGTGATCGCGTGCATGAGCAGCAGAATGACAGCAAAAAGAGCGAAGTCTCCCATCTGCAGGTCGAGGTTGTTCATAATTGCTCACTTGCCGAAGCGAATGTTGAGGATTGCGGTTCGGAACGATGGATCAAGCGCCACTGCGAGAAACAGCGCGAGGATCGAGGTTAGAAAGAAACCCATCAAACTGAGCCCGATTTGCAGGCTGGGCTGCAATGGGCGGAGCCACCACGACTTCAGCGGCACTTTCAATGCGGTCCGGCTGATTGCCAACAACATCCCTGCGGCGACCGTCATGCCGACCGCTGCCTGTCCCCGCCATACCGCGTCGACAGCAAACGGCGAATACTGGATCGCGATCGGAATCATCGCGGAAAAAGAGAACAACCTTGCGGCAAATCCCCAACGAGCAAGGCTCCGATCCATTTGGCCGAGCGCACCGGCCGACATGTCCGGACCCGTGACAACGTATCTAGCGCGCAGTTGGGCCCATTGGTAAGAAGCGGCCAAAGCACTAAAGACCAATAGCGTTGAAATCAGGAATCCCATATGAACTCCCGGCAGGCAGGTAAGTACAAGGATAAGGCGCGGCCAGGGGAACAGCTACATCTTTCGGCGCCACATTTGCTGTCGCTACCCGCTCTCAGGCGCGCTCGCTCCCCACAGCCCTCCAACCTCGACGCGCGGATTACGCATCTCATTCCTGAACGCACAGCACAACACGCCACGCACCGGAAATACCCTCGGAGTCACGCTTCCACCACGATGCCGGGAAAAGGTCCAAACAACCAATTACCCGGCACCTGCGGATCCGAGCTGAAGTAAAACTGCCTGACGATGTCGGTCACCTCGGCGTGCGTGAGGAACCCGTCACGGTCAATGTCGATTCTGGCAAACACTGCATCAGCAGTGTCCTGATCCATTCCATGCGCGGCGTAGAAACTGCGGGCCTCCTCGAGCGTCACCTCGCCGTTGCACTCTGCAGCCGCATCTGCATGAGCTGGGCATCCGTGACGGTCGCGAATGGCTTACGCATCACGGCCCGAAAGTTCTCGGACAACCCACTGCCGAACTCGCGAATGAAGAAATCCGCCATTTCCTCGCGGGCACGGCCACGGTCGATCAGTTCTACGCAGCGTTGAGAAATCGCCTGCAGCTTCGGGTGCGTCCGTGCCTGAAAGCCGCCCAGGAGCAGTCGAGTTACGCGCTCAGGGTACCGCGCTGCGCACACAGTGGCGACCAGGCTACCCCACGACGCGCCCCCGTGAGCGCTACCGGCCGCTCGGGTGAGAGCTGCCCGGCGAGTGCTGCAGTCAGATCGGCCTGCTCGAGCAGTCCGAGCGTCGCATCCACTTTGGCTGCGCTCCCCTGATTGGGGAAGTCGAACACGGCAACGCGGTATCCGCGCCTCATGAACCGCTTCGCCAGCATGCCCCAGGCTCCCATGGTCTGCTGCGCTGCGTTAACGCAGATGAGTAGAGGCGTCGCCCCATTCTCACCGAAGATCGAGTAGGGAATCCGGTATCCGTTGACGAGAAGCTCGGTTTTAGACATTCCGCCCGAGAAGGAGTGGTGTAAACGTCAGTTCAGAATCTACGCATCGGCCGCCGTCTCGCGGCTGGGCAGCACTGCGGCCAGAAACACGCCAATTCGTTCCACCACTTCCGCATTGAAGCCGTGGCGCAGCCCAGGCGCCACGTGCTCCTCGAACGGAATGTCGAGCCCACGCAGCGCGTTCACCGCGATCGGATAGATCTGGCTCATTGCCTGGGACGGCTCCAGTTCCTGCGCACCGACGAGCAGCAGCGTGCGTGGATGCGACCGTGGCTCGGTGCCTCCGAAGAATTGTCCTGAATGACAGATCACCCCCGCGCACGCCGGATCGCGATCTATGCCCAGATACAACGCCATCATGCCGCCCTGCGAGAAACCATAGATGGCGAGCGCCGATCTCGGCAACGCGTACTGGGCCAGCAGCAAGTCAGCCAATCGACTCAGTCCACGCACCGGCGGACGAATCATGTCGAGGAATGCTTGTCGTTGTGCATGTGGGTCCCCAACCGCGGAGTCGCTCGGGCGCACCCAGTTGCGCGACTGCTCCCAATTCATATCCGGCCGTTCCCGCTCGGTTGCCGCCACCTGCACCGTCGAAAGAATCTCACGCATCGATTGCGGCGCATCCGGCAGCACAAACAGCGCACCTGGAAGCACCGCGGCCAAACGCGTAGCGAGTGGCAGGAGATTCGCGCCATGCGAGCCCGACCCGTGCAGCAGGAGCACCAACGACGACCCGTGCTCCAACTTGCCGGACAGGTGAAAGCGTAATCCGGATCCGTCAATGCGTTGCAACGCAGTGTTCGGCATAGAGCAAATCACGCAGCCGTGCAGGTACTGAATCGGCTCAGCAGAATCTCACCAAAGAAAACCGATCAGGGCTGGGACGCAACCAGCTCGCTGCCGGGGATGCAGGTTGCGTCAAGCATTGCGGATGGGGCTTCGACCCCTTCTGCTGGATCAGGGTCGTTGCGCAGTGTTTCGGTTCTGGACGCGATTTCCCGCGCAATCGATGACAGTGAGGACAGCGGTGATCCCGACCTTGCCGGTCGGGTCGTAGTCGTTATCGGGCTCCAGCATATAGGCAACACTCAGCGCAACCTGACCCGTCTCCGGAACGCCGTTGGCGATGTAGTTGCGGTCGCCGTTGACTACCAACGACACGGACAGTGGGCGACACTGTCCGATCGCCTGCCAATGGATGGTATACTCATCCACGCGATAGACTTTGCCCTGCGGCTTCATGGTTCCTTCGTCGAGCTGACTACCGCCCGCACCTTCCGCGTCGACTTCCGGGCCGCCGGGCGCTCGAATCGCCGCGTTCGCATCGGCGCGCGCGAGCAGGCGGCGCTTCATATCGATTTGATTCTCCACGAAACAACAGTGGGTTCGCGAATCGATCCAGATCAGCGCCTCGGGTGGACAGCAGCACGCGCTCTTACGCACATCGTCGCGCCGGATGTCGTTGGTGTGAGTGTGGCTGCTGGCGTGAAGTTGTTTCGTCGGCTTGGCCGAACGCGGTTTCTTGGCTGGCATGGGCTCCGCTCAGTAAAGGTCGAGATTCATGCGCCAGAAGGTCTGGTGCGCAGGCGTGGCCAGCGCGTGATCGAGCATCAAGTTCCCACCGCCCAGATCGACGGGCGGACCGTTCAACGGCAAGCCACCCCAACACGACCCGATGTAATGATTGTCAGTCCGTTCGATCATGGATGAGCCGGAGTCGCCATTGGCGATAGCGAGGCGAGCCAACACCTGATCGAAGATCACGATCAGCGGACCAATCGCGATCGGGATCTGCAGAAAGGCGATGCGAATACGGCCGAACGTGGTGCCGGTCTGCGCGCCAACTTTGTAGACCTCCGTGCCCGGTATCGGCGCCTGCGCCGACCGAATCCGCGCGCCGGTGATGATCCCGCCTCGCACGTTGCGCGCGGGTGGCGGAGGTGGTGGCAGGAACAGTGGATTTCCAACCGCGCGATGATCGATATCGCCAGCCGCGCAGTCGAGGAACACGAAAGGCAGGGCGCCGGCGATCGGAATCGGCAGCAGCCAGGGCGCCAGTATCGGCCAGATCGTATCAATCTCCATGATCTGGAAATTCTGAGCGCCGGGCACGCCGGTGAAGATTCGCTTGCCGCGCGGGGACTCGAACAGACGAGCGATCGTGCCTGGCAGGCCGGCAATGAACTGCTGGAAGCTCAAATCGCCGATGGCCACGTGGCAGTTGGTCAGTCCCCGATGACCGCTACCGTCCAACCGCCGCCACGTGCCTCCCAGCGTCCCGTCCCAATCACCATCCGCCTCCGTTGCGATTGCCGCACCGGAGCACGACGAGAGATCAAACGACCCTTGCGGGCAAGGCGTTTGAGTCCACTGGATCTCACCCGGTGCCTCGATCACATCGACACGAATCTTTTGATTGCCCCGGGTGACGAACCGCGGCAGGAGACACCCCTTGGGTACCTTGTCCGGCGGGCGCTTCTCGTAAGCAAGGAACGTGAGTGCGAACTCATCCGTCGGTTCGCCGTTCACCTCGCGCAGCCCCAGTCCCACGCCGCGCAGGTTACCGTCAAGGTTGCGTTCCTTGTCCAGAAACCGCAGCGCCTCGGTCCGGGCATATTCGACGGTCTCCGGGCAACCACGGGGCAGGCCCATGCGCGCGGGGTCGGTCCGGGCGATTGCATCGCGCGGCGGCGGCGGCAACTCGGGCACGCGCAAGTCGGCAAGCCCGGGCGCACCGCCGAGGTCGGGCAACCTACCGGTACGTCGCTTCACTGCAGATCTGGTTCATGGTGTGTGGTGTGGTTGGGATGGCTGGCGCGTGAATTCTTTGACCGGACCTCACCGCTTGGCAACTACGCCGAAATCGATGACGCCATTCGTGCAAGGAATGATTCGTTTCCGCCTGCAACAACCTCCGTCCGTATGCTGCTGTCTCACCTCCAGCGAGGCCCTTCGGAAGGTTCATCGGATGAAACGCACGGTATTCGGAAAACATCGAACGAGAATTGGCCCTATCGGCGGCGCCGGAGCCTACGGCGCCAAGGTTTCACCACGGTGCAAACCGGCACGAATGGCTTCGCCTGCCTCGTCAATCGCGACCGTTTTTTCTACGGCAGTCCAGCGTTCAAACCGACCTGCTGGGATGCCGAAGGGGACGGCGCCGGCGCACACAATTCGATGTTCGAGCGTCAGTCGCCAGGTTTGAGCAGGCGGTAAAGCGCAATCCGTTCAACCGCAAAGCCATCCAGCGTTCGCCCAAGCACGTAATCGGCCCCGATGTCATGGATCATCAAATTGGCAGGAACGTCAAGCGTGCCCAGCAGACGGCCCGCACGATCGAACACGGTCCAATGAGGCTGCGTCTCTCCAAAATCGTGATAGTCACCAACCCAGAGGTTACCTGCGGGATCCACGACCAGATCCGAGAAGGCCGGTATGGTTTCCGGAAACGTCATTTCAGAATACCGCCTTTGCCAGTCTGCGCGAGCCGCCGGATTTTTCATCCGCCCGAGCGATGTTTCGATGTATTCGGTGATCATGGACCGAGTGAGCGGCGCATTTGGACGTTGCGTTCGAATGATTTGGTTCAGCTGACCAGTGAGGGTGAAGCGCCTGATCTCAAAGGATTCCGCCGAGCCGAAGTAAACCGCGTCGTGTGCGGCAGCAGCGACCCCCCGCCGCGCAAAAGGTAAGGAAGCGGTGCCCCCGTCCGGATGCGCAAAGGTCTCGGTCACGAAGAACTTGCCGATCTCGTGGACATGGCCCCGCTGATCCACTCTGATCAGCAATGATCTGTCCGCTCGGATACTGCCCGCGGATTGGAATTTTATCAGGGAAACTGCTTCTACCGGTGATTCCTCACTTCCCTCACTGAATCCGAGAAGCGCGCCATCGGGAAAACCGTCCACAAAGTGCGTGAATCCCCGCATACGCTGCCGCATGAATGTTCTGCCGAAGCTTCCGTTCGAGGATAGGATGGTGCCCCGATCGAAGCGCGCGTCCCAAGTGATGAGCGAATCCGATCCGAACCGCCGCAGAAAACGCAGGAATCCATACTCGCCCGGACCTTCGCCGGTTCGGCCAGCGGAGCGGATGTGCTTGCCGCTGATATCGTAAAACCGAAGCTCAGCGGAGCCTGCATTCGCTACGACAATCTCCCCACTCCGCAGTTTTAGCGATCCGACTACACGGTGGAATTGGTACTCCGCCGGACCATCCATGTCACCGATCCGTACAATCGCTGCGGAGTCGAGACGCCAGGCGGTCTGTTCATTCCACACCGGCTCGGCGTTCTCCACAACTTGAACTGCGCCGCTTGTACTCGATGGCGGTTGTTGACACGCGGTAGCAAGGAGGACCAACAAGAAGAGCACGATTGCGACCATGGGAATCTCAAACCAGGCGCGAGATTATTTGCCCAACGCCCAGAGTGTACGCCGCAGGCCACTCAGAGGCCAGATGGTTGGAATCACTATATGAACTCTCACCACGCAGCTTCGCGCTCGCGCAACCCGCCTGCCAGCTTCACACGGATGTCTGCCGGCGCGTCTGATCCAGTTCAAACACCAACTGCTTAATCAGAAGCCAACAATCACAAGAGAGCCAGGCTCGGCTAGCCTTGCAGCGTCACGTTCCGAGGTCGTAGCGTGACGAATCCGGCCGCGGCCTGGATAACGAGGGCAGCCAGAATAAGGAAAGCTTGTGGTTCCGCCACGGCGAGCACGGCTCCCACACCAAAGAGTACAAAACAAACATTGGCCCAGCGGATTACAGGCGCGGTAGGCAGATCACATGGCTCGAGGCCGACGTGCGACCAATTCATCGCGGCGAGGAGTAAGAGCCCGAGACCAGTGCCTAAGAACCAGACTGAATCAGGCGACCAGGTTTCGTAAAGCAGGAACGTGAGAACGGAATGAAGGGCTGCGAACAGAGCAATGGTTCCCGTGGCCAAACGGTGAACCCGGCGCCAGACGAGGAACGTCATGAATGATCAGGAGAAGGTCGAAGACGACTTGGGCATTGTGAATCACTGTACGAACAGAACACGCAGCAATCGCCGGGTTTAGGCCGAATCACGACGGTGCACGAAGTACACGCGTAAAAGAAAACGCATGCGTCGGTCGGTATAGTCTCCTTTGCACGATGACCACAGTGTGGGCAGACAATCGTTGCGTTGCTCACGGATTCCCTTCAGGAACAAAGCCGCAGGGGCCGGGCCGTCCAACGAATCCTATGGCCATAAGACGTCCGTGATCCACGTTAACATTGCTGCAACGGATGCTCCGGCCGCCGACGCGGCAGTCAGACGGACGAGCCCGACCTTCGACGTTCCCTCATTCTGACCGGTTTTCGCTGAGCCCCAAAACAAGGTTAGAAACATAGCGAAGAATACGCAAAATTCGACCGCGTACTCAGGAAGCACACTGCGCAGTGCGAACCGAGTAGCCACGGCAACTGCTGCGGCCGGCAGAACTCGACGCCAAAGATTATCACCGCTAGCCATTGATGATCCAGGCATATTCACATCGCCAAGCAGCGACAGGAGGGGAACGCAAAGAAGTGTAAGGATCGCCGTCGTCACGAGCACACGGCGTCAGCTGAAATCAGACAGCGATCACTTTGGTGCCTGCCGCCTTGTCACCAAGTCGCTGGCGACGCTCACCAAAGATGAAAATCCAGTCGATCGGACCAAGAATCGCAAGCAATAGGTTGCGGACGAAGGATTGACCAAACGTGCACGGACTACCGGAACCGGCGTCAACGACCTGCATGCCTAACCACACCTTGGCAACACTTCGGCCATCGTTTAGTCCATCAGCGAAGAAGTAGTAGAACAATGACCAGATGATGCCGCCGATGACAAACAAACCTCCAAGGGGTTCGCTGACTGCCATGAGGCCGACGCCCAGTAATATGGGAACGGCGGCGACGATTCCGTCTATAACCTGGCCAACCAGTCTAACAGATCGCGATGCGAGGTTCATGGTCCCGCCGAGGTTTAGTCGCGAAGACGTCCCATGGATTGGTCCACAGGACTATGTGCTCCACGAAATGAGCGCCACAATGCATCGGTTACGTAACTCGGCCCTAAGGATAAACTGGGGGCCCAGCCAGCAGCCAGATGCTCGGGAGTTACTACATGAGTTGTTGCCAGCATTTACGCGTTGATGAAACTCGCCCGACTGCTTCATCGCTCGTTAGGCCGCCGCCATGCCAATCTGCTTCTATACGCTGATCAGGATGCACGGCTGTGGCCCAGTCGGCACCGAAGCGATAATGCCGCGTCGAGTACGACACGCGCAGCCCGGAATTGGGCAGCATAAACTCTCCGTGCTCGCTGTATGAGTTCGGCCGTGCGTGGGTGGGCCTTCGCACCGCACTCGGCGCCGGCCGCGCGCAGACCTCGCTATCGCGTTGGCTCGTCCACATGGAGTGCTCGCCGAGCGCCCTTCGGGCCAAGCCGGCTTTGGCGGCCTGCTACGCCCATTTGTTGGTCGGGGCCTTGCGGTCCAATCGCGCCCGCTTTATAATGCAAAGTACTCGCTGGCAATTCCGCCGCGATTCACCTGGGCGCTCCACATGAAGATGATCACGCAAAGGATGACGGGCACAATCGTCGGACGTGGGGCCGCCATCGCGCTTGCCGGGCTCGGCCTGGCCGCAGGGTACTGGACGGTCCTGCAGAATGCCGATCCAAGTGCGGTGCCGCCGCCAGCGCGCGCCGTCACGGCCGCGGGGCCCGTCCACTCCAGCTTTCTCTATGGCAGGATCACCACTGTGCACGGGGCCACGTACCATGGTCGGCTGCGTTTCGGCGGCAACGAGGAAGCATTCTGGGGGGATTACTTCAACGGCGTGAAGAAGGGCAACCCGTGGGCCGGACTCGCGCCGCAGAGTGCGCTGCGAAACGTAAATCTTGGTCGGCCGATCATGGCGCGCTTCGGGGACATCGCGAAAATCGAGGCAAAGGGTCGCAATCTGTGGG
>JBBDWZ010000191.1:20484-22875 GCA_040902615.1 Gemmatimonadota bacterium | reverse complement strand
TCGGCACGACTGACCGCGCAGCTCGAAGCCATACTTCGCGCTCTGGAAATTCTGCCATTCGAGTCACCGGCCGACATCACATATGGCTCGCTGCGCACGCGCCTCGAGCGCGCTGGCCAGCCCATCGGCGGAAACGATCTGCTGATCGCGGCACAAGCGATTACGCTCGGCTATACGCTCGTCACTGGCAATGAGCGGGAGTTCAAGCGCGTCCCCGGGCTATCGTGCGAGAATTGGCTGCGTTGAATCCAGTCGCCGAGTCACACCCGCGCGAGTCGCGGCGACATAGCTTACCGAGGCGGAAGATGCATGCGCTCCAGCAGCGCAGCAAAACGGGGATCGTCGCGGAGATTCTTGAACTCGGGCAGGACGCGCACCCATGGCAGCCAGGCGTGTGGCTCGCCGTGGTTGAGCCACTTGAATGCGCGGTCGTGGTCGTTCAGCGCGGCATAAATGGCACCCAGTCCGTAGGCGTTGAACGGTGAAAGGTCACTCTCGAGCTCGGTGGCGATTGCCCTGGCCTCGTTGATCCTGCCGGCGCGAACCAACGTCACGGCCAGCATCCACTTCCCGCGCGGATTCAATTTCACCAGTTGCTGGTGTGTTTCGATCGCTTCCGCAAACATCTTCTTCTCGCTGTACACGTCACCGAGGACGACGTGGCCGACCGGCGCATTCGGTGCGATCTCGATGGCATTTCGGGCAGTCAGCTCGGCATCATCGATGCGGCCCGCCAGCATGTAGATGGTGCCGGCCCAGCCGACGAACGGCGCGGCAAACGGGTTCAGTCGCGCGGCGGCCTCGATCCGTCGAATCGCATCGTCCAGATCACCGAACAGCAGCCGGTGAAACGCGAACTCATACTGCGCAGCGGCGAGGCTCGGATTCAGCGCGAGCGCCTTGCGGAATGCTGCTTCCGCGCCCGGCCAATCCCAGTCACGATACATCTTCACTTTGGCCAGTGCGTGATACCCGTCGGCCAGCGTCGGATCGAGATTGATCGCGCGTTCGGCTGCGGCGCTCGCCTTGTCCAGCGCGCCGGGCAAATGGATCCAGGCATGACCCAACGTGGCGTATGCGTTGGCCATGGCGGCGTAGCTCTTCGCGTTGGCCGGATCCAGATCGATCGCCTGATGGAAATACTGGAGGCCCTCGAAGACCGCTGCGCGCCCGCCACTGCGATTATTGATCAAGTAGTTGCCGCGCAGGTACAGCTCGTAGACGCGCGAGTCGACGCTGCGGGAATTGTTCAGCCTTGCAGATTCGTCGTCTGAAAGCTCGACCTGGATGTTCTCGGCGATGCCGCGCGCGATATCCGACTGCAGCGCCAGAACGTCACGCTCCTGGCGCGTGAACGTGCGGGTCCAGAGCTGGCGCTCCTTCGGGAACGGACGGATCAGGGCGATGCGCACTTGCACGCCATCGGGCGAGCGAGTGACCTGCCCTTCGACCACTGCCCTGACGCCGAGTTGTTTTGCGATCTCCGGCACGCTGAGCACACTCGCCCTGTAGCGCAGCGCGGATCGGCGCGAGATCACGCGGACCGAGCTGACCTGCGAGAGCGCGGCGATGACTTCATCGCCGATGCCGAGTGCGAAGTACTCTTCTTCTGATTTGCCCGAAGTGTTCTCGAACGGCAGCACGACCACCGATTCAATGTCACCGGTCGGATCGACCAGTTTTGGCAGGTACTGAACCGAGGCAAACCCGGCAGCCGACAAAATTGCCACGGACACGACCGCACGCCCGAGCCAGCGCGCCGGGGAATGCCCTGCCGGATCGGGAACCACGTCGAACCACCACGCGAGCATGACCGCCACTGGAAAGCCGACGATCGCGAGGCCGATGAGAAAGGAAACGGACCAGTCGGGGAGGAGCAGGCGCGGAAAGATGGTGTCGGCGATTTCGACCAGCAGCCAGGCACTGACGGCGTAGCCAATGGCCACCCGCCCGACGTGGCGCCTGCGCAGCTCGGAGCCGAAACGCTTGAGATTCGTGCCGAAAGCCATGCGGCATTATAACACGGGGAGCCTCAGAAATCCCGCACTTCGACGGAAGCCGGCGGCTTTGCTCGCTCGCGGGTTCGTGGCTGCCAAGCGGAACGCCTGGTGGCGCGCCAGCCAGACCGCATGTCAGGCATCGAAACCCTTGTCGACGCGCTCCTCGAGCGACTTGAATCGCTGGTCGAATTTCTCGGCCGATCGCTTGAACTCGCGCGCGCACATCGCGGCAAGTCGATCGATGCGATCGTTGGTTTCGACAAAGCCCTCCTTCATGGAGACTTCGAGCTTATCGATGCGATCGTTAACGGAGAGATCAAGCTTGGTAATGCGATCGTTTACGGAGAGGTCAAGCTTATCGATGCGATCGTTTACGGACACGCCAAGCTTG
>JBBDWZ010000191.1:0-20384 GCA_040902615.1 Gemmatimonadota bacterium | reverse complement strand
TCGATGCGATCGTTTACGGAGACGTCAAGCTTGTCGATGCGATCGTTTACGGAGACGTCAAGCTTGTCGATGCGATCGTTTACGGAGAGGTCAAGCTTCTCGATGCGCTCGTTGGTTCCGGCAATCGCCTTTATGACTTCGGCGAAACCCGCCTTGATTTCGGGATCCATTCGATTCCTCGGAAATTGTTCTGAGCGATACTAACGCGAGGAGACCGGCGCAACCATAGCGGTACGAGACAAGCTGGCCGCGTCCGATGCAGTCGCCAGCTCGCGCCTGATCATAGAGCCGGCCCAGTCCAGGCTCGGCACGACTGACCGCGCAGCTCGAAGCCATACTTCGCGCTCTGGAAATTCTGCGATTCGAGTCACCGGCCGACATCACATATGGCTCGCTGCGCACGCGCCTCGATATCAACGACGCCGCAAATGCGGTCATGGATCCAGGCGCTCCCCGACCACCGACGGCAAAGGTCGTGACGGCAATTCCACAATGGTTCAGGTTTCGGCGCGCGATTGTGCATTTGGCCGCGCCTGGAGCGGTCGATTGAGCAATCAGTGCGCTGTGCCGGCGGTCATTGGCGAATTACCCGCGCTGAGCGCGGTCAATTGCACAAAGGCGGCGCACCCAGCGTGATGGGCTGCGGTGGAACGGCGTTCTGGAACCAGGCTGCTTTAAATTGTAGCCAGGCGTTGAACTGTATCCGGATATCGCTTAACCAAATTGATCAGGAGCGCGGCCTGAGCGTTGGGCCTCGCTCGGCCCTGCTCCCAGTTCTCGAGCGTTCGAACGTTGGTCCGAAGATACGCCGCAAACAACGCGCGTGAGATCTTCAGTTCTTCACGCAGGCGGATCAGTTCCGCGGGCTTCACGGTGGGCGGCGCGTTGTAGGTGACCGAATGCGTTCGCAGGGTGCGTTTGCCTCTTCGCTCCGCCGCAAGCGCCTCAACGCCTTCGCCCAATTCGGCAAACAGGTCGCGTTTCGTCCCGCGGACCTTCTTTTTTCGTCCAGTGGTTTTCATAGCGCTCATCGTGCCTCCAATTCCCCCTTGATCATCGCCTTCAGTGCTTTGCGCTGTTGCGGCGTCAGGTCCGCGACTTCGTCCTTGTCGTACAGCGTGAAAAGACCAGTGCCAACGATCAAGTCGCCAGCCTCCGGATCAGTCATCAGTAGATGCTGCAACAATTGGAAGGCGTCATCGTCCATGTACTCCGCCCGATGTCTCTCGAAGGCAGGTAGCTCTATGAATACTGCCTTCATTGCCCAAATATACGCAAGTTACGTACACTTTCAAGTTGGCCCGCGGCGACCACTCGGCGCAGGGGTCGAGAGAACGTGTAATAGCCGGACAGCGTACTCGGAACAGACCGTGCAACGACATGGCGGAAACGGCCATTTTCTCCTGGCTTCCTTGATCCAGCGGAGCTCGACCCAAGTCCGGCTCCAGGATGTCACATGAACGACGACTTTCGGCGGGTAGTACACGACAAGCTGAAAGCTGATGGCCAGCTGCAGACGGACTGGAGCAAACTGGTCCTCGCCGCGTGCGATGGCACCGACGCACTGGACGCAGTGCTCAACGACGAGATTGCGTCCGACACGATCGAGCCCGACGTGCCGCACGTCCCAACCAGCGCATACCTCACTTCATTGACAGTGCAAGGGTTCCGCGGCATCGGCCCCACGCAGACTCTCGCGTTCACGCCAGGCCCGGGTCTCACGATCGTCATTGGTCGAAATGGATCGGGGAAGTCGAGCTTCGCCGAAGCGCTCGAAGTGCTCTTTACCGGCGACAGCAAACGATGGTCTGAGCGATCGAAGATCTGGAAGGAAGGCTGGCGTAGTCTCCATCAGCCCGACGCGGCCCGCATTGAAACGGAGCTGCTGCTCGAACGGGCAGGCTCGGCAAAACTCGCATGCAGCTGGGATGGCGATGCGGCCTTCGAAGCGAAGAAGGTAGTGGTTCAGCCGAAGGGCAAGAGCAAGACGTCGCTGCAGGCGCTCGGGTGGGACGATGCTCTGCTCACGTACCGACCGTTCCTTTCATACAACGAGCTGGGCTCGATGCTGGACGAAGGACCGGCCAAGCTGTACGACGCGATCTCGCTTGTGCTTGGACTGGAAAAGCTGGTCGAGGCGCAGAAGGCACTCGCGCAAAGCCGGCTCGACCGCAAGAAAGCATTGGATGCGGCGGATCAGCAGCGGAAACTCCTGGTACAGGCGCTGAATGCGTTGCTGCAGGGCGAGCCGGACGAGCGCGTTTCCCAGTGCCTCGCCGCGTTGACGTCGCGGGACTGGGGTCTCGACACGATCGAGGAAGTGCTGGCAATCGGAGCCGGTGATTCCGATCCTCACATCGCAATTCTGAAGGGCGCGGCTGCGCTGGCAGCGCCTGATGCGGACCGCGTGACCGCCGCGGTTGATGCTCTTCGCGATGCGGATGCGCAGCTCAAAGCGATCGCAGGCACGGACGCGGAAACCTCGCGGCAGCTAGCGCAGCTTCTGGAAGCCGCCATCGCATTCCATGCCGCTCACGGCGATCGCGATTGCCCAGTTTGCGGCAATGAATCCGCCCTGTCCGATTCATGGGCCGCAGCGAGTCGCAAGGAAGTCGCCCGTTTGCGTGCGATCGCAACCGAGAGCGAACAGGCGCACCGCGCCGCCGCCGCCGCGCGTCGCAGTGCGCGCGAACGGATCGCACCTGTGCCGAACGTGCTGGAAAAACTGGTCGAGATCGGAATCGATGGTGCAGCAACTGCGCGCGATCACTGGTGGTCATGGCAATCCGGTTCAGCCATCGCGGAGTTGCTCGCGCTCGCGACCCATCTCGAAGCGCATCATGCGACGCTGGCGCATGCTGTCGAAGCAGTACGGAAAGCAGCCGCTGACGAGCTTCGGCGCCGAGAGGATCGTTGGCGCCCCATCGCGGACGGATTGGCAGCGTGGCTGCCCGGTGCGCAGGAAGCGCTGATCGGTGCCGAGCAGCTTCTTGGTATCAAGGCCGCGGAAGCATGGCTCAAGGACGCGTCGGCCACGATCCGCAACGAGCGTTTCGCGCCGATCGCGGACAAGGCGATGGCTACGTGGGAGCATCTCCGGCAGCAGAGCAACGTCACGCTGGGCCGGATCGAACTCGTCGGCGCCGGGACCCAACGCCGCGTCACACTGGATGTCACGGTCGATGGCATTGCGGGTGCTGCGCTGAGTGTGATGAGCCAGGGCGAGCTGCACTCGCTTGCGTTGAGTCTGTTCCTGCCTCGTGCCACTTCAACCGAGAGTCCGTTCCGATTCGTCGTCATCGACGATCCGGTTCAGTCCATGGATCCCGCCCGCGTGGATGGCCTCGCCCGTGCGCTCGATGAGACCGCGCGCACGCGCCAAGTCATCGTCTTCACGCATGACGAGCGACTGCCGGAGGCGGTTCGCCGACTCGGCATCAAGAGCACGATCCTCAGCCTCACCCGCCGGCCCAAGTCCGTTGTCGAAGTGAAGACCGCGCTCGATCCCGTGCGCGCGTACGTCCAGGACGCGCGTGCGCTGGTCCTGACTTCCGACTTGCCCAACGACGTGTTGCGCAGCCTGGTGCCCGGCTTCTGCCGCTCGGCGCTCGAGGCCGCGTGCATGACCGTGATTCGCCGGCGACGGCTGGCCGCCGGCAGCCTCATGGCGAGGTCGAGCAAGTCCTGGAGGATGCTGAAAAATTGAACACGCTGGCGTCTCTGGCGTTGTTCGATGACAAGGACAAAGGCGGCGACGTGATGAGTCGTCTCGACAAGGCACGTTCTGCGCCGATGGCGTTGACCGCAGGGCAATGTCGCAGAAGGCAACGTCGCCGGACGCCGGTGTTTATCCGGCGTCCGCCATGGAAACCGCTCCCACAACCTGTGGCGCTCTGATGCCGACATACAAAGTAGAATCTGCCCGGCGACATGCCTAGTCGGCGCTCATCTGCGGATGTCACCATCATCTTACGAACTGGCCCCGAATTCGTCGGTGATGCTCGGTTGGCTGGGCACCGTCCGAGCGCCTGGATATCAAAGTAAACTCGGGCTGAGACGGGACTCGTTTCTACAAGGCACAGATGCGGCCTTCGACGATTACTGGCGTTCAGACGATTTTTCTGGACGGTCGATTGACGTTTGGCTACGTTCAGACTCCCGGCTCATCCAACGAAAAGGTGGCTCAGCGCGGGGCGGAGCGGGAGGTCCTAAAGTTAAATCGCAGATATCACTTCAGCTTCCATTGGCCGAGAGCACTAGAGCAACCACCACACGGGGGATCGAACGTCGCGATGCAAGTAAACAGCAATTGTCGTAAGCTTTGTGGCTCGTACGGGAGATAATGACGACGATGTCAACCCTGTTCAGAGGCAAAACTCCGAAGAACGTGGCCTATCAGACTGGCCTTGGCCGAATGGTCATCGGGAAAACCGAGGACGTTTTACATCAACCGCAAGGAAAAAGGCTGCGGGGAAAGGTGAACCTGATTTTTACTTCACCACCATTCCCCTTGAATCGCAAGAAGAAATATGGAAATGAAACCGGAACCGCGTTCATCGAGTGGCTGTCAGGTTTCGCGCCGCTGTTCCGAGATCTCCTCTCGCCAGACGGTTCGGTGGTCATCGAAATGGGAAACGCATGGGAGCCCGGGAGCCCAACGATGTCCACTCTAGCGCTTGAGTCTCTTTTGGCCTTCAAGCGTGCCGGCGATTTTTACCTTTGCCAGGAGTTCATTTGGTACAACCCAGCGCGCTTACCAAGCCCAGCCGAATGGGTAACAGTTCGCCGAGTCCGCGTAAAAGACAGCTTTACCCGGCTATGGTGGCTATCACCTGTGGAGAATCCGAAGGCATCGAACCGCAGAGTACTACAACCATACAGCGGGGCAATGAAGGACCTTCTTCGTACCGGAAAATACAATTCCGGCCTTCGGCCCTCGGAGCACGGCATCGGGCGAAGCTCATTTCTCACTGACAACGGCGGATCAATCCCCGCGAATGTTTTGGTAATTCCAAATACGAGAAGTAGCGGTGACGCATATCAGCGTTATTGCCGAGAACGACGCATACCCTTCCACCCTGCGCGCATGCCGATTGAACTTGCGGAGTTCTTCATAAATTTTCTCACAACACCAGGTGACCTGGTGCTCGATCCTTTCGGCGGCAGCAACACGACAGGCGCCGCGGCGGAATCACTGCAACGCCAATGGATGTCAATCGAGCCCACGCTATCATACGCCCTGGGATCCGCTGGGAGATTCCAGCAAACCAGCTTGCTCGACGGATTGTCGAACACCCGTCTCTGAACGCTCTGACAAATGAAGCTTCAAGTTAACCCCCGCGAATGGCAAACGACTGCTCTCTCGCTCTGGAAGCGAACCAATCGTGGAATCATTGAAGTCGTGACCGGCGCGGGCAAGACAACGTTTGCACTTCTGTGCATTCACGATTTTTTTCACGCCAATCCAGATGGGCGAGTGTTGATTCTAGTACCGACTCTTGTTCTCACGGATCAATGGTATGTGGCGCTGCTGGAAGACCTAGGATGCGCGCCAGCGGACATTGCCATTTACTCTGGGGATGGAAAACCATCCACTCCCCATCCTATCAATATCGTCGTCCTGAACACTGCGCGAGACTATGCCAAGAAGATCACCGAAGGAGCGCCGACGTTTCTAGTTGTTGATGAATGTCACCGCTCGGCCACTCCAATGAACGCGAAAGCCTTGTTGGGGGAGCATACGGCAACGCTTGGGTTATCGGCAACGCCTGATAGGGATTACGATGAGGGATTGTCAACGTATTTGCTGCCGGTCTTAGGGCCGATCATTTACCGTTATACTTATGAAGATGCATACCGCGACGGTATCATAACACCTTTTGTCCTAATCAATGTCAGAGTTGACTTACTTCCGCATGAAGCCAAAGAGTTCGCTAAGCTGACAAAACAGGTTACCGTCGCTTTTCGGAGTTATCAAAAGACGGGCGATGACACAGGGCTGAAACGGTTCCTGCAGAAACGGTCGAGCGTGGCAGGATCCGCGGCGATGCGTGTCCCGGTTGCGGCGGCACTGGTTGAACAGCATCGCGGTGACCGAACAATCGTTTTTCATGAAAAGATCATTAGCGCCGAGCGGATTGCTGAGATCCTGCGAGCGCGAGGTCACAGCGTTACTTTGTATCATTCTCGAATCGCGGGCAACGTTCGACGTGATAACTTGCGGTTGTTTCGACGAGGAGTGTATGACGTGCTGGTGTCGTGCCGTGCGCTTGACGAAGGCATGAACGTGCCGGAGACATCTGTCGCAGTAATTGCTAGTTCCAGTGCAAGCGAACGTCAGCGGATTCAGCGCCTTGGTAGAGTGCTCCGGCCCGCCCGGGGCAAAGACAAAGCCTCGATCTATACCGTCTATGCAACTCCACAAGAACGCGGCCGACTACTGGAGGAGGCGGAAAGCATGAGTCAGTTTGCGACGATCGCTTGGCGCCAATCACATTTGAGGCGTTGATGGCGAGGGTCTTAGTAAACGGTGAATGGTTCGAGCAAGTCGCACCGACTGCTCTTTATGAAGGGGAGTTCGAAAACATCTTCCTTCAGAACGCTGCGCATGTGTTTCCAGAGTTCCACGTGGTGCCGTTCAAGTGCCTAGTAGCCTCCGAGTTCGGTAGTCAAAAACCCGACCTCGCTCTGGTCGATAAACGCTACCGGAGCTGGTGGGTCGTTGAAGTGGAATTAGCTCACCACTCGCTCACGAGGCATGTGCTGCCGCAGGTTCAGACCTTCGCAACGGGCCAGTATGATGACTATCACGCCCAGCACTTATGCGGGTCGAGTGTACTCCATCGGGCGTCGGTGCAAAACATGCTAAAGGGCCAACCACCGCAGGTAATGGTTGTTGTAAATGCGCCTTGCCCGGACTGGAGTCTCGCGCTACGGCGATTTAATGCTTTGGTTACAGTGTTTGAGATCTTCCGATCACGACTGAATAGACAGGTATTTCGGCTTAACGGTGACCAACCAGCACTCGCAACAGATGTAATCTCTGCTTGTGAGTTCGACCGCTCCATACCCAAATTCCTGCGTTTGCTCTCCCCCGCGGCATTCCCACATGCGGACGGTTCTGACGCCCACATTACATACAAAGGGGCACTCACGGTCTGGAAGCGCGTTGACGTCCAGGATTCTGTGTGGCTTATTCCCGCTGGTCCGAATCCATTGCCCGGCGGCACGCGCTACGAGATAATTACCGATGAGAGCGGTGCGCTGAGCATTCGGCCATGCCCCTAATCGACGGAGAACTCCCATGGCGCTTGAGTTCAGAGTTGGACCAGACACAATCAACTCCTATCGCCGCTTGTCCTATGAGCCGTGGTACGCGATTGCTGAATTCGTTGATAATTCCACGCAGAACTATTTCGACAACAAAGATGCGCTTGATATGGCCTTTGCGGAGGAGGGCGATTCTCTCCATGTCGCGATCACATATGATCGCGAGGCTGGGTACTTGCGCATTGCAGACAACGCGATGGGCATGTCGTACGAGGAGCTGAAGCGCGCCCTTCATGTCGGATTGCCTCCGGCTAACGCGACTGGCCGTTCACGCTATGGGATGGGGCTAAAGACAGCTTCGTCTTGGATGGGCAACCGATGGAAGATTACCACAAAAAAACGTGGGGAGCAGTACGAATACCAAGTCACGGTCGATGTACGTCAGATCGCTGCAGGTGAACCTGGCCTCGACGAGCACCCGTCTCTTAAGCCCGCCGACAAGCACTACACGATTATCGAAATTTTTGAGCACAATCGAAGTTTCCAGGGACGTACGCTCGGGAAGATTGCGAACTACCTAAGTTCGATGTATCGAGAAGATTTTAGGCGGGGCGTTCTGACACTTGAATGGCGCGGTCAGATGCTCACATGGACTGAGCATGATGACAGGTTGCTTCGCGCCAAGAATGGCGACATATACAAGAAGGAATTCGCCTTTCAAGTCGATGGTAAGGACATACATGGCTGGGTCGGAATCCTGAATAGTGGAAGTAGGTCTGAAGCGGGTTTTTCTATTTTGCATTCAGGCAGAGTGATTAAGGGTTGGCCGGACTCCTGGAGGCCGTCATCACTTTTTGGTCAGATCGGCGGCTCAAACGATCTAATCAACCAAAGGTTGGTCGGCGAAATTCACCTTAATGATTTCGACGTAAGCCACACTAAAGACGACATCCTTTGGCTTGGCTCTCAGGAGGACGACGTTGAGGAAGCCCTTGAAAAACACTGCGGTGATTACGCAAAAATCGCCAAAGATTACAGAAAGACTGCTGACGATGAGAGAGGTCCATCTGACCATGAAACAAACGCTGCCATCGACGAGCTCCGTCGAGAACTCGAATCTCCAGAGATGGTGGACAGCATCGAGATAACAGAAGTCCCGCCACCGGAGATTGTGCAGGAGGCTGTCCGCTCGGTCACAGACAATGTTAAAGGCAGGACGGAGACGTTTAGGGCAGAGCTGCCGCACGTCACTGTTAGAGGCTATGTCGAACCTGACCTGTCCCCCAATGACCCGTACGTTGTGGTGGATGCTGCGAAGGAGGACGAAGTCCTCGTCATCATCAACATCGCTCACCCGCATTGGAAGCAAATCAAGGGTAGCGATGGCATCCTGAACTACTTTAGGCACTGTATGTACGATGGTTTGGCCGAATGGAAAGCACGGCGTAAGGCAGCGGCGCTATCCCCGGATACAATCAAACTTCTGAAAGACCGCTACCTTAGGGTCAGTTTCGAAATCGAAATGAATGAGCGTAGACCTACCGACGGCGACTCCTCAAACTAAAACCGGAAAGCCGATATGAACGAATCAAAGCCCTCGGGCCGAAGCCGGCGAGACTATCAGGAAATACTCGACGAGTCGGGAGCGGCAACGAAGAGCAATCGTGAAGCAGTTCAGCTACTGGAGACGCAAGGTTTTACAAGGGGCCAAGCCCGTAACGCGGTTTATCAATATCGCAAGCAAAGAGGCCTCGTCAAACCGCGGCTCAAACGCCCAAGTCCCCCAAGCTGATGATTTTGCCTTGATAATTGAAAGCTGCGGTCTGCAGTCTTCCGGACAACGTGACAGAGCGGACGCTGGTGGCATTGCACTGCACGCGACTGCCACGGCCGAGCGCGCCACTCTCACCATCTTCACGAAACGCGCCCGCTCTTGGAAGACGAAGCCCTCATCCACAAGCTAAGGGGCAGCCCTAAGTGAGCCGCCAGAACCGGCTTGCAAGTGCGCTACTGGCGTTTCTAACTTCGTTTCCCATGCGCGGCCGGCTGCCAGTCATTCCAACAGGGCGCGTTCCACCAATTCCTCCGGCACGCCTAGCATCCGCCCGATGCTCGCAGCTGTCCACTGACTGGACGCCTTTGCGAGGTCCCGCGCCGCTCTTACTTGATCCCCGGATAGCTCGGCTCGGGGTATTGCGAGGCTCTTTCCAGTTGCAAGCGCGTCTATGACCACAATGTCAGGGATTTCCGTGAGTCGCACTGCGAGCGAGTGAAGTCTGATCTCGGCATCCCGCTCCTGATCGCGCGCATCGAGCCGTTTGTTGGCCAGCCGCGAACGCTCAGCTTGGCGGAGTTTGCATCGAATCCACCTCTGTTCGGCATACCGACGGTCGGCAGGGGGCCATGCTTCGTCCCGCCGCTTCCAGACGCTCTCATAAAACGTTAACGATTTTACGATCTGACCAGTTCGCTCGAAAGCGGCACCCAACGCCTTCATGCGATCGCTTTCGCCCGGTACGAGATGATCGGCAATTACTGACAGATAGCGAGCAACACGCTCCCTGTCCTCTTTTCGCGCGTGGTGTGCGAGCTGGTTCGAGTTTGCAATCTCTACCACAAGCCACTGTTCGAATGCTTCGCGACGAGCATCTGAGTATCGAACATCGGAAGCAATGCTGACACCCGCATCCCAGTCACCCTTTGAAAGGGCGAGCTTCATCGCTTCCAACACAAGCTCGTCTTGCCTGGTCTCGATGAGGAGTGCACTCGAAGCGGCGACGAGCTCGTTTAACGCCCACACCGGGTTATCCGACGATCTGCACCAGTCAACAGCATCCTCGATGCTTTGCTCCGATACCGAAGCGGTAATAACAACCGCGAGCATCTCCGAATCCAAGGCGAAGGCACTCCGTTTCCCGATTTCTTGGACAATCAAATCATTGCGGCCCAGCAGCTTGAGCCACTGCAAGTTCTGCGGGAATGGCTCCGAAAACGCGCGAGCATGCTCATGTCTTTTTCGCCTCTCTGAATCCTTCAAACCTGCAGACCCTGCCCAGCACACGACCGCAACCGCGTAATGGCCAGCTGAGTAAGCGATATCTCCATACTCCACCGAATGGGGCACGTTGACGCCAACCGCTTCAATCTCTCTGATTTGCGAGAAGTACCGTTCAACTGAATCGGCGTCCTTCGCTATACCGGCTAACTGCTTTACGAGCCGTTCCATAACTGCCCGCCAAGGTCTCCCGAGAAAGCCGACGCCCGTGCCGGCAGTTGTTAGGTTCGCCATGTAAAGCAGCATGGCTTCGCATTCGTCAACGCCACCGTCCGACACCATGAACCGGGCGGCACGAATCTCAGGCCGATCGGCAGTGTCGGCGATGCTCGCGAGGTCGGCAAACGATTCCCCGCGCCAAAAACACCGAACTGCATCATCTAAGCGACTTATTTCCCAAAACGCTCTGCCTGCTTCAGCAAAGGACTCCTGCAGTTCTAGCCGATACGCAGCGCATTCCAACGCGCGTCGTGGGGCAGCGGCCCGCTTGAAGTTTGCCTCAGCCATCTGCAATAAATATGCGTTGCGGGTACTTCGACCTTGGCTGAAAAACTGCTCAGCTAGTGTGAGCGGGTCGTCGCGATCCGCCGTCCAGTCCTCGTCCACACCTGGGCGGAGCGTAGCAAGATGTGCCTCTTCCCACCCCTTGGAGTCTGCGTGCGGTAAACATCTCAACAAGGCGGATGTATCACGAAGGGCCGGAGCGCTCCACAACTCGTCAATCGCATCGCGACTATCCACAACGAACAACCGGCGTTTCGGCCGGCTCGCAGCGACATATAGGCGGTTTACGAAGTACTCCATCGGCAGGCTGAGGTCAGGATCTGTTTGGGTGATCCTTGATACAATGGCCTTATGTAGATTCGGATACTGACTAATACACTCATGACCAAACTTATAGAGTACAACGCGAGAAAACTCAAGCCCTTTCGCAGCCATCGGACTCAATACGTTCCGCATCACGCCACTTGCAATTATCTCACCGAGATGTGGATCAGTCGCGATGTAGCTCTCCTCTTCACCTTCCTGACATGGAATAATGATGACAATCTCGTCCTGCTCAGCCAGGCGTTTCATCGTTGTTGGATCGTCTGCCGAGAATAACGCCGGGTGTGGGGCCGCATCGTTGCTCCAGGTAAGCTGTGGACTAAGTGACCCTATATCAAATAAGACGCCTCTCAACACTTGGATCAAATTACAGAATCCCACGATGGGGGTCGTGGACCTATAGTTGAACGCCAGTTCCTTAAAGTTGAAGCCCAAACGGCACTTCTCGGTCGGGTCCAGCTCCTTGACGATCTGTTCATGAAATCGGGCTCCCACAGATGCCCATTGAAAGCCTGTCGGATTTAGGGTCTGAAAGGGATCGCCCGCAAACGCGATTGGAACTCGTCTGATCTCCTGCGGCCTAAGCGATCGCTTAGTGAATACGGATAAGCGAGCGATTAGTTCAAGTTCGTTGCGCGTAAAGTCCTGCGCCTCGTCGCAGAAGACCACGGGATGACGGGCCAAATCGGGGCCGCACACATCAAGTGCACGGCGTGTGAGATCCTGATCATCCCATAGAAACTCTTCATTGCAGACTTCACCGAACCAACCTTCCCACACATCTTCAAACACCTGCTGATACGTTTCTACAGGCACTGTCCGCCTCTTTGCGGGCAGCTCTCGATAACCATCCACGTCGAGGTAGTCCCCATACTCATCCCGCATTCCCTTGATGTACGTCCGAAGTACATGCCAAACGAGTTCGGGGGCTAGGCGCCTGAACTTTGGAGCCCTGGCTTTTTGTTGCCACATCCTCCTAAAGCTTGGAAAGGTTAACCGTTTGTCGGGCGCAAAGACGATTCCCTCGTCTGGTGGCAGCAACTCACGAGCATACTCGTGAAGAAGGCGAAATGATTTGGCTATGCCGATTTTTATCGAGGCATCCGGAATTGCACCGGTGCCAAGCTGAATTGATGCGTTACATCGAACAAGCTTCTCTACCGCATTAACTGCGTGGCGCAGTAGCTCATCGCTGTACGTAAGATACAATGGTTGGTTACCGTCACCCGGGCCGCCCTGAGCTAGATGCTGACCGAGAAACTCGGCGAACATGTATTGCAAAACCGTCGATTTCCCGCTCCCTGGCCTTCCGTTGATGAAAAGGGGAAAGCGAGGACTGGTTTCTGCGGCTGGGCCCACGTCATAGAAGACTGACTCAAGGACGCTAAGTTCTTCCGGTGACAACGCGAGATTTGCTGCAGCATCGCTTTCTATTGCAAACCACAACGAATCGTCCGCCAGCACGACCGCGGGGTATGCCCGCCTGCTGACGCGACGAACGTCTGTGTCGCTTAGGCCATTGTTTTTCAACAGCTTCGCAAACGACACTTGAAGGCCCAACAACTCCTGTTGAGAAGTTGCAGTTCCTCCAAGAATAGGAGCCAAAAGTAACGTGTCGGCGTTGTGCTGCAGTTTTTTGAACAGTACAGCAACTGCCGCACGGGGGGAGGTTGCTATGGGTTCGGCATGTTGCCCGTCGACAACCTCACGCAACAAGTCCAGCAGCCAGCCACGAGCTTCCCGGGGCAGTTCGCCTACTCGCTCCACCCACTCGGAAGTTTCAAACACCACCGGCCCCTCGTGACCTCGATTGGAAAGATACAAGAACGCCTCTTCAGTGG
The DNA here is from genome assembly GCA_040902615.1 of Gemmatimonadota bacterium. Taxonomy (GTDB): domain Bacteria; phylum Gemmatimonadota; class Gemmatimonadetes; order Longimicrobiales; family RSA9; genus JBBDWZ01. Next base: position 7,391 of record JBBDWZ010000191.1, on the reverse strand, counting down.
CGCTTGGAGTGACCAATGGAGTTGGAGGGCTGGTCATTCGCTCATCAAGCCACTTACTAAGAACCCGCTGATCGAGCTCGGCGAAGAAAGCGTTGGGTGATGCAATAAACGCAGTATATTTCGAATCGCCACGAGCCATTAAAGCTCTAAAGCACACAACTACGGAATCGCCGATCTGGCGTTGTTCAGCCACTAGTCGAAAAGAGCCGAGTTTTTTACGAATGAAGGGAGAAGGGAGGACACGATCCCACGAGCCGGTGGACTGATCCGCCTCGATCTTCTCCCGGAGCGTGATAACCTCCGACGCGAAGCCGTGTTTGTCCGCGTCTGTGGCACATTCTGGCGTGATGTATGCGAAGATTTGCATGAGTGCCTCGCACTATGGAGTTTGATCCGGTACTACTGTGACCGGACCCGAGTGCTCCGTCTGTCTATTCCAGCCCGATCATGCTTCTCGCAACGTGTTAACAGAAGCAACCTGTATCGACTACTTTTCTCCCGACTCGCGCAATTCAGCGGCCGGCAGGATATCCATACCTACGCTTGACGGCAACAGGATCGCCAAATTTCGCATGGTATCCAAGATCAGATGGCAGTTGTATCGCCTTGCCTGGAACCTGTGACCCAACCATGACTGCGCCCACCTTTGGGGGCTGAACGCGATAACCACGGCGCTGCGCGGGTGTTCTTCGCTTTCCGAATCCAGATTTGGTGCAGCGTTCCTGCTTATCAGACCCACCAGTCTTCGGCGACATAGCACCACGGCCGGGGTACTCATCATCTCTGCACCGTGCAATTTGACTAGTTAGCTCGAGGCAGCGCTTGAACGCCGCGTACTAGATCTAGTTGAATAACTGATGCGGGTTTGCCAATCGCCATTGTGCCACGTCGACCGCATCAGGCCCGAACAGATGCCTGTGTCGAACAATGACTGCCTCAAATGTCTCGTCAAGTTGGCCGCTGTCGCGCAAAACCTTGAATCCCTGTTGAAGGTCGGCGCTCACCATAAGGCGCGAGAGAGCACCGACCTCTCCATGTTGCTCAATCATTTGGCGAGTGCGAGATGCGTAATGGCCGATTGCCTTTTCATACACCACAATCACTCGCTCGACTTCTTGCACAAACGCCAAATCCGTCATGGTGTGTTTCTCTCTCGTTGAATCTGGACCGTGGCCTGACGCCAACCACATCGAACCGAGATCCAGCCGTCTTCAATGGATGCTGCCCATTAAACACACGGACGAAGAATCCGCGCCGGGGTGCCTTGAATCGCAGGTGAGAAGAGCCTACCGGATCCCCGCCCTCACACCGTCCAGCCCAACATCCTGCCAGAACTGTGCAGGCAGCTTCCGTTCCCGCGGCAAGACTTCGTCGAGAATCTCCGCGTTGTACACCCGCCCATCTTTGACCACGTAGCGCAGCGCAGTCGAGTTTCCGAAGGTCTGCCAGGGGCCCTTATCAAGCAACCAGGATATCCGCAAACTTGCAGCTTCGATCGTGACCGATGTCCGACGCCATGCCGATCGCCTCGGCGCCATAAATCGTAGCAGCCCGCAACGCATCATGCGGAGCCAGGCCTTCCGACGCCATCGACCACAGCTCCCAAGTGGTAGCCCAGGCCCTGGAACTGACCATGACTGCCAACCGCGGCGCGACCGCCGCCTTCGATCAGGTTCTTCACGAAGCCAGCAAGCCAGGTGAACACGTAGTCCTCATCCACGAACCAGGCTACGGGTCCGGGATGGCCGCCGGCACCAGTACCACGACGGCGCGTCTTCCAGTCCAACTGCTCTTCCAGCATGAAGCGACGCACCTTCGCGTTTTCGTGCGAATTCTCAATGTAGGAGGTAATAACTGTACAACTGATGTTGCCGATCAAGGTAAGCCGAATGCCAAACCCAATCTAATAGGTCGATTGAAATGGGCCGAGTCAATGAGAGCCAATCAAGACAACATCCCAGTACTTGGGAATCGATCCGCGAAGCGGCGTGCAAAAAAGTGCGAGCAGGCCGTGTTACGACTCATGACCTGCCGTGCGATACCTGAAAAAAATCCGGAAGGGAATCTGTCGCCCCGGGTGTTGTGATCGTGATAACAACGAGACTTACCGAATGCCCGCCCTCACACCGCTCAGTCCAACATCCTGCCAGTACTGCGCGGGCAACTTCCGCTCCCGCGGATAAACCTCATTCAGCGTCTCCGCATTGTACACCCGCCTGTTCTCACTACATAACGGAGCAACGTAGTATTGCGAAGATCAGCCAACGGATCCCGATCGAGCACCAGAATGTCCGCAAACTTCCCAGCCCCGATCGTAACGATGTCGGAGGCGATACCAATCGCCTCGGCACCAAAGATCGTGGCCGTCCTCAATGTGTCATGCGTGGACAACCCGCCCGATCCCATCGACCACAGCTCACAATGGTAGCCCTGGAACTGACCATGGCTGCCTACGGCTGCTCTACCGCCCTTCTCCACCAGGTTCTTGATGAAGCCCGCGTGCGACTGATGGACGTATTCTTCGTCGATGTGGCAAGCTGGCGGGTTCAGGAGAGCGGCCTTGGCCCGGTACCTCGGCGGCGCGTCTTCCAGTCGAGGTGCTCTTCCGGCATGAAGCGGCGCACCTTCTGGTTCTTGTTATCCTGCGTGTAGAACAAATTCTCGTCGAATGGACCGCCGTACGACACCTGCAGTGTCAGACTGTTGGTCGTCTTGCTCGCCTGAACAGCTCGATCACATGGTCTGGAATCCCGACGATCGGCAATGAGTGCTCGGTGCCGCTGTAGCCATCCGGTGCGAGCGTCAGCTCGAGCTTGTAGTCAAGTCCGCCTTCCGTGGTCGACATGAGCTGCAGCTCCTTCGCGGCCACCGCCGCTGCTGGTTGACGGCCATGTACAACTTCAGCGTCTTGGCATCGTAGTACTCGCTGTACCGCTTCAACACCGTCTTCGCTTGCTCGAGATTGCGAATCGCCTCGCGAATGCGCGCCGCGTCTAAAGATCTCCCCGGAACGGTGATACTGCTCGAAGTCGCGCAACGACTCGATCACCTATGCCCAGCGATGTACGGCGTCTGGATGGAACGCTCAGAGCGAGGGATTCTGACCGATTAGGAATCTCGTGATGCTCGGTGCGCCTACTTTGGTTCGGGTTGTAACTGTTGTCATGTATGCCTGTACCGTTTCGCCGAAACGAAACGTATCTGAGTCCCAACGTTCTTGAGATGCGCAAACGGCACACGTCGCGACTACTTGTCCAAGCTGCCGGCAACACTGCTCATGGTCGCGGGTTCTGATACGTCACGCGCGCAATAGAGCTCCTCCGCTACAGTCACAGCTTACCCTTGCGTCTGGCGGCTTACGTAATCGTTGCGTCTGGATCCGCTTCCCATTCGAGAGCGTTCCGCTCGATCCAAAGCGTGAGTCCTCGTCCGATCGCGAATCGTTCCTCCGGCTGGGTCCACCGCGAGTTTAATTCGGGCAGAGTCTCCCAGGCGAATGCTTGTGAGTCGAGATTCATGCCAGGTAGTTCTTCGTCTCCGATGTTAAGCGGTGCCAAACCAACATTGTAGACCTTGAAGCCCGGATTCCCAGATCGAGGTTCCCACACAATTGCGAGTTGGCGACGACTTATGGTCCGCGGGGCAGCTTCCAAGAGAATATTCGCGTGGAGACTCGATTCCTGGGCGCGCCGGCCGATAACACAACGCGATTCAGTCAGCGGATACGCCTGCGGCTCGTCTTTGGCTGCTGACATTTTGACGCGCAGAAGCCACTGGCTAGGATCCCAGTCCTCCGGACCGCTGGTGTCGGATAGCGTCGCGTCTGAATCCACTCGGGGGATGGAAGATTCGAATTGTGTCGCTTGGGATCTGCCAGCAGAAAACGACAGATCGTCTGGCGAAACGGCACGTCCCATCTGAGCGACGATTTCGAACGCGGGAGCATCATCACGAATCGCGGACCAGACCTGTGCCGAATATCCGCGATTATACAGCAAGCCATGGCGGCGGCACGATTCAGCGAAGCTCGCCTCCAGACGTCTATAAACTGGCTCCACCGTGGCGGCCAAGTCCGGTCGTAGAAATATGTGCAGTGTAGTAGGGACCACCGACCATTCGGCAGAAAGTGGCTTGGTGTTTTCCCTGTCAATCGCCGCGCCGAGCGCGAGCTTGATCTCAGGCTCCACTATTCGGAGAAACTCCGTGATGGCGCTGCTGCTGGCGTTTGGTTCAAACGCGCTCGGTAGTATTCCGGTCATCGTTCGTTCACTCTCTCCGTCGCAGCAGTGGAGTCCACTGTCGATTCCGTTTCCTTATCCGCGAGTAGTGCGCGGATGCTGTCAATAGCCGTCGTCAATTCGACTAGACGCGCAGTCGCGTCTCTGCGAAACGCAAACTCATTCCAGCCTACAAGCGCCAGCAGCGCCAATAACACCGGTACCGCACTCATGCGTAGCCAACGCCGGGAACGGCGGGCTGCACGCGAACTTTGGTTTCCGGCGGTGTGTTCCACTAGAGTTTGACCACGCGGCGGCACCACAATACAGACACCAGTGTAGTTGTCGTCGGCTCCCCGGAGTTCGATCTTCTCTCGGATGCGTCTGCACGCTTCGCTAGCGGAGCCCGCTCCAAGCGCGGATCCTATCTCGTCTAGGCGCATTGCTTTGGAAACGCCATCCGTTATCACTGCGTAGGACCATCCTGGTCCAACGGGAATCCAAAAGACGTCCGGCGTGCCGCCATGGCCTAATGATCGTCGTAACCGGTTGGATCCGGTTGCGGATGGGACAGAATCCAACTCGATGCGGCCGGCCTCCCACTCTTCAAAAGCAACAGTGTGATCTCGCGTTTCAAGGCGCACTGTGCCGTCTGTGCTACGACTTAGCACGCGGACGTCGCCAATGTTTCCGCCTAGCCAGAGCGTACGATCAGCCGAGAGCGTGAGCAGCGTGGCCGCGCACCCCATTCCATCATATCGGGCTGGATCCACATTGGCGTATTGAGCAACCGCCCGGTCAGCTGCAACCAGCGCCTGACGCACGTTGTCCAAAGAAGCGACGGGGCCAGTGCCAAGAATAGCCTCAAGAGCGGTCTGAGCTGCGAGGCGGCCGCTCCGGGCACCACCCATGCCGTCAGCAACAATGATCTTGCCGGTGCTGGCGAACTGATCGATCGAGTACGCGTCTTCATTTTGGCCGCGTGGGCCACGTTCGCTGAAAGCGGCGATATCGATTCCAGTCTCAACTGGCACATCGAGCTCGATCGTGCTCATCAGCGGCCAGCAATCACGGTCTTTATGTTCATCACCGGCGCTGTTTCAACATCTCTGTCGGACGCGACTGTTTGGCTTTGGCGATGACTAATGGCCGCAATCAAGCCGATCGCGAGCGAAGAAGCGACGAGTTTGGAGCCACCATGGGCGACAAAACCGGCTGCGACCCCGGTCAAAGGAAGGACGCGGACGGCGCCAAGGGACGCAAGCCAGAAAGGTACGCCGATCATCATAGTGAGGCCTGTCACGACACAACGATCAAACGCGCTCCTCTCTCGAGCAGCTACTTCCAACGCATGAATAAGTAGCGCCGAGTAAAGCACCACGAGCGAGAGTGCGCCGATCCACCCCCATTGTGACGCGAACAGAGTAAACACGCCGTCGTCGGCCGCGTTTGGCGCGGTCTCACCATGGCCACGCCCCGGACCGGCGCCGATAAGTCCGCCGGCTTGGATATTCGCATCGAACAGCTTTATTTGATGAACCTTCGCCGCCCATTCGCTAGCAGCGTTAACACTCATAGTTGCGGGGTCGCGATATGGCGCATATGCAAGCGCGAGTCGGGTCGCGGACCGGTCATCGAAGCGAAATGCGGCTAGCACGAGCGCAATCCATACAAAGCCCATAATGACAGCCCACCAACCGCGTCGCGTGCCCACGACGAGCATTGCAGCGAAGCTCGCTGCGAGCACGACTGCGATGCCTAAATCACGTGTGCCCGGGTTAAAGACAAACAGGGACACGGGTAGTGCCCCGTAGATGGCGAGTTGTAGCAGTACGCGAAGGCGGAGCACAGTGCGTCGCGAAATGTTGTATGAGTCGTCAGCCAACGTCGTAGCCCATCCGATCACGAATAGAGGCAGAAAGAACTCCCAAGGAGTCGTTCCGCGTACTCGCCCATTCGACGCAAAGGCTGAAAGGATTGTGAACAGAAGAAACGTCGCACCAAACCACCACGCGAGCTGCTCGCGTATCCAGCTCAGTAGGCGTTCGCGGCACCCCAGCATGAATCCGAATACCATGACAAGCGGCGCAATGACAGGTAACCATCCCCCTATGGTCCGCGGCAGCAAGGAGCGTCCATTCGCCCTGTCGGCCGTTGCATTGGGAGGAACAATGCCAGTCATTCGCTCCGCAGGATACACCCGCTTAATGCCAGCACGCCTCGCATTCTGTGCTTTCAGCGCGGCTGCTTCCGCGCGACTGTGTCCGCCATCCGGCAAATAAGCAGGATCGCTTAGGGCATGGAACACGGAGGGACGCCCAAATAGAAAAACGATCGCCGGCAGAGCAAGTATGAGCCAGCTACCGCGGTATCGTAACAGTCGAAACAGAAGCAAAGATCCAACCCAAGCTGTCATGGCCATTAGATCGACGAACACGAGCGTGACGGCTCGATCAGAGGTCCCGTGAACGGGCCATATTGACCGGGCGATCAAAAAGTGGGTCGCAATGTAGAATACAGCAGAGGCACTGAGCATCCACCAAGGCGCAAGATCAGGCAGCCGAAATTGATGTAACGCTGATTTCCAACGGGGCCGCAACTCGACCCGAATGCCGCCAGCCAGACCCTCATTGGTTCGATGTGCCATAGTCCACCGCCTAAATTTCATCTGCTGACGATCCAGCCTGCAGTTGACACGAGAGTGCGTGTAAGATGTGCAGCAATATCTGCAGGTTGAGCTGCTCCCGGACCACCGCCCCTCAGATATACGGTCACAGTGAATCGTGCCTTGTTTTCCGGATCGAAGACGAGCCCCGTAAACCAGCCATCGTCTCGCGCGCCTGCAACCTGTGCTGTCCCCGTTTTTCCACCGAGCGTCCAGCCATCAAGGCCGTGGAGCTCGGGCCTGATCCCTCGTGCGGTTCCACGGTTTACGACGTCCCGCATGGCAGCTTGCAGCTTCCGAGCGGTGGAGCCGCTCATGATGCGCTCACGCCTCGATTCACCTGCCATATCCCACTCAATGCTTGGAGAACGCATCACGCCGTCATTGCCAATTGCTTGCAGGAAGCGGGAGATATGAACCACAGTGATATCAACTGGCCCCTGCCCAATCGCGAGCTGTGCAAGTTCCTCCAGTCGCGTTTGTTGTGTTTGCCGAAGGCGCGCCGGCGG
>JBBDWZ010000190.1:0-23027 GCA_040902615.1 Gemmatimonadota bacterium | reverse complement strand
ACAGTGCCGCCGCGCCGGCGATCAACAATGTGGCGCGCGTGCTCAGGGTATCTTTGCGCGGCCGATGGTGCCAGCGTCGGTGCCGAACCAGATCTCGCGAGTCGGCTTGTTGAAGAACATGTGACGCACGGTGCCGCCGCCGCTCGGGATGTCGGTCACGCTGAAGAACTGTTCGGTCTTTGGATCGAAGCCGACGAACTTGTTGGGTTGCACGCCCGACTCCACCGCCCAGATGCGGCCTTTGTCGTCGACCGCCATTGCATACGGCCGGCTCTGTACACCGCTCGGCATCGGCCATTCCTTGAACTGCTTCGTGGCCTGATCGTACGCGCCCAGGTGACCCGTGGCGTAGTCGACGTACCAGATGCGGTCGTCGGGCGTCACCTCGATGCGACGGCCGCGCGTGGCCGGCCGCGGCTGCACGATCTCCTCGAGTTTCATGGTGGCAGGATCGACCATGCCCAGCTTGTTCGTTCCGAATTCATTGAACCAGACTTTGCCCTTGGAATCGAGGATGATACCGTACGGCCGCGCGCGGGCAGTCGGCACTTTGATCAGATGCGACTGCCCGGTCTTGCGTACGATATGCCCCACGAAGTTGCTCTGCTGCGCGGTGAACCACATGTCACCATTCTGGTCGAACACCAGCGTGTGCGGGTCGCGTGCGGTTGTATCCGGCATTGGGTAGCGTGTGATCTCACCACTGGTCGGATTCACCTTCGCGATGTAGCCCCGCCGATTACCCGTGTACCAGGGCGTCCCATCGCGATCCACCACCAGGTTGTGCGGGCCGGCACCGGGCTCGAGATCGTATTTCTTGAACTCGCCGCTCTTCGGCTCGAGATACGCGATGTAGTGACCCTGTTGCCCGACGAACCAGACCCGGCCCTGCTGGTCGACGAACGGGTCGCGCGGGTGCCCGCCGAAGGGGACCTTCCACTCCTTGATGTCGATCGGATCGGGGGCGATGCCAATCGGATCGGGGGCCAGACCGATCAGCAGTGGCAGGAACAGCAATGCGCTCATCCGTTTCATGGATAGCTCCCTGGCGGGGGTATGCGAAGAGGCGACCTGGTCCTGGACCTTAGTCCTGGTCCTCAGTCCTTAATCCTAGTTGTCCTCCTCCTCCGGCGGGAGGGAGGAGGCAGGGTTCAGGACTAGGGACTCCAGGGCGGGGCAGATGCGGAGGCCTCCCGCTTCGGCACACAAGGCTTTTTGGGGTCGGACCGACATTAAGGGTTTGTCAGGGCGCTTGGCCCCTCTGAGGATCAGCGGTATACTTTGGAAGCAAGTGGGGAGTAGCCTGCCGGTCTGTTACAAACGGGCCGGATCTGGAGTCGTCAAGACGGAGTCCACAAGGCTCCCGGCTCCAGACAGCAATTGAACGCCAGGGCGAGACCACTGCGGCACGAGCCAATCGTGTGCCGTAGTGGTCTCGCTCTTTTTTTCAGGAGCGCGTTTGCAGGTCACGATCTGGTTCTGGATCATCTTCAACGTCTTTATTCTCGCGATGCTGGCCCTCGACCTGGGGGTCTTTCATCGGCGTGCGCACGCGATTTCGATTCGTGAAGCGGCGATCTGGAGCTCGGTCTGGATCGGGCTGTCACTCACATTCAACTTCGGTCTCTACCTCTTTGCCGGACCCGAGCCCGCGCTCGCTTATCTGACCGGCTATCTCATCGAGAAAGCGCTGAGCGTCGACAACATCTTCGTGATGGTGTTGATCTTCGGCTATTTCAAGGTCGAGCCGAAGTACCAGCATCGCGTGTTGTTCTGGGGCATTGTCGGCGCGCTGGTCATGCGCGGCATTTTCATCGTGCTGGGCGCGTACCTGATCTCCCACTTTCACTGGGTGATTTACCTGTTTGGTGCACTGCTGGTCTTCACCGGCACGAAGATGGCTTTTCGCGACGAGGAGCCGTTCGATGCCGAAAACAATCGGCTGCTGAAGCTGGCGCGCAAGCTGGTGCCGGTCAGCGCGCAGTATCACGGAAAAAACTTTTGGATCAGGGAGAACGGGAAGTTGTTCGCGACACCGCTCCTGCTGGTCCTGCTCATGGTCGAGTTCACGGACCTGGTTTTCGCGGTTGATTCCATTCCTGCCATCTTTGCTGTTACTACCGAGCCATTCCTGGTTTATACATCGAACGTGTTCGCCATTCTGGGTTTGCGATCGCTCTACTTCCTGCTGGCCGGCATCGTCGATCAGTTCCGGTATTTGAAGTACGGTCTCTCGTTCATTCTCGTGTTCGTCGGCGTGAAGATGCTGCTGTCGGACATTCAGAAGGTGCCGATCGTCGCATCCCTGGTGGTCATCGCGACCGCACTGCTGATCTCGATTCTGCTGTCGTTGATCGTGCCGGATCCGGAAGACGAAGACGATGAAGAGGAAATGGATGATCTGGCGCAACGGCTTACGGACGGGAAACGGACGCTGACGCAGGCGAAAGAAAAAGTCACACAGCGGGAGGGGTAGAGAAGAATCATCTACAGGTACAGTGACCGCGAGTCAGAACCAGAGACAGAGACAGAGACAGAAGCAGGTACAGTGACGGCGGGCCAGAAGCAGAGTCAGATACAGAATCAGAAGCAGGTACAGTGACGGCGGGTCAGAAGCAGAGTCAGATACAGTATCATCAGCGGTGAGTTTGCCGATATGCCGCTCGAAACGCAGCCGCACGCTTCAATGCACACCCCTAGTCCTGGTCCTGAGTCCTAATCCTAGTCCTCCGGCCTACCTCCTCCTCCGTGGGCGGACACGAAAGCCAAAATCTGTATCCAAAACGCGGTGATGTCTGCCTTACCTGCGGGGCAGGTCTATCGCAGCATTGCGATGGCACCCGGGGCAGACCAGTAGCGCGCGCTTGCGTACATAGGCGACGCCCAGTGTCGGTGGGACTTCGGACTGCGTCAATGCTGCGTCGCAGCGCGGGCAGCGGAGCGGCTGGCGGAGGCGCGCGGCGCTGGTGATGCGCTCACGTTCTTCACGAGTGTAGCCATCGCTCAGTGACAAGCAGCGATGCGCTCGGCGCAGAGGCGCTGCCAGCGGTGAGCGCTTTTGGGTCGCTGCAGGGTAAGCGCAAGGTCGGCCATGCGGGATGCAGCACTCAAAGCGGCGGCATTCCAGCCAATGCGCATGGCCAGGTCGAACGCGGCACCGTGGAATCCGGCGGAAGCGAAGATCTGACCGCCGGCGCGCGCGGTGTCACCCGTAGCCAGCAAACCAGCCACGACGGCACGCACGTTACCGGCTCGCATATTTTCCAGCACACGACGCAAGCGCAAGGCATCTGCGGGCCCACGCTCGTTTACCGGTGTCACATACGCTTCTGCAGCTTCGATCTCGGTCGCGAGCATGATCGCATCGATGCCCGAGCCGGCATAGCGCTCGGCCAGCTGGAGCACGGCAAAACGAGCCGCGCACAGCTGCGCCTCGAGGGCCGTGGCTCCGGCCGCGTCGCGCAACGCGAGCTCGCCCGGGTACCGGCTCATCAGTGGACCCCGCCCTTTGGCATTCTGCGGCTCGCCGTCACGCGGCGCGCCATCGGCCTGACTCATTTGCGGCATCCTTCGTTAGGGTATCGCGAAGATGCTACCAAGAGCGGCCACAAGCCATGGCAGATTGGGACATTTTCGGTCGGGCCCGGTCAAATGAACCCCATTCGGGGGGCGAGTCAGATTGCAGGCCTCCCTCACCGGACCGAACTGAATCGATGGAGAAGTCACCCTCGTGGGCCGCGTGATCGGGCCGCTCTGGACGGGCAATCTCGAGCCCGCGGCCTGCGCCTGGGCTCGGGCTTGCTCGGGTTTGGGGGGCAGGGTATCGTGTCGGCCGGCGAGTGTGAGTGTAAGTGCAAGCGTAAGTGTAAGTTTACCAGAGAGAAGAAGGGGCAACATGCAATTTGTTTTTGGGCTGGGCGTCTGGCTGGTGATCGGAATCGCGGCAGGACTCGCGATGCGGATACTGTATCGCGCGGCGGCGACGGACGGCATCGTGACGCTGACGCTCGCCGTGTTCGGCGCCTTCATCGGCGGCATGCTGGGCACTTCGCCCTATATCCATCACAATGCGGTACCGCTGCGGTTTGGCGGTTTGCTCGGTGCCGTTCTGGGCAGCCTGATGGCGGCATTCATTTACCACTACGCGGCGCGTAAAGCGATCTGATGTGAGCGACCCGGATGAGCTGGCCGATGACGACCAGCATCCGCAGGACCTGAAGGGCTGCTTCCTCTTCTTCTTTCGAGCCACCGGCTGTTTCCTCTACCTCTATATCACGATGTTCCTGGCGATCATCGCAGCTGCAATTCTTTCACTCCTTTTCTTCCGATGATCGGATGAGAGCGGTCACGATCACAAAGCCGGGTGGCCCCGAAGTGCTCGAGGTCAGCGAGGTCGTCGCCCCTATCGCGGGTGCGCAGGAGATCCTGGTGCGAGTGAAGGCGTCCGCCGTGAATCGCGCGGACCTGCTGCAACGGCGAGGACAGTACCCAGCGCCTCCCGGTTACCCACAGGACATCCCGGGGCTCGAGTATGCCGGTGTGGTCGAGCAGGTCGATACGGGTGTGACCCGCTGGCAGCCGAACGATCGCGTGATGGGCCTGATCGGCGGTGGCGCGTACGCGGAGTATGTGGTCGTGCACGAAGCGGAGGCCATGCGTGTACCCGCGGCCTGGTCACTCGAGGAAGCGGCCGCGGTTCCCGAGGCGTTTCTCACTGCGCATGACGCGTTGTTCACGCGCATGCAGCTGGCTGCCGGTGAGACCGTGCTGGTGCACGCGATTGCGAGTGGTGTGGGCACGGCGGCATTGCAGCTGGTCCGTGCCGCGGGCGGACATGTGATCGGAACGAGCCGGTCGAGCTGGAAGCTGGAGCAGTTGGCTTCGCAGGGTCTCGAGTTCGGCATCGACGTGAGCAAGAATGATTTTGCCGATCAAGTGCTGCGCATCACGAATGGCGCGGGCGTGCAGGGCGTGCTCGATCTGGTCGGCGGTGATTACCTCGCGGGAAACCTGAAATCGCTGGCGACACTGGGACGCATCATCCTGGTGGGTCTCACCGCGGGACGCAGCACGCAGATCGACCTGAACGCGGTGCTGCGCAAGCGCGTGACCATTACCGGCACCGTGATGCGCACTCGATCGCTGGCGGAGAAGATCGCAACCGTGCGGGCGTTCGAAGCCGACACACGCGAATGGATGGAGTCGGGCAGGATCGGGCCAGTCATCGACCGTGCTTTGCCCATGGATCAGGCCGCGGCGGCGCACCAGCTGGTCGAGGAAAACGCGAATACCGGCAAGGTCGTGTTATCCTGGTGAAACGCCGGCCTCGCTGTATTGACGAATGCCACGGATTCCGCCCTTGAACGAATACGCGTCGTAGCCGGCGTTCTGCATTTTCTCGGCGATGTACGCAGTCTGCAAACCGTGAGCGCAGTAGAGCACGTAGGTCTGGTCGCGATCCAACCGCTTGAATTCACGCAGCAGATCCCACTCATCCTTGTGCACCGCGTTGGGATGATGCCAGACCGCGTATTGCGCTTCGGGCCGGCAATCGATGACCACCGCAGTGTCCGGAATCGTATTGGTAAACAAGTAGGGCGCGGCCAGATCGGTGGCCGTCAGAGAGCGCAGGTCCAGCGTCTTGTGCTGTGCGATCGCCTGCTCAAGGATAGTGTGATCGAACGGGTATTCCTCGCGCGCCAGCCGATCGGCGGTGGTGGCAGTGACCGGCCGGCCCGGTGCGATCGCGCAGTACTCCTTGACCTGCTCGGAGAGCGCGGCCGTGCCGATGAATCGCGCGCGTGCGATGATCTCTTCCTTTTCGTAGGCAATCAGCGGGCGCAAAACCGGCAGCGCCGACGCGGGTTCGATCGCGCTCAGGTTATGCAGCGTCTGGGAGGAGACCTGACCGATTGCTTCACCGGTCACGATCGCGAGTGCATTGTACTGCTGGGCGAGTTGGGCGGCTGCGCGATACATCAATCGCTTCAATACGACCTGCCAGTAACTCTGCTTCACCTTGGCGCGCAGCTCGCGCAATGGCTCGGCAAAATCGATCACGTGCAGCCGCGGCCGCGTGCCGTAGCTCCATTCATCAGCGAGCAGCTTTGCGACCTGTACGACTGCGCGCTCGTAGGCATCGCCACCGAGATTGCAGAAGACGTAATCCAGCTCGACACCGCGCTTGAGCACGAGCCAGGCTGCGACCGCGGAATCGTAGCCGCCGGAAATGAGGGCTATCGCGCTGCCTTCCACACCGATCGGAAGCCCGCCACTGGCCGGTGTGCGCTCGGAGAAGAGGTACGCTTCGCGATTGCGAATCTCGACTTGCACCGTGATTTCGGGTTTTGTGAGATCGACGCGCGTGGCGAATGGACGGAGCGCACCACCCAGCTGCATCTCGATGTCGTGCGATTTGAAGTCGTGGCTGCCGACCCGATGGCAGCGCACGGCGAATCGCTTGCCGGCCACTTTATCGCGGTACAACGCGAGACCACGTTCGGTAATGTCCTGCACGGTAGCCGGTACAACCTCATCGACCAGCGAGCAGGAGCTGATGCCGAACACGCGGGCCGCCACGGTCAAAGCCGTGGATGAATCGGCGTGGATGTAGACGCGGCCCCAGACCACGGCGATGCGATGCTTGATGCCGGCCGTGCGCAGTGCATCCGCCAGGTTGTGCATCAGCCGGCCCATAAACGTGTGTCGCGTGCGCCGCGATTTCAGCGTCACCTCGGAGGCCAGCCGAACCAATACCAGGTGCTTCAATCGAGTGTACCTTTCACGGCCTTGAACCAAACAATCGGGATCGCTATCTCAATCAGGATCAGCGATCAGGGATCGATCAGGGATCAGGGATCACGGAGCGAGAGTGAAGTCCGTCTATTGCCGATCCACGATCCACGATCCACGATCCCTGATCCGTGATCCATGATCCATGATCCATGATCCCATCAATGTAATCGGAGCGACCGGATCGGCATGCAGGCCCGGGGTTTTACTCGTAGAGTCTGGAAGATGGTGAGCCGTTGTCCGCGCGGGAAAGTCGTGAGCTATGGCGGCATCGCCGCGCTGCTGGGCCATCCGCGTGCCGCGCGTGGCGTTGGTCACGCGCTATCGACGCTGCCCGACGGCACCGACGTGCCCTGGTGGCGGGTCGTCAATCGCAATGGCGAGATCTCGATCAGAGGCGCGGTCTATGCCGCCCGACTCCAGCGTGCCCTGCTCGAAAGCGAAGGCGTGAAGTTCGACCGGCGCGGCCGCATCGACTGGAAGGTTTACGGCTGGAGCGGCAAGTGAAGCGAATCAAGCAGAGCGTGGCCGTCGCCATCTTCGATCCGGATGATCGCAACCGTCTCCTGGTCGTCCAGAGACCTGACAATGACCAGGATCTGCCGAATGTGTGGGGGTTGCCGGCATCATCGCTCCTCTCGGGTGAATCCTTTGAGGACGCCGTGTTGCGAACTGGTGGCGAGAAGTTGGGCGTTTCATTGGCAACGGTGCGTGAGTTGGCCCGAGGCAGCCAGGAACGCGCAGACTATACGCTGGAGATGCGACTGTTCGAGTCAATGATTGTAGGTGGTGATCCGGTGGTACCGCAGCCAGTCGACGGCGTAACGCAGTATCAGGACTGGGCCTGGGATACGCCCGACCGGCTTCGGGCGGGGGCGGCGGCGGGGTCGTTGTGCTGCATCCTGGCGGACCGCCTCCCCGGTTAGGTCGTTTTGGCGCACTCAACCACGATCTGGCCGCTTTCGATAGATCGTTGGGCCAAACGTGTGGTTTGCTTCCGATAACGGCCTTCAGATTAGCCCCAGCGTCCGGTCGATGCCATAGCAGGAACGGCCAAAAGGGGGAAGCGGGGAGGCGGTCCGCTATACCACCACCACCATCACCGCCAAAATCCTGGGCAGGAACCCGCTGATCATGTTGAAGTTCTCACCGCGGTTACGCGATGCGAAGAGGTGCCCGCCCGAGGTGCCGAAGTATACACCAGTCGGCTCCAGGTTATCCGTCGACATGCCCTCGCGGAGAACGGAAACGTACGCGTGCTCCTGCGGCATTCCTCGACCAATGCCTTGCCACGAGCTGCCGGCATCGGTGGTGCGATAGACGCGCAGTCGACCACCCACAGTTGTGCGCATGTGACTGGATTCTTCGGGGATCACGAACGCGACATTCGGATCACGCGAGTCGACGGCCAGTGCGTAACCGTAATTGCTGGGCAGACCGGCGAATACTTCGATCCAGGTGTTGCCGGCATCATCGGAGCGATAGACACCGCAGTGGTTCTGCTGGTACAACCGGTCCGGATTTGCTGGGTGCATCACCAGCTTGTGCACGCATTGACCGGCCTCAGGGTAGGGCTGCGGCAGGAAATCGGCGCGTACGTTCTGGTTGAGCGCCTGCCAGCTGACGCCGCCGTCATCGGTGCGATAAACGCCGCCTGCAGAGACGGCGCACACGATACGCTGTGGGTTCAGCGGATCGACGGTGATCGAGTGCAGCGCCAGCGCGCCACCGGCGGGCTGCCAGGCCGTCGCGGTCGCGTGCTGGTTGAGGGAATGCACTTCGCGCCAGGATGCTCCGCCGTCATCGCTTTGGAAGAGGCCAGCGGGCTCGATGCCGGCGTACAGCCGTCCGGGCTGGTCGCTACTGCTAGCCGCTATGCTCCAGACGGCGCGCAGTCCGCGTTCGTCAGCGTAGTGCGGTGCGGTCTCGAGCGTTTCCCACTCATCGCCGAAGTTGGTACTGCGATGCAGATGCGGGCCCCAAACTTTGTGATTGCTGCCGGCCCAGAGCGAACCATCGCGCGGGTCCCGTGCGATGAAGTAGATCTCGCGTCCCGGCAGCAGGGGTACCGATGTGATCCAGCCGGTTCGTCGTTCATCGGCGCTGAAGTGAAACAGGCCGCGTTTGGTTCCTACGAAGATGCGTACTCGGCTCATGCGGGGGGTTCGAGTCCGGTCAGGGCGTGATAAGTGTCGCGGTCGGTGGCGCCTTCAGTCGAGAAGAGCAGCACACGTGCGTGCTGATCGAGACCGAGTTCCGCGCGCGCGTTTGGATTCGCGCACAGGGTATGTAAAGCGGCGAAGCCGGCGGCACCCGACTCGCCGGAGACAATCCCGTGCTGTGCGAGCTCGCACATGGCAGTGATGCTGGCTCGATCGGGTATTGCAACCGACCAGTCCGTGGCAGCCTGTAGAACCTCCCAGGCCAATGATGAGGGCAGCGCGCAGTTCAGGCCGCCCATGATCGAGTGTGCAGCCGG
The DNA here is from genome assembly GCA_040902615.1 of Gemmatimonadota bacterium. GTDB lineage: Bacteria > Gemmatimonadota > Gemmatimonadetes > Longimicrobiales > RSA9 > JBBDWZ01. The sequence continues at coordinate 13,756 of JBBDWZ010000190.1, read as the reverse complement.
CAGGGAGCTCAATCGTTCCTGGGCGATGCTTTTCTGAACACACGCGGCGCCCGCGGGCTCGACCACGATGAAGCGTGGTCGATCGGCGCCGAGTACTTCCCAGAAATGGGCGGTGATCGCCGCGGCAAACCCGCCGACACCGGCCTGCACGAAGACGTGCGTGGGTCGCACATCGCCGAGCTGCTCGAGTGCTTCCTGCGCAATGATGGTGTAGCCCTGCATCACCAGGCGCGGGATTTCACGGTAACGATCGTATGCGGTATCGGACAGCACCAGCCAGCCGCTGCGCTCGGCGTCGACCGCGATTCGCTTGACCGCGTAATCGTAATTGGGTGACGATGCGTCGACCGTGGCACCGAGCGATTCGATAGCGGCCCGGCGTCCCGCGCTCACGCCCTCGTAGAGGTAGACCACACAGCGCGCGCCGAACAGATGCGCACCCCAGGCAACCGCGCGGCCGTGGTTTCCGGCGCTGGCACAGGCAAAGGTGATCTGCGAAGTCAGTTCACGGAACGCGCCGTCGATCAATGCACGGGGTGAAACTTCGGCACCGGGATGGTCGGCGCGAATGTGTTGCTCGAGCATGCGATATACGGCGTACGCGCCACCGAGTGACTTGAAGGCACCCAGTCCAAAGCGCGTGCTCTCATCCTTGAGCCAGATGTCAGCCAAGCCCAAATCGCGGGCAACGTTGTCCAGCGGATACAGGTTGGTGGGCTGATAGCCGGGCCATTCTTCGACCACGGTCCGCGCTCGCTGATGCTCAGTCAGACTGATGATCTCGCGCAGTGCGGCGGGATACTGACCGCGCTGAACCTGATCGTTTCGAACCAAGCAGGTGTCAGTGCTCGCGGGCCTCCGCCGAATTACGGCCTCGTACTCGCCTGGGCTGAGCTGGTCGTCATTCATCATGCGGCAGGATCGGCTCGACAAAAACATCCATGATGCCACCACACACGGCCGGACTGAACGATGTGATGGGATCGGTCAGCTCCACGTGCACGAGCCGGGCGGATCCCTCGGCGATCGCGCTCTGCGCCGCGACCAGCACATCGGCCTCGCCGCAGCCGCCGCCAATCGTGCCGATCAGGCCGTGCGCGGGATCAATCAGCATCTTGCTGCCGGCATGGCGCGGCACGGAGCCGCGTGTGCGCACGACTGTGGCCAGCGCGACCGGCCGGCCGGCCGCAACCGCAGCGAGGAGCGCTTCGTAAACGTCGGCGTCAGGCATCGCTGGTGATACCGCTAAAGAATCGATCGAGCACACGTTCGTGGGCGCCGAGCGACTGCGCGTCACCCGCGTGCGTGCGAAAATGGATCAGCTCGGCGGCGATGGCCACCGCAATCTCGGCGGGTGTTTCCGCACCAATGTCCAATCCGATCGGCGCATGAATCGCTTCGAGCTTTTCTCTGGGAATACCGGCCCTGATCAGGGCGTGAAATGCGGCACGCACGCGTCGCCGGCTGCCGATCATACCGATATACGCCGGCTGGTCGGGCGCGGAGAGCAGCACGCGCAGCAAGTCGTAATCGAGGCGATGCGCGCGGGTGACCAGTACGACGTGACAGCGCGGCCCCAGCTCGAGGCGGTCGAATGGCTGTGCCAGGTCCAGATGCCGGACGGCGACGTTGCTCTCGAAGCGCGATTCGGTTGCAAACTCCTCGCGATCGTCGAGCACCGTGACTTCGAAGCCGATCAGCCGGCCGATGTGCGCGAGCGGAACGGCGATGTGTCCGGCACCCACGATGATGAGACGGGGCGCGGCCAGCTGCGCCTCGGCGAACAGGTGGGACGACTCCTGCAGCTGAGCCTCACCGTACTGCAGGGCGGCGCAGGCAAGCTGCCGTGCCGCGCTGTCGACGGCCGGGTCGCCGAACGTGCCGCGGATCGCGCCGTCGCGGTAAACCAGGATGCGCTGGCCACGCGACGCACCGGAAAGCGACACAACCGTGGCCAGGTCGCGGCCGGCGCGGCGTGCATCGATCAGGGCCGCGGCCGCCTGGGCTGCTGTGAGCGGCTCAGCGGCCACGCAGGAAACTCTGGTAATCAGCGGGCGAATCCACGTCGAGCAGGATGCCGGGATCATCGATTCGCAGCTCGAAACGGTCGGGCCGATGCGCGTCGACGACGGTCTCGGCACCACGCGGAAGCGGATCGGTCATGAGCTCACCGAAGATTTCCCGCGAAAAGATCACGGGGTGGCCCGGACGTCCAAGGCAGATCGGAACCAGGACAGGCGGCTGTCTGTGCTCGAATGCGTTGATCATGGAGGTCACGGTGCCGACCCGAAGCGCCGGGAAATCGACGGGCAGCACCATTGCGCCCGCGGCATCGTCAGGGAGGTGCACGATTCCGAGGCGAATCGAATCGATCTGCTGCGAGTTGGGCCGATCATTGATTACGACCGCGGCGCCCGCGACATCGGCCAGCCGCGCGGTCCAGTCATCGCCAACGTTGACGACGGCTACAATGTATCGGCAGCCGGCTTTGCGCAGTATCTGCACGGCATGCTCCAACAATGTGACCCCGGGTTCGAATTCGAGCTGAGCCTTGGAAACGCCCATGCGCTTCGATTGCCCGGCCGCCAGGACGACCCCGTCCACGTTTATCTTCAACGTCACCTCCAGGAAATCACGCGGTCCAATATACAGGTGCCTGGCCAATCGTGCGGACGCCGGCCAGACCGTCCGACCGGGTCGTCAACGCCCGTTACGGGTCAATTCGCCTTATGTTAAGGCATGCATGCGATCGTCGAGCTCACCGTGAATGGCGACCGGAAGACGGTGGCTGTACCCGCGCATTTCACCCTGCTGGAGGCACTCCGGTACGGGCTGGGCCTGACCGGGTCCAAGCAGGGCTGCGACAAGGGCGATTGCGGTGCCTGCACCGTGCTGGTCGACGATGTGCCAGTGTTGTCCTGTATCACTCCGGTGTGGGAGGCCGAGGACCGGGAAGTCCGAACCGTGGAAGGCCTGGCGGCGCCCAGCGGGCTGCACCCGCTGCAGGACGCGTTCGATCGCTATGGCGCGGCACAATGCGGCTTTTGCACGCCCGGCATCCTCATGTCCGCGGTTGCGCTGCTGGAGACCAACGCAGCGCCAACCCGCGATGACATCAAGGAAGCGCTCTCGGGCAACCTGTGCCGCTGCACCGGCTATACCAAGATCTTCGACGCGATCGAAGATGCAGCCAGAGTGACGAGCGAGGAGCGACGAGCTGCCGTTCAAGCGACGAGCGAGGAGCGACGAGCTGCACAAGCGATGAGCGACGAGGGGCGAGCGACGAGTGGCGGCCCCGCTGTGCAGGAGGCGGGTACATGAGGCCGGAGGATCTGCGGGAGCGGCAGGTGCAGTCGGCGGTTCCGGCTGAGGAGCTGGCTGAGTTGGTCGAGGGGCTGACCGTCATTGGCGGGCGGCATCGGAAGGTGGATGGCGCGGGCAAGCTCACGGGGCACGCACTGTACACTGACGACCTGGTTCTGCCGGGCATGCTGCACGGCAAGATCCTGCGCTCGCCGCATCCGCATGCGCGCATTCTCTCCATCGACACCAACCTGGCCGAGGCTCTGCCCGGCGTGCACGCAGTCGTCACCGGGAAGGAGATGGCCGTTGCCTACGGCATCATTCCCTGGACGCGCGACGAGTATCCGCTCTGCGTCGACAAAGTGCGATATATCGGCGATGGTGTGGCCGCGGTTGCTGCCGTCGATGAAGACACGGCGCAGCAGGCGATCAAGTTGATCCGCATCGAATACGAGATCCTGCCGCCGTTCCTCGAGCCGGAGGATGCGCTGCAACCGGGCGAACGTGAAACCATTCACGAAGCGGGCAAGCCTGGCCGCAACGGCAACATCACGAAGCATGTGCGGCTGGAGTTCGGCGAGGTCGATCGATTGCTGGGCGAAAGCGACGTCGTGATAGAAGGGGAGTACTTCTTCGAGGGCACGACCCACACACCGATCGAGCCGCACTGCGCGCTCGGCTACTACGATCCGCGCGGCAAATTGACAGTCTGGTCGGCCACGCAGGTGCCGCACTACCTGCAGCGCGAGCTGGCGCGCGTGCTGGACCTGGATGTCGCGCGCATTCGCGTCGTGCAACCTGCTGTGGGCGGCGCGTTCGGCGGCAAGTCCGAGCCGTTCGATCTCGAGTTCTGTGTGGCCAAGCTGGCGATGAAGAGCGGCCGGCCGGTCAAGATCTTGTACACGCGCGAGGAGGTGTTTTACGCGCATCGCGGGCGGCATCCCATGAAGCTAAAGTATCGTACGGGTGCAGCGCGCGATGGACAGATCAAGGCATTGGATGGCAAAGTACTGATCGATGGCGGTGCCTACGCGTCGTTCGGCCTGGTGACCACATACTACTCGGGCCAGCTGCTGCCGGCACCGTATGTGTTCGAGTCGTATCGCTTCGATTCCACGCGGGTGTACACGAACAAGCCTGCGTGCGGACCGAAGCGCGGGCACGGCTCGGTGCAGCCGCGCTTTGCCTTCGAAGTGCAGCTGGACAAGCTGGCCGAAGCGCTGCGGCTCGATCCGATGGAACTGCGCCGTCGCAATTTCCTGGGTGAGCACAAGCGCACAATCAACGAGCTGCGTGTTACATCGAACGGCTTCCTGCAGTGTCTGGCCGCGGTCGAGCAGGCCAGCGACTGGAAGAATCGCTATCGCAAGCTGGAGTACGGGCGCGGACTGGGTGTCGCGGGGTCGTGCTACATATCCGGAACCAACTATCCGATTTACCCAAACGAGATGCCGCAGGCTGCAATCCAGATTCAGATCGAGCGATCGGGCCGCGTGAGTGTGCTGACCGGTGCATCCGAGATCGGTCAGGGCTCGGACAGCATGGTGGCCTACATCGCGGCCGAAGAGCTGGGTGTGCCGCTGGATTACGTGCGCGTCCGCTCGACCGATACCGACCTCGTGCCAGTCGACCTGGGCGCGTACTCATCGCGTGAAACGTTCATGGTCGGCAATGCCTGTATCGATGCAGCGCGCAAGCTGCGCACACTGGTGCAGGAAACGATCGCGCTCGAATGGCAGGTGCCGTCGGCGCAGGTCGTACTCGCCGGCGGCTGGGCTTTCGATGCCAAAGATACAGCGCGTCGCCTGAACATCGTCGAGGCCTTCAACCTGGCCGAGGCGAAACACGGACCGCTGGCCGCAGTCGGTTCCTACAACACGCCCAAGGATGTGCACGGCAGCTATCGCGGCGGTACGATCGGCGCGTCTCCGGCCTACTCGTTCACCGCGCACGTGGCCGAAGTGCAGGTCGATGTCACGACCGGTGTAGTGACCGTCGACCAGATCTGGGTCGCGCACGACTGCGGCCGCGCGATCAATCCGGTGCTGGTCGAAGGGCAGATGGAAGGCTCGACCTACATGGGTTTTGCCGAAGCGCTCATGGAGGAGCAGGTCTTCAAGGACAGCGAGCACGGGCGGGCCGGTCTGCACAATGCACCTTCGCTGCTCGACTATCGCATACCGACATCACTGGACACGCCCGAAATGCAATCGCTGATCATCGAAAGCATCGATCCGGAAGGTCCCTACGGCGCGAAGGAAGCCGGCGAGGGTCCGCTGCACTCATCGATCCCGGCAATTGCGAATGCGATTTACGATGCGATCGGTGTGCGGATGGATGCTCTGCCATTCAGTCCGCCACGGGTCTGGCGAGCTTTACAGGGCGAGAGCCCGCTCCAGGCCTGGGAGCGTGCGCGCTCAGGCGGACGTCGCACCGACGTGGCAGCAGATTAAGACACGTTTCACACAGAGGCGCAGAGGGAGCAGAGAAGGCAGCTTTCTCGTGAAGATCACTCTTACAACTGACGACAATGTTTATTGAACTGGCACTTGCATTCGCTTTACAGCAGCCGTGGGCGGTGTCGGCGCAGCCGACCGTACGCATTGGTGAAGTCGAAGCGGCGGAACCGTACATGTTCTCGCAGGTCGCGGCGGCAGTGCGTCTGTCGGACGGCCGCATTGTGGTGGCGAACGGCGCATCGAACCAGCTGCGCGTCTATGATGCCCGGGGTAGACACACGACCACGCTCGGCCGCACGGGTGCGGGACCGGGTGAGTTCCAGACGCTTCGGCTGTTGTGGCGCCTGCCCGGCGATTCGCTGATCGCGTACGACGCGCGCAATGGCCGGCTGACCTACTTCGATCGCACGCCCACGCTGTTGCACAGCGTGCAGGTGCCGACCATCCCGGGCGCCAGCGGGCGTCTGGCCGACGGCTCGCTTCTGGCCACGATCGGCATTGCGCCGCCGGAAAAGATCAAGGACTTCCAGGGCCTCATCGAGTTCAACGGTTTTGTGCTGCGAAAGACGCCGAGCGGCACCAGTTACGACACGATCGCTCGCGGACGCGCAGGCCAATCGTTCGTGCAACCGGTTCCGCCGTCGTGGCGGCAGTATCCGTTTCCGTATGGCAGGACGGCCCAGATTGCGATTGGTCGCAACCGCTTCTACTACGGTGACACGCACAGCACCGACATTGGCATCTATGATGGCAACGGCCGTTCGATCGGCACGGTGAAGATTCGCGGCAGCGGGAAAGCGCTTTCAGGTGCGGACATCGAACAGTGGGTCGAAAAGGAAGTCGAGAAGCGCACGACGCCGCAGGCGAAGACCGATGCGCGTGCCGGCTTCAAGGAGATCCCGCCGCCCCGGCGCTCACCCGAGTATGCCGCGCTCAGGCTGGATGACGCCGGCAACCTCTGGGTGCGTCGTTACGGGCCGCCCTGGCAGCCCTCCCCCGAGTGGGATGTGTACGACGAGAGCGGCCGGCCCTTGGCCAGCCTGCGGCTGCCCGCTCGCTTCGAGCCGATGCACATCGGCACTGATTTCCTGTTGGGCGTCACCAGAGATGACCTCGACGTCGAGCGAATCGAGCTCTACCCGCTCCGGCGGTAACATACCACGACGCCAATCACTTCATTGACGTGGGAGCAGCATCAGGTCGACGACCTTGTGTCCAGCAGGAAGGATGGAAAACAATCGCCAAGGCATCTCAGGTCCGCGCGTCTGTTTACTCTTGCGATCAGTTCATGAGAGCGGCCAATTGCTCATTCACCAGTCGGAAACGTTGACGCATGTCCTCGCCGAAGCCATTTAACCGATGCTCAATGGTCTCATACCGTTTCTCCAGCTTCACCATGCGCTGGGCGACCAGGTCGGTACGCCGCTCAGCGCCATCTACCCTGGCGGTCAGCGTGATGACGAGAGCGCGGAGTTCGGCAACCTGCGCGTCGACATGATCGAAGCGGACTTCCATGACTCGGAACCGGTCGAATACTCCGAGGAACTGTTCTTCAGTCCAGATCCTGAACGCATCTAATCCATCCGCCAGTACACCAACTCTTGTTTCGATCGCAGTCACGCGTTCTTCGAGTGCAGTCATGCGTTCTTCGAGTGCAGTCATGCGTTCTTCGAGTGCAGTCATGCGTTCTTCGAGCACTGCAACCGCCCGCGCAACCAGCTCGACCCGGTTGGTGATGCGATCTTCGAACATCTGCATGTGTTCGCCGATCGCAATGAATTTCGCGTCGAGATACGCTTTCAGAGCGGGATCCAGCTCAGCGGGTTTTACCATTCCAGCAATCTAGTGAGCAGGGTGCCGCCCGCCATGGCCGAAACGGTCGGCTTCATAGTTGAAACAACCAGTCTCCCTTCCCGGCATCGGGTGGCCATAATGCAAAAGGGCGGCCACTCGACCGCCCTTTGCATCGACTAATCCGAGTGCACTATTCGCTGATGACCTTCGGCGCTGCACCGTGATTCTTGACGTACTTGTCCAGCCAGGCCACCCAGCGGGCCCACTGGTCCAGCATGGTCTCGCGTGCAATGGGTCCGTGATCCTCGTACGGGTACATGTAGAGGGACACGGTCTTGCCGAGGCCTTGCAACGCATGGAACAGCTTCGGCGAGTTGATCGGGTCGGTCCCGACGTTCTGATCTTCCAGCGAGTGATACATCAGCAGCGCGCCGCTCAACTGGTCGGCGTAGAGGAACGGTGACATGGCGAGGTAGGTTTCACGACCCTGCCAGAGGTCGCGGCTCTCACGCTGGAAGCCATTGGGTGTGAGCGTCCGGTTGTAGTTGCCATCACCGGCGATGCCCGCCTTGAAGAAGGTCGTGTGCACCATTGCATTGACGGCGCTGAACCCGCCGTAGCTGTGGCCGCCAATTGCGAGGCGGTTGCGGTCCACGATGCCCATGGCGTCGAGCATCGTGATGACCGCCTGCAGATTCTCGCGCAGATCACGCACGTAGTTGTCATTGGGCTGCCTGCCCGTCGTCGCCACGATCGGCGCGTCGGGCTCGATCAGGGCGTAGCCGGCCGCGGTCACGAACGACATCGTGCGCGGGCCGTAGCTCGGATAGCTGCCGCCGCCACTACCACCGGCACCGCCGCCGCGTCCAGCGGACAGCGTGCGTTCATACGCCGCTGCGGAATCGTACTCGCTCGGATAGAACCAGAAGAGCGCAGGCAGTTTGCTGCCTTCCTTATAGTCGGGCGGCAGCGTGACCCGCACGCGGATCGGCAGTCCATCGCCGCGCCGCGCCTGCAGCGTCTTGCGCTGGGCACTCACGATCTCGGGGAAGTAGTCCTTGTTGTTCGTGATCTGCCTGGCTTCCTTCGACTTCACATTCAGGATGTACTGCTGACCGACTACCTTGTCCGACTCGCGACGGATCAGCGCGCGCGTGAAGTCATCATCGAGCGCGGTAACAATCGTTTCCGCGATGGGCGATACGCTGTGATAGATGCGCTCGCGATTGCCGGTCTTGATCTCGACTTTCTCGATAAACGGCCGGTTCAAGGTTGTGTCGGCGGGCGCGCTGAGTCGGGCCGAGCCCTGCGCAAAAACGTATTTGCCATCGGTCGACAGCATGACGACCGGGTTGCCGCGGCTGCCGGTCTTGCTGACGAATGCGCCGCCCCCACCACCGATCGCGGATCCGCCACCACCGCCGCCACCACCCCGACCGCCGCCTCCACCGCCGCCACCACCACCGGTGTTGCCGGCGCCGCCCCCGCTCCGGTTCGGGATCGTGAACTTCGCGCCTGCTTCATCCAGGAAAACCGCGATTTCAGTGGCGCCGCCACCGCCCGGTGCACCAGCGCCGCCTTGACCGCCGCGTCCGCGCCCACCTCCAGCACCTGCGGGAGTGTTGCCGCGACCCGCAGCCGCGGGTGGTGTCTCGGTCACGAACAGGATCCGTCCGTTGTCGGAGAAGCGGACCGCCTGAATGCGATTGCTGGTTTCGTGGATGACTCTGGTCGCGAGTGAGTCCGTCGGATTGGGCAGGTGCACGAAGCGATCGACGTAGCGTGTGGAATCGCCTTGTACGCGGCTGAGCTGCAGGAAAGCGAGTCCGCCATCGTAGGGATGCCAGGTCAAGGAACGGCGTGAAGTATCCGGCTGTTGCGTCTGACCTGCTGCGCCGCCGCGTCCCTGGCCGCCGCGGCCTTGACCGGGCGTCGGATCGCGAGGACTCGGATCGTTGGGATCGGGCGGATCGGTCGGATCCGGATCCGGATCCGGGTCAACCTGTGTGCCATCGCGCAATGGGCGGCGTGCCATCTCACGGATCACTTTGCCGGTTGCATCGATCAATACTTCGTGCGTGCCCCAGCTGTTGATCGCCTGGAAATAGGAGAACGGCTGATCGAGGTAGGTGACGCGGAAATGCCGCGCATCGGGTGACGCACTGATCGAGCGGATCATGCCGGGTGCACCGACCTTGGTGACTGCGCGCGACTTCACGTCGATGACTGCGAGCTGACCGGTCATGTGGTACTCGAGCAGTTTCTTCTCGAACGGATTTTCGATCAGGTCAGGCAGCGTTCGCGTGCGCAGTCGATTGGCCTCGTTCACACGCACCACTGGCTCTGTTGCAATCGCGGGTGGAGTCGGTTCCGGGGCGCGACCGTCCGGCGCGAGCACGGTCACGATCGAACGGCCGTCACCGGTCCAAAACAGCGCTGTCACATTGGTCGCTATTACGGACGTCCGGGTGAGCGCGCGCGATTTGCCGGTGGCTGCATCGGCCAGGTAGATGTGTGTGGCATTATCGAAGTTCGCGAAATACGCAACCGTGCTTCCGTCCGGCGACCATTGCGGGCCGAACGCGCGCGCATTCGGCGGCAGCCCGACCCTGATGGCTTTTCCGGCGGCCCAGTCGAACAGCTCGATCCCGCTCAGGCCGCGCGTGGTCATGGTGCGCGCGCGATTGCCGCGATGGTCGATCTGCCAGCCAGCCAGGTTGTAATGCGGAGCGCCAATCAGCGCGAGCGAAGGCATGTTCTCGTTCACCGAACGCAGGAAATATTTCCGCGTGCCCGGGCTGGGCGCTCCATAACTGACGTTCAGGTTGCGCGGCGCGTCCACCAGCTTCTTGATCGCGGCGGGCGGCTCGATGAAGCCTTCATGCGTGATCGGATTGAACGTCTGCTGCGTTTCGGGAGGGCGGTTCTGCGCCGTGAGCGGGGTCACACCTGCGGCGATCAGGACCGCAGCCATGGTCGTTGCCAGACCGGCGCGGCGCGTCGAGGCCAAATGCATCGGAGCTACTCCGTGGGTGAGTGAGGTCCGTCAAAAATGGACTCGAACGCGCGGCTTGCCAAGGGAACGCTCAGCTGGACGGTGGTACCAATCCGAGTAGTCGCATGTATGTGACAATATTGCCGTAATGCAGGCTGGTATGCGCCACATTGTCGATCAGCGAACCCGCCTGGCCGGCCCCGCCGTACAGTGTTGCGCAGGCGGCCCCGGATTGTGCGAGCTTCTGCACGATCGCGGCTTTGTCCGGGCTGCCTTTCTCGATGGCATCGGTCCATTGTGCCTGTCCGCCGGCCGGGCGGCCGCAGTAGTAGTTGTAGCTATCCGCGATATGAGCGACCAATTGGCCGAAGGAGCGGACATTCTGGTTCGGCTGATAGCTGTACTGGTCGGCTGGTACCAGCTGCGCGGCCTTGGTAACCCAGGCGCTCACTTCATCGAAGCGCAGGCGTAGCTCCGGCGGGAAAGCGGGGCCACCCGGCTGCGCTCCAGATGCCGGTGCCGCGCCGCGAGTGAAGCGAAACGTGCCGGTCTGGTTGTTGGAATTGACCCGACCGGTGGCCATGCCTTTGACTGCGATGCCCTCGAATACGAACCGCCTCGGCCGCGTGTCGTCCTGCACGTCGATTTCGAGTTTGAACGCTCCGGTCCTGGGGTCGAACGTACCCGATTTGATTTCGGCTTGACCCGGTCCGGCAATCGTGCCGGCAACCACCGATGATCCGTCGAAGCGCAGCTGCATGGTGATCGGCGTTCGACTCTCTTCATCGAGCCCGATGTCACCGGTCCAGGTCCCGGAAATCGGATCGCCGGCGGCATTGGCAGTCTGCGCCCGCACTGACGCCGCGGTCAGCACGAAGCTCAGTGCAACCAGCACCCTCGAATGTCGCATGGTAATCTCCGCGATTGGGTAGAGGGTCGCTACCATGGCCGCGCGGATTCCGTCGAGCAACACTTTGTCCGGCAGCGGTGTTTCATCTGCCGCGAACGGTATGCGCGGCTGCGCACTGATTGCGCGTGGTGCGGAGCGTACATACCGTGCGTTCCATGCGCACCACTCGCCTGGGTCCCTGGCAAGTCGCCGCCGCTCTCTGGCTGGTTGCACTGCTGATCGGTCCGCTCAGCTTCTTCGCTCAGCATCAACTGCAGGGCGGCACGACCTGGCGCGTGCACGACCTGCTGTTCTCACCAAGCGGTATCTGGCTGCTGTGTGCGTTCGTATCGCCCGCCTTTCTCTTCGTGTCGAGGCGCTGGCCGATCACCGGTCCGCACCTGGCGCGGCGTATACTCTTGCACGTGCTGCTGGCTACGCTGCTTTGGGCTCTTGCTCTCATGCTGTATCAAGGTTTGCTGCCAGTCCTGCTCGATTCGGAGATGGCGGAAAACCTGGCCAGTATGCCCGCGCTGGCCGCATGGCAACGAGTCACGACCAGCGCGCTGGAAATGGCATTGAACACGCTGCCGCTGGGAATTGCGCTGTACGCATGTATTGCCGGTATCGACCATGCTACGCGCTACTTCGGTGAAGCGCGTGAGCGCGAGCTGCAGATGAGCCGCCTGTCGGAGCAGCTGACCGGAGCGCGCTTTTCCGCGCTGCAGGCGCAGCTCAATCCGCATTTCCTCTTCAATGCGCTGAACACGATTGCGGTCCGCGCGCGGGATGGTGACGGTAGCGGAACCGCGCGCATGGTCGAGCAGTTGAGCGAGCTGCTGCGCCGCACACTCGGCCGCCATCGCGCCAATGAAGTTACACTGGAGGAAGAGCTCGAGCTGGTGCGCGAGTACCTGGCCATAGAGCAGGCCCGTTTCCCGGATCGGTTGAACCCTACTTTCGCAATCGAAGAGTCAACGCTCGCTGCTGCGGTTCCAGGTTTCGCCATTCAGCACCTGGTCGAGAATGCGATCCGGCACGGCATCGCCAGACGCTCGGATGCCGGCAGCATACGCATCGCTGCGCGGCGCGATGGAGGTGCGTTGATCGTTTCTGTTGCCGATGACGGCGCCGGCATCGGCGGCGGCGTGGAAAGCCCGGGCGGTCACGGTCTGGCCAACACGCGAGAGCGGCTCCGAGCGTTGTATGGTGAGCGGTCGTCACTCGAGTTGGCGTCGACCAGTGACGGAACAGTCGCAACGCTGCAAGTGCCGTATCACACGCTGACGCGCGAGGCCGAACTTGCCAACGGCTGAGTGGCGCGTACTCATCGCGGATGATGAACCGGCTGCACGGCGCGGAGTGCGGCAGCGTCTGGCGGCGTTCCCCGAATTCGTCGTGATAAGCGAATGCCGCGACGGCGCTGAAGTCCTGGTCGCACTGGATAGGTTGCAGCCCGATGTCATTTTTCTCGATATCCAGATGCCAGGCATCGATGGCTTCGAGGTGATTCGGCGGCGTACGCCCGAGCGCATGCCGGCCGTTATTTTCCTGACCGCCTACGATGAATTCGCAGTGCGCGCCTTCGAGGCCGAGGCACTGGACTACCTGCTCAAGCCGGTCACCGAAGCGCGGTTCGCCGCGACCATGAAGCGGTTAAAGCGGCAGCTGCGCAGCGGACGCCAGCCAACGCGCGCCCCGGCCATCCTGGTGACCAGCGGGGACGGCGTGACGGTTGTTCCGCTGCACGAGATCGACTGGATCGAAGCCGCCGACAACTACGCCCGCATCTGGACGGCCGGAAAGAGTTATCTCCTGCGGGAGTCTCTGCGGGTGCTGGAGGAGCGCGTAAAAGCGCATGGCTTTCTGCGCGCACATCGCTGCGCGCTGGTTCGTCTGGAAGGGGTCCGCAAAATGGAGTGGTCGGTCACGGGTGAGCTGGTAGCGGTGCTCGCGGGCAAGGCCAGCGTACCGATCTCACGACGGCGGCGGGCCGCGTTTCAGGCCGCGCTGCGAGCGCTCAGCAGTAGTGCAACTTGATTCGCAGACAGCTTTCGCGTGGGAGTTAAGGCAAACGGCAATTCAAATTCAATTTCAATTTCAAATTAGGGGTTGAGTGGAGGGTTCTCGCCGTGGAAAACATCGAAGGCGTTGCATACGGGATCGCGGGGGCGAGAAACTGCAATTTCGAATTTCGAATTGTGAATTCAAATTCAAATTAGGGGTGAGGGTTCCCGCGCACCCGCCGTTCGCCCCTCTCCCGAAATTTGAATCCAATGTGACAATCCGCCGTCTTTGACGGCGGTAATGTATGTG